>JAVBKF010000073.1:0-9856 GCA_031554215.1 Caryophanales bacterium
ATTCCGTTGCCGGATTGGTATTTTCTCTTTCTCTATCAACTGCTGAAATTTGAATATGCATCAGGTCCCTATAACATTATCGGAACGATGGTGATTCCTGGGCTTGCCTTTACGGCTTTGCTCTTAGCACCATTTCTTGATCGAGGTCCAGAAAGACGGCCGCACAAGCGCATCTATTCAACAAGTTTAATGTTGCTAGCGATTGCTAGTATCTTCTATCTTACTTGGGATGCTGCCGCTCATCATGATTGGGATGCAGCGAAGAAGCAAGGTCAGATTGTTCTTGGACCGGAGATTGATAAAACGACTGAAGGGTACAAACTGTATAAGGATAACGGTTGTATTTCTTGTCATGGTGACTCGCTTCAAGGCGGAGCGGGACCAAAGCTTGCTGGGACAACATTGTCAGCAGATGAGATCAAGAAAATTGCTAGAGAAGGTAAGGGCAAGATGCCGTCTGGTGTCTTTAAAGGTTCTGATGAAGAATTGCAGACCCTTGCTGACTATGTCACGACACTGAAATAGGGATTAGCGTGCCTGCTGAGGTAAGAAAGCGATTGTTTGTCAAAAAGGGCAAATTGATATAAAAAGAGTTCGATCAATGTATCATGTTGATCGAACTCTTTTTATCAGGTAGATAAATAAGTTATTAATCCTGAACATTGGGGTAACGTTCGCTTAAAAAGCTCATTTAGGAACACACCTGATTCTCACTTTGATAATCAGGAATATGCGTATCTCAGTGTAGGATGAATCTGAAACTGGCAAGAACAGGCAGTTTGAAAAAAATTAGATACTGGGACAAAATACGGATAAGAACTGTAAAAGTCCAGTCTCTTTTCTTTGCTTTTTTTGAAAAGACAGAAAATAAATTTTCATCAATGCATCAGAAGCACTAATAAGATGTCGTAACCAAGCACACACACTTAATTAAAAGTGGATTACTTTCTTTTTTTTCGTGAAACGGTAAGGTATCCTATTGCCCCCATGACTGACATAAGATAATACATGAAACGATCTCATTCAGTTAGTGCTTTCATCCAGATGCATTCTATTCTTGTCCCATATGGCATACATTTTCATATACAGCATGACCGAAAAAACTGACTGAATGATGTACCTTGCTCATGGGAGGGACTTATGAAAAAAAATCTGCTGATTCTCATTCTTTTTATCTGTATCAATTTAGCTGCGTTCAACAAAATACTTGCTGCTGGTCCTTCCCCGATTGAAAAACTTGATAGCCTTGCTGATCAGACATTACAACTAACAAAGTTGGGGCGCTTCTCTGATGCAGTTCACATTTTACAGCTGTTTGAGTCAGATTTTTCAGAAGTTAGCAAGACAACGGATGCACTCACAAGCGAAGAAATTACCACGATTAGGAATGCCGAGCATGAGGCGGAGGTCGTCTTTCAATCAGATGGTGCAAATTCAGCGGAAATTGCCAGTAAAGTGACCTCATTTCGGTTAGCGGTTGATGCAGTTCAACGTGATGGTACACCGCTCTGGACGCAAATGAAAGAACCGATTTTGACAACAATCGAGGGAGCCGAACAAGCGATCGAGGCGAACGATTTGACGCGCTTTAATGAGCAGGTGACACAATTATTAGCACTCTATCATGTCATTTCACCTTCATTGGAAATTGATGTGTCTACGCTTGAGCTAAAGACGCTTCATCAAGAGGTGCAATTTGTTGATGAGTACCGTGGCCAAGTTTTTCTTGAGAAAAGTAGTCAGGATGAGCTTGAAAACTTGCGCAATGAGTTTGATCAAATCTTTCGGGAAATGGAACACACCAGATCTGAACCTTCTATCTTATGGGTGATTGCGGCTACCAGCGGGATTATTGTTGTGACTTTGTCCTATGTTGGTTGGCGAAAATTTAAAGCTGAGCACTTGAATAGCCCATCAAAATAGATTGGCTGAAATCGTTGGTGAACTGATGATGATTGTGGTAACCGGAAGCGCTGACCGGTCAGTACGAATTGATTGTTCAGTTCCGCGTAAATACAATGTCGTTATCAATATCGATAGGGATAGTAATGCAGTTCAGATCATAGCAACACTTGTTTTTTTGTTGTGGCACGTGGGGATGCAGTTGAAACAAATGGTACTTTTCAAATAAGTTCTGATGACCCTTTAATAAATATTTCTGGCAGATTGTATAATTGATCCCTAATTGTTAAAACTAACCTCAAAAGCACAGGAGGTTAGTTTTGTTATGAAGCGATTTTTATGTATCTGTACGGCTGGTTTATTCTTTTTGGGTAGTGTGTCACCGGCACTTGCAAACGAGACTTCCGAAACTGAACTCGCACCGAATACGAAATCTGCGATTCTGATTGAGCGGGATACAGGGACGATTTTGTACGCGAAAAATGAGAATGAAAAGCTAGCACCAGCTAGTATGACGAAGATATTAACGATGATTTTAATCATGGAAGCGATTGAAGAGGACCGGATTGCTTGGGATGATAAAGTGACAACGAGTGAGTATGCAGCTTCGATGGGTGGGTCACAGATTTTCCTTGAACCTGGTGAGGCAATGACTGTGAAAGAAATGTTGACAGGAATCGCCATTGGTTCAGCAAATGACGCAGCCGTTGCGATGGCAGAGAAGCTGGCTGGCAGTGAGCAGGCGTTTGTTGTACAGATGAATAAACGGGCAAAAGAGCTCGGCCTTAAGAATACCCATTTTTCAAATTGTACTGGCCTTCCTGTAGAGAACCATTACAGTTCTGCAAAGGATATGGCGCTGATGGGGAAGGAATTGCTGAAACATCCTGAGATCACGAAATTCACTGGTACATACGAATCTTACCTTCGGGAAAATACGGATGAAAAGTTTTGGCTTGTCAACACAAATCGCTTGGTTAAATTCTACCCGGGTGTCGATGGACTGAAAACTGGATTTACCAACGAATCGAAATATTGTCTGACGGCAACGGCTGTGAAAGATGATATGCGTTTGATTGCTGTTGTTTTCGGGGCAGATAATCCAAAAGAACGCAACGCACAAGTGACGTCGATGCTTGATTACGGCTTTAGTCATTATGATACATCTGAGCAATTTAAGAAGGATGATCATTTGGCACTTGTTCCAGTGGAAAAAGGGAATCACAAACGCGTTACACTAGCGGTTGCGGATGATGTAACGATTCTAACCAAAAAAGGCGAAAAACTCAGTCATTTGGAACCGAAGATGCATTTGAATAAAGACATCCATGCACCGTTATCGAAAGGTGCAGTACTTGGGAAAGTAGTCATTGAAAAGGATGGCAAAGTGATTGCCGAGTCAAAACTTGTTGCAGCAGAGGACATTACTAGTGCATCTTGGGCGCAGTTGTTTGGCCGAACACTTGGCAATTTCACACAGGTTAAATTAACGGAGTAACAACTCCAGCTATAGATAGAAATTAGCCCCTTTGTTGACCACCACACCATCTGACCTCCACTGGGTGGTGTGGTAAATCAGTCAAAAAGCGACATAGACCTAAAGAAAAACAGAGATTTCTTCTAGTTTTGTCGACAGGCAGGAAACGCCAAATTTAATAGAGAATAACTCACAAGAATACCTAAAATGAGGTAGTTTTTGTGAGTTTATTTATTGAGTTTGAGACAAAGGGCAATGTATTGTGTATTCGTTTGGAAGGTGAGCTCGATCATCATACCGCAAACGATTTGAAAGAACAGGCATCTGAGATTATTGAAAGAGAGAATATTCGTCACTTGGTACTGAATCTTGCTTCACTTGATTTCATGGATAGTTCTGGGATCGGTGTGGTACTCGGTAGATACAATCAAATTAAGGGGAATAGTGGAGAGATGGTGATCTGCTCCGTTTCACCAACGATTTGCAAACTGTTTGAGATGTCAGGCATGTTCAAAATTATGAGGCTGGCAACTTCAGAAGAAAATGCATTACATGGTTTGGGGGTAGCGTAATGAAAAATGAGATGAATTGTCAATTTTCTGCTTTAAGTGAGAATGAGGCTTTTGCTCGGGTGACGATAGCGGCATTTTTGATGACACTTGATCCGAGTTTAGACGAGCTGACGGAGATCAAGACGGTTGTATCTGAGGCTGTTACCAATGCGATTATTCACGGATATGAGCAGGAACAAGAAGGGATTGTCTATCTGTCAGCTTCAATTGATAGCGAGACTGGAAGGCTTGAAATTGAAATTCGTGATGAAGGCTGTGGTATTTTTGACCTTGAGGAAGCGCGCCAGCCATTGTTTACGTCGAAACCAGAGCTTGAGCGCTCGGGGATGGGCTTTACGATTATCGAAAATTTTATGGATGAAATGGTCGTTGAATCGCATCCAGGGATTGGCACGAGTGTAAAGGTTGTTAAATTTTTTAGTAAAAATAATATGATGGTTCATTGAGGTACCCTATATGGATGTAGAAATGAAAGGGAAGCCCGTTCTCATTAAGGATGAAGAGATTAAGACGCTGATTTTCCTCAGTCAGCAAGGAGATATTGCGGCAAGAGATGAAATTGTTGGGAAGAATACAAGGCTTGTCTGGTCAGTCGTGCAGCGGTTTGTCAACCGTGGCTATGATTTGGAAGATTTATATCAAATAGGCTGTATTGGTCTGTTAAAATCAATTACCAAGTTTGATTTATCTTTCGATGTTAAATTTTCAACGTATGCAGTGCCAATGATTATGGGTGAGATTCAGCGTTTTATTCGTGATGATGGGACTGTGAAAGTCAGTCGTTCGCTGAAAGAACTTGCCAATAAAATTCGGCGTGAAAACGAGAACTTCGTAAAAATTCATGGTCGTTCACCGAAGGTTCGTGAGCTTTCTGAAATCCTCAAGGTCAGCGATGATGAAATTGTTATGGCACTCGATGCGAGCCGCTCACCTTCGTCAATTCATGAAACGGTCTATGAAAATGATGGCGATGCGATTTTGCTGCTTGATCAGATAACCGACACTAGTAATGCGCGTTGGTTTGAGAAATTATCACTCAAAAAAGCCATCGAAACGCTTGATGAACGCGAACGACTGATTGTCTATTTACGCTACTATAAGGATCAGACCCAATCAGAAGTAGCGGAACGGCTAGGTGTTTCGCAGGTGCAAATATCAAGGCTTGAAAAGAAAATATTAAAACTGATGAAAGAGCGCATGGATTAACAGTCTGTGCGCTCTTTTTTCATTTAATCTCATGATGATTTGTCAGCAGCATCATGTGCCCAGGGCTCAATAGGACTGCTGACTAGCCTTCAGTTTCAAACAGAAATAACTTCGCAGGTAACACTGAGCTATAGACTCAGTGTTACGATCACCGCCTAAGTAGCTAGACATCATCGCGTGCATGTTTTTTAGGAGTTGTTTGTTGTTTGTCGTTTTTACGATTCGTTCCCTCTTTAGGGAGAGCAGGTTCTGGTGTTGTGGTTTTTGTCACTGGTACTGGCTGATTATCATTTATCGGCATAAGAACTCCTTATTGATTTGTTTTTCGTTTTTTGTTATTCAGTTTTTCTTTTTCAGTCACTTTGTGTATTTGACTACTAGCGTTATTGACATCCATATCGTTCACTGATTCGTTACTAGATAATGTGTCGATCGTATGCTTCGTTCTTCCTTTTCCCACTGTGATCACCTGCCTGTTACTGAAATTTTTTATTGACCTTATGGCTAGAACCCGTAGAGTAAGCGTGTTATCTTCGCTTCTTTTATTTCAAACAATGCCTGTTTCTGGGTGGCATTGTGTCGAAGCGATGCTGTCTTCAAAAAGCAATGTCTGGGCTCTGCTAAAGAATTTCGCTCGTGCAATGATTCCACCATAGGTGTAAAATCATTTCTGTTAGTATGGCTTGTTTTTGTTTTAGAAATGTAAATATTTTGATGGAAATTCTTTTTCATTGTATGATGAAAGTGAAATGGATTCAAATTGTAGAAGTAGAGAACAAATACCTTGCACATGCCAAGCGATTACAGGCGGAATGAAGGCTCATTCTAGCAACCGATTTAATTTAGTGAGGAGCGTAAATGATGGTTAATCTGAAAAACAAGACACTGCAATCATTTGAACTAGATGGGAAGAAAATGTATTACTTTAGCTTGAAATCACTTGAGGTTGGCAATGTGAATATTGCCAAACTGCCTTACTCGATACGTGTTTTACTTGAATCTGTTGTACGGCAAATTGATAACAAGTCAATTGTTGAAGATCACGCTGAAAATCTAGCTAAATGGGGGACAGCTGATGCCGAGGATATCGACGTTCCTTTTAAACCTGCACGCGTCATTCTTCAGGACTTTACTGGCGTACCCACTTTAGTGGATTTGGCGTCCCTGCGAAAAGCAGTCGCTGATTTTGGCGGCGATCCCACGATGATTAATCCAGAAATCCCAGTGGATCTTGTCATTGATCATTCTGTGCAAGTGGATAAGTTTGGTACAAGCACAAGTTTTGATGAGAATCTTGATTTTGAGTTTAAGCGCAACGCGGAGCGTTATCAATTTCTGAACTGGGCGCAGAAAGCGTTTAATGGCTATCGTGCTGTCCCGCCTGCGACTGGTATTGTCCATCAAGTGAACCTTGAATATCTTGCAAGTGTTGTCTGCACGAGTGAAGTGGACGGGAAAACAATTGTTTACCCTGATAGCGTTTTTGGGACAGATTCACACACGACGATGATTAATGGTTTAGGTGTTTTAGGCTGGGGTGTTGGCGGTATTGAAGCGGAAGCTGGCATGCTTGGACAACCTTCTTTCTTTCCGCTACCAGAAGTGATTGGCGTCCGGTTAATCAATCAATTGCCGAGCGGGGCAACAGCCACTGATTTAGCACTGAAAGTGACAGAAGTTTTACGAAAAAAAGGTGTGGTTGGTAAGTTTGTTGAGTTTTGCGGGGATGGGATGGAGACATTATCCTTATCAGATCGGGCGACAGTGGCGAATATGGCACCTGAATATGGTGCAACTTGCGGTTTCTTCCCAGTTGATGATGAGGTGCTACATTATTTACGTTTGACCGGACGTGAAGAAGCACAGGTACTGCTTGTTGAGGCTTATTGTAAGGCAAATCAGTTGTTCTATACGGGTAGCGAGATTGACTTCACTGATATGGTTGACATTGACCTTGCAATGATTGAGCCAAACCTTGCCGGACCTAAGCGTCCGCAGGACTTGATTCCGCTCTCTGCAATGAAAGCAACATACCAAGCGGCGTTGAAGGCACCAGTTAGCAATCAGAGCTTTGGTTTAACAGATGAAGAAGTAAACCGAACTGTGGACATCACGTTACCAGGTAATCAGAAAACAACGATGAAAGCCGGTTCGATTGCGATTGCTGCGATTACGAGTTGTACGAATACGTCAAACCCGTATGTGATGCTCAGCGCAGGACTGCTAGCAAAGAAAGCGGTAGAGAAGGGATTGTCAGTGCCTAGTTTTGTGAAAACATCACTTGCACCAGGTTCAAAGGTTGTGAAGGGCTATTTAGAAAATGCAGGATTGCAGCCATTTCTTGATCAACTAGGATTTAATATTGTCGGATATGGGTGTACGACTTGTATTGGCAACTCCGGTCCATTGTACCCTGAAATTGAAAAAGCAATCGCAGACAGTGATTTGTTTGTGACTTCGATTCTCTCGGGCAATCGCAACTTCGAGGGGAGGATTCACCCGTTAGTCAAAGCCAATTATTTAGCGGCGCCACCGCTTGTTGTTGCTTATGCACTAGTTGGCAGATTGGATATTGATTTTAACACGGAAGCCATTGGTGCAGATCAGAACGGGAAACCCGTATTTCTAGCTGATATTTGGCCAACCAGGCAGGAAATAGAAACATTGGTTCAGCAAGTAGTTACGCGAACGCTGTATGCCAAAGAGTATGCGCAAGTGTTTACTGGCAACCAAAAATGGAACGAGATTCAGTCTGCCGCTTCTTCTTTGTATGATTGGGATGCTACATCAACGTATATTCAGAATCCACCTTATTTTGAAAATCTTTCAGCAGATTTACGCCGCATTCAACCACTGGAAGATTTGCAGGTTGTCGCACTCTTTGGTGATTCTGTTACGACCGATCATATCTCACCAGCAGGGAGCATCAGTAAAACATCACCTGCAGCAAAATATCTGACGGACAATCATGTTGACCAAGCAGATTTTAATTCTTATGGCTCACGGCGCGGTAATCATGAGGTGATGATGCGTGGTACCTTTGCCAACATTCGGATCCGCAATAAAATTGCCAATGGACAAGTGGGCGGTTTCACAACTTATTTTCCAACGAATGAGATGATGCCGATTTACGATGCTTGTATGAAATACAAAGAAAATGGGCGCGATCTTGTTGTGATTGCAGGCAAAGACTATGGTATGGGCAGTTCGCGTGATTGGGCGGCGAAAGGGACAAATCTGCTAGGCATTAGGGCAGTCATTGCAGAAAGCTTTGAGCGGATTCACAGGGCCAATCTTGTTCTCATGGGTGTACTGCCATTAACATTTAGAGATGGAGAAACGGCTGACACCTTGGGGCTTGTTGGAACTGAAACATTCTCGGTCGAGATTGATGAACGGGTTCAACCAAGACAATTGCTAACAGTGAAAGCGGCCGCGCCTGACGGCACGATAACGACTTTCAAAGCCATGATTCGTTTTGAATCGGAAATTGAAATTGACTACTATCGTCATGGTGGAATTCTGCCACTTGTGCTCAGAGAGAAGTTAAAAGCTTAACAGACATGAAAATGGTTCTAGTGTGCTACTGGTGGTGCACTGGAACCATTTTTTCTGACCGAATGGTGATTGGTTTTCTCCACTGACTCTAGGGCTGGACTTGACGTTAATAGGTTAAACAGCGTATACTCCCTCTAGATAAAAACAATTAATACAGGTGATTGAATGAATAAATTAGTGAAATGGATGCCGGTTGTCATCATCATGATCTTGATCATCATTTCTATTGGTTACGTACAGGAAGATGAACAAGAAGAATCTGAAACAACACAGCAATCTACAGAACAACAAACGAGTGGCAATCAGGGATTAGTAGATAAACCAGCCAGCAACTTTCAGCTTGAAAATCTGCAGGGAGAACAAGTAGAACTGAGCGATTTTAAGGGCCAGAAAGTGTTGGTCAATTTTTGGGCGACTTGGTGCCCACCTTGTGAAGCGGAGATGCCGGATATCCAAAAGCTACATGAGGCTTATCCGGAGTACGTTATCTTAGCCGTTAATGAGGATCCAGAAAATGATGTGCAAGGATTTGTGAATGAGTATGGACTGACTTTCCCTGTACTGATCGATACGAATCAACAAGTACAAGCAAATTATCAAATTGTCGCCTATCCAACAAGTATTTTTATTGATGAGGACGGGGTTGTGCGTACGATAACAGAAGGCAGCATGGATTATCAATCCTTTGAGGCAACAATGGCTGATTTGTAAATATTCGCAAGTCATAATTGAAAGCAAAATGACCATCCTAAGGAAGAGTGTTTCATGCAAATGCTCATCAAACAAATAGGAGGGGTTATATGAGTAATCCAAAAAAGGATTCAAAGCATTTTGTTCCAGAGAATATCGGTATGAAGCCAATGAAAGCTGGCGGTAACAAAGGAAAACAAATGCAGGATCAATCTAGCCCTATTCCAAAATTGACAAAGTAATGACTTATCGTTAGGTCAAATTGCAGCAGCTATTTAGAAAAACACGCCATGTATTCGCCGGGACTATCAGATATAGAGATGAAAATCGCATCCGTTTTGGAGCGCTTTTTCATCTTTTTTTTTTGATTCGATGTGATGTGTTCTATGTAATTTATGGTAGCTGAAATGAAAATGGAAAAGAAAAGCCATACTATAATACGATTTAAAAA
>JAVBKF010000052.1:0-2726 GCA_031554215.1 Caryophanales bacterium
TTATTCGTCGTTCTAAACATGAGAATAGCAATTCTTTGTAATCTACTTACAACCGAAAAACAATGGAAGAATAACTCCGAACAAGATGTTATGTTCATCTAGATTTAGAAGCAGACGACAAAAAGACCGAAATGACATAACCTGTCAAATCGGTCTTCTGTTTTATTGATTGATTTTACTAGCTAAATTTTCCTGTTTTTCAGTTTTACTTTTGCTTATTTTTGGACTTGAAATACCTTGAAAACAAGATGAATAGGACGTTTTACCCCCCTTGACCCATTTCTGGTTTATTCGGATGGATTTTTTGAAGTCGACAAAGAATAACTCCGAACAAGATGTTATGTTCATCTAGATTTAGACGACAAAAAGACCGAAATGACATAACCTGTCAAATCGGTCTTCTGTTTTATTGATTTTTTGGAATTTCTTGCTTTTTTACATGGATGCTTTTTTGAAGTCCACAGAAAGCAGCTACTTCTTAACCCTTTTCACGTAGTAAAGTAAACATACTCCTAGAAATACTCCAATAACACTGAAGCCTAAAACTTCATAGAATGGGGTTTGTGATTTTCCGTTATTAACCATTATATTTTTATCAAATTCCATTTTTCCAGATATAATATCCGCTTTCTTTGAATAAAAGTGATCAACTTCTTCCTTCGCCTCCTTGATAAGCTTGTCAATTTCTTCTTTACTCAGGTATTTGTCACGAATATCTGCAAATATTTTCAAATAGTGCCCATATACTTGATCATCTTCATAAACGTAACCGTAACTTCCGTTTTCTTTAATGTAGCTCTCAACTTTATCCTTGGTTAAATCCTTGTATTCTAAATTCTCTCCTGATATAAAACGTGTGGTCTCGAAGTAAACAGTTGATTGATCGTCTAATTTTTGTACAGTAATGTAGTTTAAGTTGATTTGTGTGCCCTTTGTCGTCTCTATCCAATCCATCCCTGTTAAAATCTTTCTCTCAATTAAGTTTTCTTTGTTACTTGCATGAAACACTGATGTATTAATTGAGAAGGGGATAAACAAAACAGCAATCACAATAATCCATTTTCTAAACAAGATTTCTTCACCAGCTCTCGTATTATTTGGATAGCAATTTTGAAAGTCTTCACTATCCTCAGATTGGAAGTGGTTGTCTACCAAGTAGTTCGTTAAAGCCTCTCATCAAAGCTTCACCAGCTCTCGAGGTTAACAAAGCTGCTGTTGAAACTAATAACATTGCATCAACATACGTCTTGGTAGCATAAAAATTTTGTTCCAATACAAAACTGATCTTTATCCCAATCCCTTCTAATCCAGATACACCTTCCAAACCAAGCATATGACTAAAATCTATTGTATTGTTAAGTGAGTTTTCGACTGTGGCCATTTTGTAGTATCCTGGAATTTCTCTTCCTCCACTATCAGGTATCAACGCATCCAGAGGGTTAAGGATTTTAGATTCAAAGTTGACATTGGCAAACTTCATTGTATTTGCATAACCGTTTGAAAATCTCACATTTTTGTCTAGAGTCCCATTCACAAAACCTCCTCCTAGATCTATTTCTAAAAGATGATTTCCATCTTCAAGTGTCACCTTTGAACCCTCTTGTGTAATTTTCGAACCCTTAGGTGCTTTAATCTCAATTTCGGATGAGACAGACCATACGTCTTTTAATCTGTAAACACCAAAGTTTTTATTTATTTCCCCTCCATAACTCTTACCAATTTTAAAGCTAAAGTTTTGAAATTCTAGATCTTTATCACTGTTTGTATCCGGGGTGCAACTATTGGTGTTCTGCTCGGTTGCTTCGGTAGTCTCAGTTACATAATTAGTGTTGCCATCCGAAGTTCCTGTCTGGTCTGTCTCTGGAGTTTGTGGACCACCTGGACCCTTCCGATCAGTGGGTGTGGATGTAGTTGGTGGTATATATCTTTTTGCATCACCACTGAATAGTACTTTTTGTGTTTTCGGTCCAGCTTTGCCATCTGCTTTCAATTCGTTCCGCTTTTGGAACTTTTTGATCGCATCAGTTGTATTTGGTCCTTTTTTTCCATCTGCATCTAATGGTTTCTCATTCAAACCTGTATATTCTAAGTATTTCAAACGTTGCTGAATTTTCAGGATGGAATGTTCCGTCGGTGCAGGGGTAGGTGTCTCCGCATTGAAGTCGACTGTTTCCCCAGTGACAGTACTGGTTCCCCATCTGCCACCTTCGCCATCATCCACCCAATGTCCACTCGGGTCTTTATAATTCAGTGGGTCATTATGTGTATAGGCATATAGATTCAATGTATCAGGTGCATTGATCTCACCACGGTAGGTATCCTCACTAATAAACCTACTCATACTCACGTCCAAATAACGTGCTCGCAAATACTGCGTATCTGTTATTGGATTGTAGTTTTCAGCATTGAAACCATAGATGTTATCCTGCACAGGCTTCCCTTGGGTCATCTCGCCAAACGGTGCATAGCGGTATTCCTTCGTAACCTTGGCATCTGCATCACTCAATCCTGCAACGCTAGCACGCCCGTCATAGATGTATGTATCCGTGACCAATGAAGCATCTGCATTGTCCCCTTTTGTCATCGGGTCAATATGCTCATCTGTTAGTCGCTGTTTGCCATAGGTATAGATATTCTTCGCTTCATCACGCTTACCATACGTCATTAAGACTTGCGTGTGTTCACGATTAATGTCGTTGACGTAGTAAGTCAAATCGTAATCGTAT
>JAVBKF010000193.1:0-2687 GCA_031554215.1 Caryophanales bacterium
TAATTATAACACGTAACAACTACTTTGTCAATACCTTTTTAGAAAATATTTATCATTTTAAGATTAAGAGTAAAAAACCTAATATTAACAGGCTTTCAGTATCTATAAATGACAAATATTTTCTATCAAGGTTATTTCAAGTTATGCAATATCTAGGCAAATAGACTGGACACCACAAACAGAATAGTCGAGTTTCTTGAAAAACTGAATCATAATATGATGTGGGAATCCTTTAAAATCACCAAGCACAGGAATATCGCTACTTTCAATTCTGTAAAAATGACTGTCAAAACGGTCATTATTAAGATTTACACCACAGAATAAAGTTGCGTAGGTAGAGAAAATTTTACCGTCAACTACTGAATCCCTTTTAAACATAATGATTTTAACAATTCTTTTTTTCATATCCAACACTCCCTCTTCAAACATATCAATAGTCCATGCCCAGTTACCATTATCTGCATTGATACGATAACCATCGTCAAGTACAGCTCTAACAATGGCTTTTTCACCACGACAATGCACCATATCTTTGGTAACAAATCCTAATCGAGTTGCACCCTCAACTAAATTTCTTTTGATTGTTACTTCGTCACCAATTCTATAACCCATGTAAGCATCTCCTTTTCTATTATGTAACTATTATACCACAGTGACATTTCAAAGTCAAGAGTTTTTTTAAATCTTTTTTTATTTCTTTGTTTCCCTCTCTCAACCTTATAACTTATTATACCATATGAATATAAATAAGTCAATAGATTTTTAAAAGAAAGTTAAAGTCGTAATATTCTGAATACTTGCCGACAAGTATAAAAAAAAGAGGATGACTGTTAGTCATCCTCTTCATCTTCATAATCAGAACATTCACACTCACCATAGCTAGAATCAATATAATCACCACAATTTTCGCAAAATTCTAACTCAATACCACTTTCGTCACAACTACATTCTTCGCATACCCAAAATGGTCTACATGGTTTTGAATGGTCTTGCATTTCCTTACCACAGCAAGGACAAATATGTTCTTCCATTTATGACACCTCCTTATAAAAGAATTATACCACACTTATTCTGCTTTGTCAATAGGTATTTCATTTGCCATTAGAGGCAACATAACCTTAATAGCATTTGTTACACTTTCAATATGATAATTCATTGTAACAACTGGATTGCTTACGTCTGGAAAGTTATCCCTAACGTATCTTATTAGAGGTTTAACCATTGTATCAGTTTCCTGTAAATACTTTTCAAGTCGTGGCTTTTTAAATACACCACTCATTGTTGACACATTATTACACCTATCAGCAATCTTTATTAGTGCCGAAAGCAAGTTCGTTCTTATCTTTAAATAGTATTCGTTGTTGTCATATCCTTTGTATTTGGTTAGTAACACAATTACCGCAGTAATTTCAGCCGAAAACTCTCTTGTTAGTTCTTCTTCCGTTACCGCTGTATCCTCTAATATATCATGTAATAATGCACCAGTCATTAAAACATCAAGAGTAATAGGGTCATTTTTAAACAAGTCTAATGCTGCTAGGTGTGCAGCTACCTTGACAGGATGCACATAGTACGGAGAACCATCATTCCTTTTTTGTTCACCATGATACTGTAACATGAATGATAATGCTTTTGTTGCGTGTTTTAATTTTGCACCTTTGAACAATCCTTTTAAATAGTTAAATTCGCTAGTTGCCATACTATTACCTCCCTTAGATTATGTATCTCTTTTTGTTTATATAAAGATTATATCATATTAAAACTATAATGTCAATAGTTTTTTTAAAACTTTTAAAATTATTTCTCGGCAATTATTCAGAATATTCAATATAAAAAAGAGGGAGATTACTCTCCCATTACCTCTTGAAACATACTTGCTACTGTTGATAATATTGTCTTAATTTTGTCGGTGCAATCGTCCTTGTTATCAATTATAACTACAATACCACCTAACACGTCACCTTCAACAATAATAGGTTGAACAATAAAACAATCGGCTGTATGACCTTCTGAAATTTCAACCATAGATTGTAGAGAAAAACCTCTACTGTTAAAGCAGTTGAATAATTCGTTAGAAATTGGTTTTTCCTCTGGTAAGTCACGAAACCTACTTACAATTATTTTGTCATTTGAACAAATTAAAACTTTATGAGTGGATATTTGTTTTCGTAATACCTCAATCATTTGTTTTGATACACCCTCAATATTAGAGAACGGACAGTATTTCCGAAGAATGACTTCTCCTTCTTTACTGGTAAAAATTTCAAGAGGGTCGCCCTCTCTTATCCTTAGAGTTCTACGAACTTCTTTAGGTATTACTACCCTGCCTAAATCGTCAATACGTCTAACTATTCCTGTAGATTTCATATTTTTTCCCTCCTCTTAAATAAATTTAATATAAGCAGTTTCTTTAACATTAATAATAGTATCATTGACTGTAAAATGTCCAGTCCTGTCACTACTATAAACAGTTGCAATCAATTCTTTTAACTGATTTACAGTTTCTTTAGTAACATCTTTGCCTAAATTCTCTGTTAAAAATTTACCATTTTTAAAAAGAACATTTACTTTCATATACAACACCCCTTTTTTTTATTATGTATCTCACTTGCTATAATACTATTATATCATAGCAAGTGGATATTGTCAATAGTTATTTGAAATTATTATTCATGTTTTACTGATAA
>JAVBKF010000079.1:0-3232 GCA_031554215.1 Caryophanales bacterium
TGTAGTAATGGTTGACTGCATCTTGCTTGAATTCTTCACTAAATTGCCTTCTTTGTTTTCCCATTAATAGATCCCCTTTATGATTTATTGTATCATTTTGGTTCTCTCTATTTAACTTGTCCTATTTTTATACTAGCACCAGAACAGGTTGATAATTTGAACAGCCTCCATAAGCAAGAGTTAAAACCATTTGAGGATAAGGATGATGAGTACCAGAATAAAGCGAGAGAGATGTATAAAGCAGTATCATCCCGAGGTGAACGATGGGGTACAAGGATGGAAAATGCAGGGGAAGCAGTCAAGAACTCGGCGAGAGGATTAGTAATTGAAGCTAAAGCAGCTATTAAGGCTGGATATGGAATGGTTAAGCGCGGATCAGCTATCATAATTGTCAACACTTACCCGAAATTCATGACACCTGAATTTGCAGAGGAATCTGCGAATCAGACAAAAGAGGGAATGAAAGCGATACTAAAAGAGCCGTGGTTGATTACAGAGGGGATGGCGCAAGGTGCGTCTGATACGATAGGTGAAGAGGGTATCGCTTATATGGTTGGTGGCGCAATTCCTGATGCAGCAGTGGCATGGTTCACGAAGGGCGGTTCGGTTGGGCTTAAGTCCGCGAAGACGGCTGAGGATGTGTTGGATGCGGGTGGTACGGGGGCTAAAAATCAATTACCTCACATCAAAAATGCAACAATTGATTCAAAAAAGGTTACAGAATACGCGCTAAATCCAGATCATCCCGTTGGAGGTAACAAAGCAAAAGTTTTTGAAAGTGCACTAGGGTACAATAAATCAAATGCAGATGACTTGATAAAGCAGATTAATGAAAAATTACCTGAGAGTGAAGCAGTCCTTGGGAAGGCTGACCAATACGGTCAGAGATATACAGTTGATATTCCGATGACGGGTCCAAATGGAAAAACTGCAACAGTTAGAACGGGTTGGATTCTGGAATCTGGTTCTACGACACCTAGAATGACGACAGTTTATGTGAAATAATGGAGGTACGTATGAAATTTAAAGAATATGATGTTGTAAAAATACTGATAGACTTTACAGATGTTGGAGTTTTCAGCGGTGAGTTGGGTGCAGTATTGATGGTTTATACAGAGCCAAATGAAGCCTATGAGATTGAAATAAATAACGAGGACGGTACACAAAAAGCGCAGTTTGTAGCCTTGCCAGAACAATTAGAAAAATATCAATCGTGATTCGATTAAAATTTAAAAGAAGCATACTTTTGTGTGGTAGTAGCCACTAAGTATGCTTCTTTGTATGTTAAATTATGACAAGATTTTTGTATCCGTATAAAATGGAATGGCAAACAGGGGGTTAGAATCAGTCCATACTGAACTAAGCACGATGAATGGCTCAAACCCCATTGAAATAGTAAAAAATGTGTAGAAAAAAACGGGCTCGTTATGACATGAAAAGTCATAGCGAGCCTTTAAATTTTAACACACATATGTTTCTAAGAATATGGTATTACTTAAAAACACAACAATCGTTTTGAGCCTACATGGTTTGAATTTTACAAAATAAAATTTTAAAAATACCAATCAAAATAAATTCATAATGAAAACATGTCTTCAAGTAATTTTTACAAAGAAAAAGAAACAGGCTACAAGCAAGAAAGGTGAACAAATTCACATCTCACCGCCAATTTGCCCTAACGGTCAAATTCTTAGGGGCGAGATGTGAATTTGCTCACCTGTCCAGCTTCAAGACCAGAGTAACAATAGTAAAGGACAAAAACATCCTGCCCTTTCGGGCTATAAGAGATGTGTAGCACTTCGCGCGCACGAAAACCTCACCGGCTACGCCGAGCGGAAAAAGATTAGTGACGATCTCTATCCAGCTTTCAAACGTCGAACGGCTCTCCATTCCACATAAAATAACTTTATTAAAAATACCATTTAATAGAATTATACAGTTATAACACATTACGGTACTTGTACTAACCCAGACATAAATTTCACAATTTTTTCACAGCCGTTCATATCTAATTATGATGGGGTATAGTGATCTTTTTGGCTTATTTCGAACGGTGAATACGCTAACAGTATCAAGGTGTTTGATTTGTTAGGCTACTCCAGAATAGTTCAAAAAAGCAGACTAAAATTTATCCTGCCTACTTTGAGGCGTTCATTTATTAAAGTTGTAAAACTCGTGCCTCTTGTACCTTTATCGTATGTTCATCAAGAACCTTAATAATATTAGATGCAATTCTTTTAACCACTGGAACGGTTACAGAGTTCCCGGCTTGTTTGTAGATATGACTATCTGCCATTCCTTTTGGGATATGATAGTCTACTGGAAACCCCTGCAACAACAAACACTCTCTAGGGGTAAGTTTTCTAATTTTATTATGATAATCAAGAATTATTGGTACATTATGTCCCCCGGTTCCCATATTCGCCGTTAAAGTTGGGCAGACATTACTTTTATTTTCTCTAACATAAATTCTTCTGAGTTGGTAGATTGTTTTACTATCAATAACAGCCTCTTTTAACATCGAAAAATATTTAGATGAGTCATCGTAATAATACTTATCATCTACTTTAGAATTGCGGTTAATAACAGAGCTAAGAGTATTTGATAAGGGAACTGGATATAACGTTTCGAAACTTCCCAATTCTTCCTTGGATAAAAATCCAACTATATACACTCTTTCCCTATTTTGAGGAATGTCTCCATACTCCATTGAATTAAGTGTCATATATTTTATGAAATATCCTAACGACTTTAGTTCCTGTTCAATAACTTTATAAGTTTTTCCTTTATCGTGTCCTATCAGATTTTTCACATTTTCAAGCATTATTGCTTTAGGTTTCTTCGCTTGCCCTTTAATTACATCAACTATTTGAAAGAAAACATTCCCTCTTTCATCTTCGAAACCTTTTCTATAACCCGCAATTGAAAATGCTTGACATGGAAAACCACCAATTAAAATATCAATCTCTGGAATTGTATGTTTTTTTATTGTTGTAATATCGCCTTCTTGAAGGTACTGATTTCCAAAATTTAATCTGTAGGTTGTACAAGCATATTTATCAATTTCGTTTGCCCACACAACTTCAGCTCCTGCTTGAATAAACCCCAAACAAGTACCCCCTATACCAGCAAACATACTACCAACTTTGTATGACAAAATAATACCTCCCATTTACACAAACATTAGTTCTTATTTTTACTCTGTATATTTTAGCATAAAAAAGTTTAAAAA
>JAVBKF010000253.1:0-19144 GCA_031554215.1 Caryophanales bacterium
TCTAATTAAATGTAAGTCATTGTAATATCACGAACTAATTTATGTAAACTAAATAATTTAAATCTTAAGAAAATAGTATAGAAATGGTGCTGACAAAGATCGTAAACTGACTAGGGTTTGTCTGAAAAAGATTGATGAAAGCTTTACGAAGAATTTTCCGCCTAGCTTTGTCCTAAAAAAGTCTTAAACATGCTCGAGAGGCCACTGAAAAAGTCCTATTCTGTTTAAAAATGAAATTCCCAAGATACAGAATCCCAGAAAATCGCCATTTCCACTTGCCCAAGTGAGGCGCTTAGTTTGACTCCCCCTCACTTTCGATCCAAAAATGGGGTTGGTTTTTTCAGGAATTTGCCTTTCTAGCATTTTTGTGGACTTTTTCAGTAGCCTCCTTGCTCGATATGCGATTTCTTTCCACGACACGCTAATCTGCAGCGCAGATTAGCTAGTAGCGTGCATGTCAAAACAGTCTGAAACGATAGTGAAGCAACTGTTGATGGCTCTTCCGCGCTAATCAAAATTTTCTTGTCATAACCCTTTCATAAATCCTTTTTAGACAGACCCTAGCAATCTATGTCACCGCTTCATTATTTTGTTGTAGTCACTTCACTAACCAGTGCTAGAGCAAGTTCTGTAATTTTACCCAGTTCTGCAATCGGCATTCTTTCATTTACTGTGTGAATATTTTCATAGCCTACTGCTAGAATAATTGTCGGTACGCCTTTGCCATTAAATGCGTTGGCATCACTTCCACCACCAGCTTTAATGATTTCACAAGAACGTCCAACTTGGTTAATCGCCTTTTGAGCCAATTGAATAATCGGTGCATCTTCCGTGAAACTAAAGCTTGGATAAAGCATTTCAGCCTTCACATCGACACGTCCACCAAACTTAGTAGCGGCATCTTCGAGTGCTTTACGCATTGCAGCCACTTGATTTTCAAGCTTGTCCATATTACCTGAACGTGCTTCTGCAACAATTTTCACATGGTCACAAACAACATTCAGTGGTCCGTGTCCATCAAATGTTCCAATATTAGCCGTTGTCTCATCATCCAATCTACCGAGTGGCATGTTCGCCACAGCATGTGCTGCGATGGTAATCGCAGAAACCCCTTTTTCTGGCTCTACACCAGCATGAGCAGTTGTTCCGTACACATCAGCAAATATTTCATACCGGGTCGGTGCTGATGCTTTCACTTTTCCAACACTACCGCCAGTATCAAGCGCAAAACCAAAATCAGCCTTTAGATGCTTGGCATCAAGGGCACTGGCACCAATCAAACCAAGTTCTTCACCAACAGTGAAAATAACTTGAATATCGCCATGAGGCAGGTTATCCTCTTTCAATACTTGAATCATTTCAAGAATGGCTGCAACGCCCGTCTTATCATCTGCACCAAGAATGGTTGTCCCATCAGAGTAAATATACCCATCACGAATAACTGGCTTTACCCCGTTACCCGGCGCTACGGTGTCCATATGGCTATTGAACAGAAGCGTTTTCGCATTCGGCTGATTGCCTTTCAAGAAGCAAATCAAGTTCCCTGCGCCATGACCAGTTACAGCCGCTGTATCATCTTCAAAAACATCCATCCCTAAATCTTCTACTTTCTTCTTCAAAGCATCACAAATCACGCGTTCATTCTTTGTGACCGAATCAATTTGTACCAACGCTAAAAAGTTTTCAAGAAGTCTTTTTTCATTCATCATCGACACATCACCAATCTTTCTTCATCTCTCAATCAAATTCAAAAAACGTCCATTGGCACCTAGGCTATAGAAGGCTGAAATTGTACTGCACAATGTACCTGCTCATTGTATCATGACAACCCATTGCACTTTTCGGAAAAAACAAAAGGTTCAAAAATAGTTCACAGTTTTGTAATGAATCTGTCAACTTCAACTCACAATTCATGGCAAACAAAAAAAGCCACCTTTTCACCATGGATATCACTAAAAATGGACACAAAAAAGAGCATCAATGCCATTTAAACTGCATTGACGCTCTTTTGGTCGTATTCATTTGTTTGTTTGGCTAATCTTCTTGATGAAAGAGGGTATGTTCAAGGATACTCATTTTTTCTTCAATACGTGATCCATTTTCTTGAAAAATTGGTTCATGCATGGTCTGCACTTGCTGTCGTTCACTGACTACCGCATTTTGCAAAGAAACTTCCAACTGACCAATGCCTTGCTCAATTTCATTTAAAAGCGCTTCGATCTTTGACTTTGGAATCATATGTCCCTCCTACTGATTACCTCTAAACCACTTATACAGAGGATTTCTGCCACAGACAGGGAAAGTCCTTTCCCAGTGACAAAACTAGTTTTTTCATTACAATCAAAGTAAAAATTTCTTCATTTTCGACAACAAGATTTTTAAAATACGTTATAATGTCTTATAAGTGAGGCGAGAATGATGGTAAGATACCCTTATGGGAAGAAGTTTACAACGGTCAATGAAGCAGAACCCGAGCTAGTGCGTAAAGTGAATTACGCTAACCGGGGTATGTCTCTAGAATCCGCGATTAATGATACGAACATCTATTATCTTGAACATGACATTGCTGTCGTTCATAAAAAGCCAATCCCAATTCAAATCGTCAAGGTCGATTATCCGCACCGTAGTGCTGCGGTGATCAAGGAAGCCTACTATCAGCAAGCATCTACCACAGATTACAATGGTGTTTACCGTGGTAGATACCTTGATTTTGAAGCAAAGGAAACGAATCAAAAATCATTTCCGTTGAAGAATTTCCATGACCATCAAATCGTGCATATGAGAAGAATCGTCCATCAAAATGCAATTTCCTTTGTATTAATTCATTTTATAGCTTATGATGAATTATATTTTCTATCTGCAAATAACCTGTTTTCTTTCTGGGACAGAATGCTAGAAGGTGGAAGAAAGTCTATCACGAGAGATGAAATCAGAGAAAACGGAAAACAAATTCAATTTGGCTTTATGCCAACTATCGATTATATTAAAATAGTGGATGAATTAATAGCCGAACAAGGAAAGTAGGTGTCTAATATGGCTGATAGTACAAATAGTCGTACTGCGCGCCGCAAACAGGCGAAGCAAAAAAAATCTGGAAAAAAGAAATATTCAACTTTAAAAAAAATACTGCTTGGTTTACTTGGTTTGATTGCGGTACTGGCAATCATTACTTTGATCACTTTTACAATCTGGATCAAAGATGCGCCGGATCTGAATGAACAACGATTAATAGACCCAGTTGCCTCGCAAGTTTTAGACAAAAATAGTGAAGTCTACGCAACGCTCGGGGTACAAAAGAGAGATTATGTGCAATACGAAGATATTCCGAAAGATGTCGAGGCTGCGCTGCTAGCAACTGAGGATAAACGATTCTATAAACATCACGGAATTGATATCATCCGTCTTGGAGGCGCTGTGATGGGAAACATCACCGGTGGCTTCGGTTCACAAGGCGCTAGTACAATCACTCAGCAAGTGGTTAAACTCTCTTTCTTATCACCAGATAAGACGATGAAACGGAAAGTGCAAGAGATGTATCTCGCTGTTCAGCTAGAACAGGAGTACTCCAAGGAAGAAATTCTGGAAATCTACTTTAACAAGGTCAACATGTCCGAAGGCGTTTACGGTATTGGCACGGCAGCCACTGTTTACTTCGGTAAGACACTCGACCAATTAACATTGCCTGAAACAGCGCTGCTCGTCGGGATGCCGCAAAGTCCCAATAACTATAATCCATATGATCACCCCGATGCTGCCAATGAACGAAAAAATACTGTTCTAAAGCTCATGTATGATAGTGATGTCATTACGGAAAAAGAAATGAAAGAAGCGCAAGCCGTAGACATTTCAACAGTATTAGTCCCTCGCTCTGAAGGTCCGGCTACGACGAATCATGCAACCTCAGCAATTGTTGACCAAGTGATTAATGAAGTTGAGGATGCGGGAGACTTTGATGTCTATTCTGATGGATTAACCATCCATACAACAATTGATCCTGAGGCACAACGGATTGTTGAAGAAACACTTGAATCGAATCCAGCTGTACCATTTCCAAATGATCAGATGCAAACTGGAACGGTGTTAATGGATACACAAACAGGAGAAGTGAGAGCACTTGGTGGTTGGCGTAAAACAACTGTCGAGCGTGGCTTTAACTATGCGACTGACTTAACCAATAGACAACCTGGATCAACAATCAAGCCGATTCTTGACTATGGACCAGCCATTGAATATGAAGGATGGTCGACGTATGAGCAAATCGTCGATGAACCATATGAATATTCCGATGGTACAAAAGTCAGCAATTCAAACAATAAATACGCTGGCAAAGTCTCAATGCGTACCGCACTGACTAAATCAATGAACGTTCCTGCGGTTAAAACGTTGCAGGAAGTCGGAATTGAGCCAGCAGCTGAGTTTGCCGCTGGACTCGGAATTGAACTTGATGACCAAATGTTTGAATCAGCCGCAATTGGAGGGGTCAACAATGGACCTTCGCCACTCGAACTTGCTGGTGCTTACGGTGCTTTTGGGAATGGCGGGACATTCACCGAGCCATATACTGTGAAAAAAATTGAAACAATGGATGGTAGCACCATTGATACAATACCTGAATCCAAGAAAGCAATGGAACCATCAACTGCCTATATGTTGACAGATATGCTTGAAGATGTTGTCGACTATGGAACAGGTACGAAAGGAAATATCCCAAGCTTACCGCTTGCAGGGAAAACTGGAACAACAAACTATACTGCAGAAGAAAAAGAAAAATACGGCATTAAAGATAACGGCGTACCAGACTCTTGGTATGTCGGCTATACACCAACTTATACGATGTCAGTTTGGGTCGGGTATGGAGACCGGAAACAATCGGTTGATTCCGCATCTCAGAAATTGCCTGCAACGATTTTTAAAACGGTGATGACCCAAGTATCTGCCAATATAGATACGCCTGATTTCAAAAAACCAGATAATGTTGTCGAACTGCCAATCCTAATTGGCTCAGATCCGGCTGCAATTGCAGCTGAAGGCACACCTGATGGCAATATCACTTATGAACTTTTCACTAAGGACAATTTGCCAACAAAGAAATCTGAGGAATTTGTCAAACCAGTTGAAATTTCTGGACTATCCGCTAGCTATAGCGAAGCAAATAAACAAATTGATATTGATTGGGACTATCCAGCACCTGAGGGCAGTGCCCAAGCAGACAATGAGTTTAGTGTCGATTACAGCATTGATGACGGTACAGTGAAACATCTAGGAAATACGAAGGAAACAGCTGCTAGAATTACGAATGTCGAACAAGGTGTAAAATATACCATCACAGTGACGTCAGGTGATAAAAAAAGCACAAGTTCAACTTCGGTCACAGTACCCGCCAAGGAACCAGAAAAACCGGACGAAGTAGCACCACCTGTCGTTCCTGATGAAAATAACGAAACCGACGGCGAAGCGCCAACTGATGGCAATAACGGAAACAATGGAAACAATGGCGACAATGGCGACAATGGCAATAATGGCAATAACGTGGACACTGATGGTGACGGAATTCCGGATACTGAGGATGAGGACACGAATCCAACAGGAGAAGATGGCACGAGGGCATGGGACTTCCTCATTTACGATGCAATACTGCCATCATCGATATGGAGCCGTTTTGATGAATGAGTAGATATGGATTAGATGTTCATCGCAAGATGGATATCTAATCCTTTTTTAATTCGTATAGCCTACCTTTTAAAATAGTCAGCCATGGTTTACACTTCTGTTTAACGATATTATTTAGTTGCTATTCGTAGCATTCCCTCAGCATCACTACTTCAGCTACACGTTAATTACTAGTACCTTGTACAACCCTTAAGCATTCACTATCTTACAGTGATTCGTGTAAGGTTTATCTCCTGCCCACTACTTAACTACTTAACAAGTGATGGTGTATTTATCGTAGGTGATTGAATTCATCGTCTTTTATAGTAAAATAGCGCAGCTAATTGACACAGCTACGCTTCGATACAAAGATGGCACCTAACAAAACTTAATTTGAACAGTCACTTTTCACTTTATTTAAATATTTAATCATCCCATTCTCATCGTTTTGATTGTATGAGAAACCACAATCATCTGCAACAAGCATGGCAACATCATGAAAAAGTGTACAGGCAACCAATATGGCTTCCCAAAAACGATTGGAGTCACTGCCAACATAGGTTTTCATGTATACTTCATACATATTTTCGGGCAGATATTTTTTCAGATACTTTCCGTGTTTTCCAGCAGAAATTGTGAAATTGGTATCTATACCGACTTTCCATCCAAGCATCCTAACAAGCATGTCCCGCACGGCATTGTTAAACATCCACATAGCATACGGAAGTTCATCTCTTGCAATACCTTTTGCAACATTGTTCAAACACCACCAGAATTCATTGCAACAACCCCTATAATGATTCAGTGTCGGTCTTTTCACGTGATAAGCCTCATCAGATGGTGGGGATATTACCGGGAACAAGTGATCCTTATCCACTAAAGGAATGGTGAGCTTATCAGCAATATAATTCTTTTTTGCCTCTTCTTTGATTTCGATTGTTAAATCAATCCGGTTAAAATCGTTAAACAGCATAAGCCAAACGTACCGCCGGCTATTATCGTTTGTCGCCCAGCCAAAATCATGATTATCTGGTTCCTGAATGATGAGCGTTTCACCGAAAAGGGATAGCCAGTTTTTATCATTCAGAAATGACGTAGTTTCTGTGACCACATACACAATATCATAATCTTGATAAATATCTTTTGGTGCTGCCGGATTCGCACGCGAGCCATTCATATAGACGGCACGGATACGACTATCAGACATTGCTACTTTCAATATTAATTCCATCATTTCTTTCTCACTACGCATATGACCTCATCCAAATATCAAATTTCTTTCAATCTTCATAACGCACATTATAGCAATGAAAACGTTCCCTTTCTACTAAAACTATTCCCCTAAAACTTACTTGACGTATTTTATGACTGGCAACGTTCTTTACGAAAGTCTTGGTGTGTCTGAAAAGGATTTAAGAAAGCTTTATCAAGTATTTTCCGCTGTACTTTGCCCTAAGTACGTTGTTGCTAAGCTTCGCTAGGGCGATGTGCTGTCCCTTCTGTTTGCTAAATCGAAGATTTAGGACACAAGCGGCAAATATTATCGCTATATTCAATTTTTGCCACGATACGCTAATCTGCAGCGCAGATTAGCTGTCAAAACAGTCTGATACGATAGTGAAGCAACTGATGATGGCTCACGCGCTAATCGAAAAATCCTTATCAAAACCCTTTCGTTAATCTTCTCCAAGCATACCAAATCATGAAATATGCTGTAGTTAATGAAAATGACCACAACAAAGCAGGCAACCTAATTCTTATCAGGTTACCTGCTAGTGTGATCTACTTTTACATAAACTCGTTCATTAACCCATCAAAATACTGCTGTTTAATTTCGAGGTCTGCTGTAGCAAGCGGTTCTTCTGCGTACCCACTAATTAATTCCTGATAGGAAGGGCGTTCCTTATTCTGATAAATCAAACCAGTAACAAGACCTTTCCGTTCCATCAGTGTTTTCATTGCTAAACCTTGGTCATGTGGATCATAACCCTCGATGCTTTCAAGTTTGACAAGATTCTCTTTGAACCAATCATACGTATTAATCTTGTTGTATGTTACACATGGGCTAAACACATTGACTAAAGAAAAGCCCTTATGCTCAATTGCTGCCTCAATTAGCGCAGTCATCCCTTTTAAATCACTTGAAAAGCTCTGCCCTACAAAAGTAGCACCGACTGTTAATGCCATTTCCATAACAGAAATTGATTGTTCTACAGATCCTTTTGGTGTTGATTTTGTTTTGAAACCTGCTTCAGACCTTGGGGAAGTTTGCCCTTTGGTGAGACCATAAATGTGGTTATCCATGACGATATAAGTCACATCAATATTACGCCGAATTGCATGAACAGTATGACCTGTTCCAATTGCAAACCCATCGCCATCGCCACCAGATGCAAGTACTGTTAAATCTCTATTCGCCATTTTCAGCCCTTGCGCTACAGGCAAGGCACGACCATGGATTGAGTGAAAACCGTAAGAGTTGATATATCCAGATACCCGTCCAGAACAACCGATGCCTGATACAATCGCTAATTGCTCTGGCTCAATCCCAAGATTTGCAACTGCTCGTTGCATCGCCGCCAGAACAGAGAAATCACCGCACCCAGGGCACCAGTTTGGTTTCACATCATTACGAAAGTCATTTAATGTTGCCATCTATACCAACTCCTTGCATTGGTTGTATACTTCGTTTGGCAGGAAAGGATTGCCGTCATAACGCAGCAAACTAGTGATCTTCTGTGCGTGTCCAACGTTCATCTTGAGAATACTCGCCAGTTGTCCTGTTGCATTATTTTCAAGCACAATCACTTTCTTGGCACTAGCGACAAGCGGTTCGATATCGGCCTGTGGAAACGGATGAATCAGTCTGATATGTGCGTGGTTTGCCTTCAGACCTTCCAGTTCAAATCGGGCGATCGTTTCTTCAATTACACCACGCGTTGAGTTAAACCCAACAAACAAGACATCTGGTGCTTCATGAGGCGTATATTGATAAACAGGCATATCAATCTTTATCTGAGACATCTTACTCATCCGCTTATCCATTTGTGCAATCCGGTTCCCTGTCGACTCGTTTGGGCGACCCGTTTGGTCATGTTCAACCCCAGTCACATGGTGGATTCCGTGCTTCGTACCAGGCAAGGCACGCGGAGAAACACCATCCTCTGCCAGTTCATAGCGCTTAAATAATGATTTATCACCACGATTTGGAATATCAGCCTCACTTGCCAACTTTCCGCGGCGAATCTTCACTTTTGAAAGATCAAGCGGTTCAACCGTTTGCTTGCCAAGTGACAGTTGCAAATCGGTCAGAAGGATCACTGGACATTGATATTCTTCTGCCAGATTAAAGGCTTCAGCTGCATCATAAAATGCTTCCTCAACCGTACTGGGTGCCAGTACAATTTTCGGAATCTCACCATGCGTACCATAAATCATCGCCATTAAATCAGATTGCTCCTGCTTTGTTGGTAGTCCTGTTGATGGACCACCACGCTGCGTATCGACAACGACTAAAGGTTGTTCGGTCATACCCGCTAGACCAATCGCCTCCATCATCAGCGAAAGTCCTGGACCTGAGGAAGCTGTTAATGAACGAACACCACCGTAGTTCGCACCAATTGCCATTGTACAAGCAGCAATCTCATCCTCAGTTTGAATCACAGCGCCACCGACCTCAGGCAAACGCTTAATCAGGTACTCCATGATTTCCGATGCAGGCGTGATCGGATAAGCAGCCATAAACCGTGCGCCACCAGTGAGGCATCCCATTGCAATGGCGTCATTACCAATCATAAATAACCGCTTCTTGCCGTCAGCTTTCTCGAGCGTCAGCGGTAATGTTTTTCCGCCTAATTGATCATGCATCGCCTGCATACCAGCGGCTACTGCTTCTATGTTTTTTTGAACAACTGCTTCGCCTTTTCGCCCGAACAACTCACCAATAACTTCTGTGAAAATTGTCTTGTCCAATTGCATCACGGCAGCAGAAGCGCCGATGGCGACCATATTTTTCATGAGAGAAGTACCAAGTTCCGTTGCAATACTTGTAAAAGCGACGACAAATAATGATGCCTGACAATCGTCTGGTCTCACCGGATTAAACTTTGCATCGGCAATGATAACCCCATTTTTACTTAGTTCATGATAGTTAAAATCAATTGTTTCTTGATCAAAGGCTACTAAAATATCAAGATCATCCGCAATTGTTCGTACTTCTGTCGTACTCACGCGAATCTTATTATTGGTATGTCCACCTTTGATTCTTGAAGAAAAATGACGATAGCCGTACAGATAATACCCAAGCCGGTTTAGTGCAATACAGAAGATTTCTCCTGTACTCTCAATGCCTTCCCCTTGTTGCCCGCCAACTTTCCATGATAGTTGATTTAGCATTACGACACCTCTTATCACTAGAACGCCTACACAAAAGTTGAGCGTTCATCATTTTCAATTCTAATTACTTCTCAATCATAGTATTTAGTGTCAAATATATCAAATAATACGACATGATGAATAACGCTCAAAGCACAATTAAACGAACTGCTGTAGAAAATAAGTTAAAATACCCTTCATAAATGATCAATTAGCGAAAAAAACACTAACACTTTTGTTCGTGTCAGCGTTCTTTGTTTGCTTGTCTGCGCGTTGATGATGATCCCCATACTGACCGCTGCCATGCATGCCGATAAATACAGCCATGCATTTCTCCTCTTTTCTAAAATACATGGGCAAACTTACCACTCTCATGGTTCTATAACCGTTTAAGCTCATCTGTTTCTGGTAATGAACTTGTGCTTAGTAAAGTTCAACCACTAGCGTAATCGTCCAAATTCAATAAATGTCAAAATAGCAATCATCACTTGATTTATTATAATAAACACAGTAGCAAAAAAATTCAGAGCGATAAAACCCGCCAAATCCAGCAGGTAACCGGCAGTCAAACAGGTCTAAAAACACGAGCAAAATTTCCAAATAAAAAATCATCAACATCACTTGGCTTGTAATACTTTAACAAGGCCTGTTGCAATGCCACATAATCTTGCGGCCCTGTTAATCCTCTCGGCGTAACAGATATCCCATCAAAATCAGCACCAATTCCAATATGTTTCTGTCCACCAAGACTACAAAAGTGATCAATATGCCTGAGCACGTCATCAATGCTAGCTTCTACATTATTCGTCAAGAAATAAGGCACAAAATTAACACCGACAACACCATTTGCCTTCACTAGGGCACAAAATTGGTCATCCGTTAAATTCCGAACATGCGGCATGATGGTCATCGCATTAGAATGGGTTGCGACAACATAGTCGGTTCGTTCTAACACATCCCAGAATCCCTTCTCTGATAAATGAGAAACATCACACCAAATTTGGGCATCAGCTAACAGCTGAACCACTTCCCGCCCAAACAGTGACAGTCCGGCACCACGTGGCTCCAATACCCCGTCAGCGACCAGATTAGCAAAATTCCATGTGAGACCAACAGAGCGAACACCTAACCGAATCAAAGTCTGTAACTTCAGCAAGTCATTCCCAATCGCATCACAGCCCTCGAGCGCCAGAATCGCACCGATTTCCCCAGGCTGTAGTGCCGCAATATCTTCATACGTCTGAATGTGCCTCAGCCCCGCCTTACGTATCACCTGTTCATGAAATAAATTTGCCTGCGCAAGTGCTGCCTCAAAGCGCATATCTGGATGCACTTTCTCAGGAATATAAATAGCAAAAATCTGCACAGCAACACTGCCTGCCGCAAGCCTTGGATAGGTGACACAGAGGTCACCAATTTCTTGTACAAAATCAGCCTGTTTATCTTCAAATAATTTCATTAATAAATCGCAATGGGCATCGAATACACGCACTTACTAGCACCCCTCTACATCTCGAATCATGTGCAAAAACAGATACATTTTTATCGATAAAAAGACGTTTCTCCTCAGTACTTGTTAAACACAAAAACTCGCATACCAATAGTATACGAGGAATGTGCAGGTAATTCTAACACTTTATCGTGGTTCAATGATCAATTTAATTGCCGTTCGTTCTTCGCCTTCAATGAGAATGTCTGTAAAGGCTGGAATACAAATCAAGTCTACGCCGCCTGGCGCAACAAATCCCCTTGCAATCGCCACTGCTTTCACAGCTTGATTGAGAGCACCTGCGCCAATCGCCTGAATTTCTGCACCACCACGCTCACGAAGAACACCTGCTAGTGCACCTGCAACAGAATTTGGATTCGATCTAGATGAGACCTTCAATATCTCCATAACTTGCTCCCCCTAATGTTGTTACCTGTTCGTCACTTTGGTTTTTAGAAAGCTGGTCTGTTCAGCTCGTCATGTTTCCCATCTAACTATATTCGCAAAAAATAGCAGTTAGACCAAGCATTGATTCGGGGGGTAAAACATTATGGACCACTACGCCCATGACTGAAAATGGTTTCATCAATCATTTTGTATCATCAATGGCTAAAATGAATAGTACCGATATCGCGGAAGGCATCTTTCAGAACCAATCTGCAGGATATTTCAAACGGGTAGGCTTCCAGAGGGGACAGCCCAACTGATACAATCTGTCCCATCCCATCTTCGCCACCGATCAAGTTAGAAAAAATGTGGATGGTCTTCATTGATGAGAACGCGCTTAATTGATTTAGCAAGCCCTGTTTTTGGGTCAAGCTCAACCACGACACCACTTAGTAATGTACGTCCATTGTCAGGCACTTCAAACCGCTGAGGAATTTGCGTCAAGAACCGCTTTAGCACTGCATCCTTTTCAACCCCGAGAATACTATCGTAAGCCCCTGTCATCCCAACATCAGAGATATAAGCAGTCCCACCAGGAAGCACGCGGTTATCAGCTGTTTGCACATGCGTGTGCGTCCCAACAACAGCACTAACACTGCCATCAAGGAACCAACCCATTGCTTGCTTTTCACTGGTTGCTTCTGCATGAAAATCAACAAAAATAAATGGCGTTCGTTTTCTAACTTCATTCAAAATCGTTTGAATTTTTTTAAATGGATCATCACAGGGGTTCATAAAAGTCCGTCCAATAATATTCACGACAGCCAGCTCAATCTGATTACACTTCACATAACAGACACCCTGCCCTGGTACACCTTCTGGTAAATTAGCTGGTCTTACCAAGTATTTGGCACTATCAATAAATTCAAATATCGAACGATTATCCCAGACATGATTGCCAAGTGTGATCGCATTCACACCTAAAGCCAAAAGCTCGCGGTAAATTTTCTCAGTGATCCCTTTTCCAGCAGCAGAATTTTCACCATTTACAATAATTACTTGCGGTTGATGCTGCTCGCGAAGCGCAGCAATATGTTCTTTAAATGTATCTCTTCCAATGGCACCGACGATATCGCCCAAAAATAAAATCTTCATTTGTTCACCCTCCGATTTTCCACCAACAACTTTCAGCTATCTATACCAACAAACAAAAAAGGTTGGAAACTATTTTTTATAAAGTACAGTCGATAATGGTACTCTCTATTATAGACTAGATTTCATAGTACATCTAGCAATGATCATCGTGATGATTATTTGTCATAAAACGGGGAAAGGTAGATGTCTGCTAGTGATCAAAACCACTGCAAGTGCCTGCCCTAGTTCATCATATGATTTTCCTGCTATATTCATGAGCAATATTATTCGATATAATAGAGAAATTAAGATGATACTTTATTAAATGAAACCAAACGAGGGTCGATGATGAGAAAATGGATACTATTTCTTTTATTGTGTACAAGTCTAGCAGTAAGCGGCTGTACTGAGAATGAGAAAACGAACAAAGAAACAAGTAAGAATACTGAAAAAACAACTGAAGTTGATTTAAGTACCGACCAGTATGTACCTGTCGATACAGCTATTGCCCAGCCGGCTGAGGATAATTTCGCTGAATTTCTAAACAAGCGACTAACAGAGGGCACTCATACCGCTACCATTACCAAGGTGGGCTTTCCGAATGACGAAGAACAAGACCGGTTTAACGAGCTGATTGGGATTCTGACAACTTCAATTACCGACGACAAGGAGTACTTTGTTGAATATAGCGCCAAGTATCCGAATCAACCGCTTCCTTATACAAAGGAGCTGGGTCTAACAGAAAAGGAATATCAGGAATTCCTAGCCCTTCGAGATAAACAAAAGTTAGTCAAGGTCGATGACATGAAAATCAAAGTGTCGAGCACAGAACAAGGGTTAGAAATCATCTCGGATCATTCTAGTATCTTCGGCGAAATGATGATTGATTTCACTAATAAGGAGATGACAGTCGACTCAGTCAAAGTACCCTATGACCGAATTCTTGAGGCTTCTAGTAGTCAAGCGGCTACTGGTAGATGGAGCGGCTACATTTGGAAAAGCGATTCTCCTGATGTTCTCGATGAAGTGGCCATCGGACAAATGGAGGAAACCGGAAAAACAATTATTTATATTCAAAAAGCTGCCCGTGCAGTGATTGTTGATTAAATGATGGTTCGTCTTGCAAATTGCAATAGATAGAACAACTGCTGAGATTTTTTCAGCAGTTTTTTTGATGCAGAAACGGATTTTGTTCGTAATGACAGTTCGCAAACTATACTGAATAGAAGGGACGGTATCATAGTAAGCGTAACAGGATAGTCCTTCTCATCACGAATAATCCATGACAAGTTAAAAAAACTAAAAAAGAACAGGTACAAGACCTGATCTTTCATGTTTTCTATCGTTCAAATGAAAATATATTGACCCGAATCATTTGTTTATAACTGATGTAATCTCGCAGTTACTTGGCGTATTCGACAGCTCTTGTCTCACGAATAACTGTCACCTTAATATGTCCAGGGTACTCAAGTTCCTCTTCTATCCGCTTCCGGATATCACGAGCGAGGCGATGTGCTTCTAGATCATCAATTTGGTCAGGGCGAACGACAATCCGTACTTCGCGACCAGCCTGAATAGCAAACGACTTTTCAACACCTTCAAATGATTCAGAAATATCTTCTAACTTCTCTAAACGACGAATATAATTTTCAAGCGTTTCACTTCTTGCACCTGGTCTTGCAGCCGATAATGCATCAGCAGCAGCAACTAGAACAGAAATGATAGACGTTGGTTCCACATCACCGTGATGAGAAGCAATCGCATTTAAGACCACTTTATTCTCACGATATTTAGTCGCAAGTTCAACACCAATTTCAACATGACTGCCTTCAACTTCGTGATCAATCGCTTTTCCGATATCATGCAATAATCCTGCACGCTTCGCCAAGGTAACATCCAAACCAAGCTCAGCCGCCATGAGACCAGCGAGCTGCGCAACTTCCATTGAGTGTTTGAGCACATTCTGACCATAACTTGTTCTAAATTTCAGTCGTCCCAAAATCTTAATTAAATCTGGGTGAACACCATGAACGCCGATATCAAATGTTGCTTGCTCACCTGTTTCGCGAATATACTCATCGACTTCACGACGTGACTTCTCAACCATTTCCTCAATCCGCGCTGGATGAATCCGACCATCTTGAACAAGCTTATCAAGCGCATTTCTCGCCACTTCACGACGCACCGGATCAAAACCTGATAATATAACCGCTTCTGGCGTATCATCAATGATCAAATCAATCCCAGTTAACGTCTCAAGCGTACGAATATTTCGTCCTTCACGTCCGATAATGCGGCCCTTCATCTCATCATTCGGTAAATTAACAACCGATACCGTTGTCTCCGCGACATGATCAGCAGCGCATCTTTGAATCGCTGTCGAAAGAATTTCTTTCGCTTTCTTATCGCCCTCTTCTTTTGCTCTGGTTTCAGCATCCTTCACCATCATTGCAATATCATGGGATAATTCTTGTTCGATTTTGTTTAAAATATGGTTCCTTGCATCTTCTCTAGTTAAACTAGAAATTCGCTCTAACTCAGCATTTTGAACTGAAATTAATTCTTCCGCCTTTGTCTCTAATAGTTGAATATTCTCTTGCTTTTCAACGAGATTTTGTTCTTTGTTTTCCAACACTTCATCACGTTTGTCTAAAGAAATCATCTTGCGATCAACACTTTCTTCACGTTGTAACAAACGTTGTTCTTGTTTCTGAACTTCAAATCTACGTTCCTTTACCTCTTCATCAGCTTCGGAACGAAGTTTAAATATCTCATCCTTAGCCTCTAAAACGGCTTCCTTACGAAAAGTCTCAGCTTCTCTTTGCGCTTCATCAACAATCCGAGCAGCCGCTACTTGAGCTCCACCGATTTTCGATTCAGAAATCGATTTTCTAATGAGAAAGCCGAGGGCAAATCCAACGATTAAACTAACTAAAGCGGAGGCGATTATTATCAATAAATCCATCATGTCACCTCCTATTCAATTTTTTACACGGGTTTCATATTACTCATTCATATAAATTTTCAACTATCTACACTCTATCAAGTCAAAAAGAAAATTATACATCCTCTATTTTAAGGTTGCGAAAGGTAGATGTCAAGAAACGCCTAATTAAATACAGGCGAGCCACTAGCACATTTGGAAAACGATGATATCGCCTTTTCAAATTCTAACCCCAGCCACTTTTACATGGGCGTTACTTTTGTGCCCCTAAAACTTCAGAACGTTTGACTGCTTCAAATACAGACCGCTGGACAGCACTTGTAAACCCTGCCTGTTTCAGCTCATAAAGACCAGCAATCGTTACACCACCTGGTGACGTCATTCTTTCTTGCAGCATCCGTGGATGCTCGCCAGTTTGTCGAACCATCTCACAGGCACCCATGATATTTTCAATTGTGATAGCTGCCGAATCACTACGCGACATTCCGACCAACACGCCTGCATCAATCAGTGCCATCATAAATTCATAAATTGTTGCAGGACTCGCTGCTGAATAACCAGTAAAGGCATTCATTAAACTTTCTTTTATCGGCATTGTCTGCCCAAGTGTATTTAACACACTCGTCGCTAAATCCAGTGCTTCCTCGTCAACATGACGATTGACTGCAATTGCACTGCAGCCGCGCTTGACATCAATCATGGTGTTCGGCATAACACGTGCAATTGCACGATCTTGACCAATTCCAGCCTCTAATGTGGCAAGTTCGATACCTGCACAAATAGATAAAGTTAATGCCTCTTTCCTTGCATGCACCCTTACCTCAGGCATGATTGAATCAATATCTTGCGGTTTCGTCGCAATCACGACTAAGTCAGCATTCGCGACAGCATCTCTAGCAGTCATAGTGGTTTTGATCCCATACTTCTCAGCTAAGAAATCGAGTCTCTGCTGATTAATATCAAATGCCACTAGATTCTCTGGCCGCGCAACAGCACCACGTATTAATTCTCTCACAATTCCTTCTCCCATAAACCCTGCACCAAGAAACGCAATCCTTTTTTCCAAAACAATTCCACTCCCATTTCCTTATTGAAAGCGCATCTGAGGTTTGGACCCATAATAAATAAACACGCTAGTCTTCCCTCAAAACACACTTTTACATCATCAATCATTCACCTATAGCATCATTATTCCTTAAGCTATCAACCTTATTATACATGAAAAATAGCAATAATCATCCAATTAAAATGAGTACCACAGATACAAATAAATTTTTACCCTAAATAACCATGCTTGACCCGCATTCGACACGCTGATCGGGATGCCAATTACTAGTACCATATTGGCATAGACAATATCAATCACTAGCACCAATAGTCGGAATCTTGATCAATATTGAGATGGAACGCAATTGGCATTTGTCGCATTAAACCATCTAACACTAGATAGCATCAATCCTACAATCTATACAACAATCACTAATAGACATTTTAACTAGTTGAAAACACCTTGCTTTTGATATGCAAAATGGGCATTTCTTAGAACTAAATGTAAAGGAAGCCTATTTCTACGAGCAAATCATGGCAACGTATCTACTAGCCGAATTTGAAATATTCTTCCTAAGCCAATCGAAGCTACCTCGCAGAAAAAGCCCTGATAGATGGACAGTGATTGCAATCTGCCAAACTATCAGGGCTTTAATTTCTAGCTTTCGTGGCTAACCGTGATCACATTAAAATCTGCATCTAGATAGACAACAACCAGTTCATCTGTGTAGTCAGGATCAAAACTGAAATCCATCATAAAAACCTGCATACTCAGCTTCGCATCAACGCCAGTTCCAAAACGTTTCAACACCAAATGATCAACTAATTCATGTTCTGTTAAACTTTCTGGATCGTCTGTTTGCAACATCTCCATCAGACTCGCTTCATCCATTTCTGATAAATGATGCTCGAAAAAGAATTGAAGCAGCTCAGCACTACTATTATTCTCTTTGAAATGCACCCGAACCTTTTCTTCTATCTGGTCCATTTGATCTAATGCAAAAGCCACATTTAGCATAGCCTCTTCATCCGTTGTCAACATTTCCTCTACAGTAAAATAAAACGAAAAAGGTGCATTTGGCTTCAAGTCATCAAGCCAAATCTCCTCACCTGGCGTATAGAAGATGTTTGGATAACTTTTACTTTCGATTTTTCTCTTTGTCATGCCATATCCCCCCGCAACCTCATCAGAAAACCCATTTCTAGCTACCTTACCCCGTTTACAATTCAGCAAACGGATGAGAGGCATCAATAAAGGCACCGCTCGTTGTCGCACCACAATGTGATGAAATCAAGTCCGCAAGCTCATTCAAGGCCGCTTCCATATTCTCTTTATCTTCTAACGTGAGTGCCTCGATTACAATAATCGCATTCGTGGTATCCGCAGTAAGCTTTGAGAGATCAGACTCACGCCAATTAAACGCACGGCAAATCACTTTCTCATCATCGCGGTAAAGCACTTCACCAGCTGGTGGAAGCTCATCCTCATTTGCACCAAGCGGACGGAACGGAACAGTTCCATCCCCAATTGTTAGCACCAAATCACCGACAATCGCATCTAAATCCTCACCACCACAAGGGACAAAATACTTCACAGAAGAAGCATTGTACAAATCAACCAGTGGATTAATTAACGGTAACGTCTTCCCATTAACAATCCTACGCAAAAGTGCCTCAATTGAGGAACGATTCTTCTTCTCATTAAATTTCTTATAAGCTTCACGCCAATTCTTTATAAAACCATGATCAATCAGCGGTCCATCGCCTAGCTTCTCCAGAGCAATAACAGCACTCGCTTCAAGTAGCTCGCTCCCACTAGTCGCGCCCCGATTATCTAGCCCTGTACACTTAATCACACCGACCCTCAGTTCCGGGTAAAGCGCAAACACACCATCCTCAACACCAAACTTCATCATCACACATCCAATCTATCTTTAGTCAATGACTCATATCCTCTCTACCATACTAAGTTTAGACAGACAGGATTGCAATAGCGGGTCCCAATAATTTTCCCTAAATAATCCCTTTAAAAAAACACAAATCTTTTTCGCTGCACTGCATATTGAGAATTTATTTCGGCTGGATTCGAGTTATATCTAATTCAATCAGAAATGTGTGAA
>JAVBKF010000188.1:0-2526 GCA_031554215.1 Caryophanales bacterium
CGCGCGGGCGGGCCCCCCTACATGCTCGTACGCATACCCCCCCGCGCGGCCGCCGCGGGGCTGCGCCCGGCCGCCCACGCCGCCCTGCTCGGTAAGGGCAGCCTCGGGGTCGACCAACCGCACAGGGTGCTCTACGTCGGCCGGATCACCCGCGACGGTGACGTGTGGCAGGTGAGGATCGACGGGCTGCTCGGCGCGACCAGCGACGTCTACGGCGACGCGATCGGCATGGTGTGCAGGGTCGACGCGAAGCTGTCACCCGCGCAGGCCGAGGACGTCGTCGAGGCCCTGGTCGCCAAGATGACCGGGCTCACCCGCAACCTGTTCTCAGTCGTGATCATGATCGACGCCCCGCCGGCCGCCCCGCCGGACGTCGACGCCGACGCAGTGCTGCGGGCCGAGCGCCTCGCCGCCCCGGGCGACGGGTGCGTGCCGCCCCTGCCGGGCTAGGATCCGATCTGACGCCCCGCCGGGCGCACCAACCAACCTCCCCACGACGCTGCCGCTTCAGGCGTGTGATTGGGCCCGGCGGGGCGTCGCCAGACCCCGGACATGGCGAGGGGCGGCCGGTGCTCCGACGCCCCCCTTTGGTCGCCTGCACCCGTACCGCCAGCCTCTGCCAGCATCGCACCATGCGCAGAGGTGCGACGCCGGCGTGCGTCTCGGTCCGGATCCCCCTCGGTTCCGGCCCGGCGACGCGACCCCCGCGCGAGGCGACCGGACTCGACCCCCCGATACCAGCCGCACGCGCTTGCGCAGAACATACACGCCCGCTGGTCACTGTGTGCGATCACCCGACCGGGCGTCGGGCGGCGGCCGAACGGATGAGTTCCCACGGCCGACAGCGCAGGTCACACCCCGGCTGTATCGTGATCACCGTGACGACTCGGGGCGGGCAGCCGCGTCACACGCCGGTGCACACACCGTCATGGGTGGCGACGATCACCATGTGGCATGACCGTCTCGGGTTCCGTCGCGCAGTACGCGCAGCGACCAGGGAGGCGCCACCGTATGAGCGACCCGAACCGACCAGCCGACGAGCCGACCGACACGGACGCCGAGGCTGACCCGCCCGTCAACGACCCGCCGCTCTACCCCGTCGCGGACGGCCCCGACCTCACCGCCGCCTGCGAGGGCGAGATCTTCCCCCGCAGGATCGGCCACGGCCGCCGAGGTGTCCTGCTCGTCGACCGCCCGGCCGGGCTGGTGTACCTGCTCGACGCCGACGACGAGCGGCAGCAGTTCGTCGGCCGCGCCCGCCGGCAGCTGATCGGCGACCCGGCCGACGTCGCCCTGTTCCCCGACCCCGGCGCCGATCACGTCGTCCGTGCCGCTGTCGAGTCCGAGTACGACGTGATCGCCGCACCGTGGGCCGGCGAGCACGTCGATCACGGGGTCGCCGTCGACCAGGGCGAGGCGGTGCCGCATGGCGACGATCGCTAAGCCCTACACCCGGGCGTGCGCCGCGACGATCGTCAAGCGGTACAAGTCGGCGGTGCTGTCCGGCATCGTCCCGGACGCGGCGCACCTCGACAACGGCGGCTATCACGTCAGCATCGACGACCTGAAAAGGTTCGGCAACGCCGGCGACTACTCGAACACGCGGCCGCTCGACAAGGCACCCCCGGTCACCGCCGACGGCCGTAAGAACTCGTGCGCCCTCGACGTGTCCCTCGGCAAGGCCGACATGATCACCGTCTACGGGCACGTCGAGCGGGCATGGAAGGCGCGCAAGACCGACACCCGCGCCAAGTACATCAACGCGATCAACGTCTGGTCAGGCAAAAAGGACGTACGCCCCGTCCGGTTCAACTTCCAAAAGGGCACAAAAGAGGCAGCCTCTTGGGATCACACCTGGCACGGTCACGGCGACTGGGTGCGCATTTTCGTCGACGCCGGCTACTCGCTGCCCGCCGCCGAACGCGCCGCACGCGCCATGGCATCGGTGTGGATCGGCCAGACACACGACCAGTGGCAGCGGCAGGAAAAGCTCGGCCCGTACGCCCCGAAACCACCCGCCCCGCCCTCGACCAGCACACCGGAGGATGACGACACCATGATCGCGAACACGCACCAGCTGCCCGCCGCCTACGCGTACGACGCCGCCGGCAAGCCGCTGCCCGGCAGGATCGCCGCCGCCGCGCTCGTCTCAGTCGGGCTGCCGCCGGCCGGGCACCCCGAGCACCGATGGGGCAAGGACTACAGCAAGCCCTACCTGTCGCTGGTCGCCGACGCGATCCCCGCCGGCACACAGATCCGGGTCGCGATCCACGACGGCGTCAAGTGGCACCCGACGATCGTCACCGTCAAGGCCGGCGCCCGGCAGCAGCTCGCCGTGCCCGCGCCGGCGTCGCAGGCGGCGTACAACATCACCATCGGCAGGGTGCAGCCCAAGGTGCCCGCCGGCGGCACCGCGCCCGAGCCGGCCGGCACGATCGGCCTGCTCGTCGAGATGCTCCACAAGTAACGCCGGCACGACAACGCGACCACACGGGCGGGCACCCCGGGCCGAAGCCGTCGGGTGCC
>JAVBKF010000201.1:0-24470 GCA_031554215.1 Caryophanales bacterium
AAAAGTCGGGGTTGATGGTTGTTCTTTTGTTCAGGCGTACCCAAATGGCTTTAATACCTGATTTCTCCTATACAAACCAACTTTCACTCCCTAATTTGGCAGCCCTTATCATTGAGCTTTTTCCTTATTTTTGGGACATCATAAATTTGCCTGAGCCACAATGAGTTACGGCTTCACTGTTAGCATATATTGTCAATGTTGTTAGACCCAAAAAACAGCATAGCCATCATTTCTGTACAACTATTATCCTCATCTATTAGGAAATACTACATTTAAATTATTTGGCTAATTGGAATACCTGAGAAAACATGATTACTAATAATGTTTACATCAGCAATACCAATACTACCATCATGATTGACATCTGCTGCTTCTAGGAAATCTGGATTTGTAATCGTTGCTACACCTACTGCATGGTTAGAAACAATATTCAAGTCTGATAAATTCACTTTCCCGTCGCCTGTTACATCCCCATACAGTACTAATGTGATTGAATCAACTACATTCCCACCTACAATGTTTTGTACTTTCATGCCAGTGCCAACCACGGTTGTACCGGCTACAGACGTAATGCCATCAGACTTTACAACTCTCAGGCTATCACTTGTATTCGCATATAAATTGGTTAGCAATTGCGACGCAGTTGTTCCAATCGCAATTTGGTTTGTATAGTGACTCGTTGTTGTCCGGTCAATATTGTAAACAGGGTTATTTGTTCCTGTCTGTAGTTTAGAATAGATTAGGTAGTCAATTTTTTTGTATTTCATGGTTACTGTATGAGCACCAGTCACATTAGTGATACTTGGATTTCCTGTTCGGAAACCCCCGTCATCAACTTGGTACTTTTGGTACGAGTAACCAGCAATTGTCGGTGGTGTTTTCGTATAGTTTGCTGCGTTTGATACCAATTTTGTTGTGTTTGCTTGTCCGGAAATCGGTTGATTGTTTTCATCCACATATTTTTCTGTTATGACATGCACAGAAGGATAAGATGTATAATGCGCATATAACGTATGATCCGCACTATTTGTAACAATTGTAGTTGCATTCACTTTTGTTCCACCTGTTGCTGCTGTATACCACCCATCAAACTTCTTACCAGCAGGTGGCGTTACTGTTGCCAATGTGCCATACGCTTCACCATTTGTTACTGTTTTTGAAGCTGGTGTTGGTGCACTGCCACCATTTGCATTAAAAGTTACTGTTGTATCTGGAGCTCCTACCTCAGTAATCGATACATCATCCAAATACGCTGATACATATATATCGCCGGCTGGAGCAATTCTGAGTGGTCCCTGTGTTGCAGCGTCCCCTTCTTTTACCGTGAAAGGATCAGTTACTTTATGCACCCAGGTATTGTTAGTAGCGCCCCAAGTAGTTGTCCCCCAAATATAAGTATAACCATATAGTATTTGAACTCCACTGTAAGGTGCCGTCTCAACATTTACCCAATAGTCTAGAACATATGTCTTTCCAGCTTCTAATGCTACGTTCTGCTCTAAGGTAATCATATATGGACTGTTATGGGTAGGATGATAAAATCTCATAGCTTGGGAACCCGAATGAGCTTTATTACTTGGGTACGGTAATGTCAGGAATGTAGTGCCGATATTTTGACCATCAGTAGCCCGAGATTTCCAATAAGGACTTTCGCTCTCATGGTATTCGGTCTTCCCAGGAGTATTAAAACTTTCAAAACTTGGATCCTTCACTAAATTTGTCTTTTTTGAGCCCACTCCATCTTGAGTATTTGGTTCTGTTATTTCAACTACCTGTTCCTCTACCACTTGATCTTCCGCTACTTGATCTTCCGTTACTTGATCTTCCGCTACTTGATCTTCCGCTACTTGATCTTCAATTACTTGATCTTCCGTTACTTGATCTTCAATTACTTGTTCCGTTGCTACCTCCGATGTTGCTACTTCTTTTTTCTGGACTTCGGTATTGCCCCCAGTCTCAGCTTGTATTGACCCCACATTGCCGAGCGGTGCTATCAATATACCCAGCACCAACATCACTAACATTATTCCTCTTATGAAAATCGAACTCTTTCTATATGCTTTCATCAATTTACCTCCCCTTTTTACTATAAAGTAACTGTAAACCTATTATTCTTGACATTCCCATTAAACAATCTGATAAACGCTCCTCCACTACCATTATCCTCATCTATTAGGAAATACTGCATTTAAATTTTTTGGCTAATTGGAATACCTGAGAAAACATGATTACTAATAATGTTTACATCAGCAATACCAATACTACCATCATGATTGACATCTGCTGCTTCTAGGAAATCTGGATTTGTAATCGTTGCTACACCTACTACATGGTTAGAAACAGTATTCAAGTCTGATAAATTCACTTTCCCGTCGCCTGTTACATCCCCATACAGTACTAATGTGATTGAATCAACTACATTCCCACCTACAATGTTTTGTACTTCAAAGTCATAACGCCTATTCCTCTGAAAATGCCCATTAGACACTATCATAAACCACTTTTCACAAGTATGTTCCCTCCTTACCTTTTTACTCAGTGGTAATTATACATTGTATAGTAAATAATTAACAGTCAAATTTATCCTTTTCGTTAACTTGGGTTGTTGAATAATTAATGCACAGAATCCAAAGAAAAAACTGGAATTTCACAAGGATTTTATAGTCTGACGCCAAGTAAAGGGACATGATGAAAAGACACCTTTTATCATGTCAAGAAGTGGAAATTGTTGGGATACACGCTCTACAGAAATCTTTTTTGGTCATATAAAAGATGAGGTCAATTATAAATCATGTGCTTCATTTTCCAAGGTACAAAACATGTCATTAATACATTCGTTACTACAGACATTAGTAAGCGTAAAACCACGGACACCTCGATGACAGGGGAAAAAGAGGATAAACTAAAAAAGCCAAGATCTGAAGATCGAGGCCCAAGAGTTTATACGACTTTGTTTGAATGGAAACAATCAGCTGGTAAGCTAGATGACCATGGGAGAAGTGCCTCAATTTCTTGAGGGTTATCTCTGTTAACGTTAGGAAGTTTTTCAACAATACTGTTTGATTCTGTATTTGTTTTCATAAATCTATTTTATCAAAAAAAGCTGATAAGTCCTCTGTTTATCAGCTTTTTTCACCTTTTAATAAGATACTCTGGCAACAACTTCCTCATGTTTTTCTTGATATTGAATGAATGATAAACCACTTAGTACCCACTCTATTTCTCGTCGATTTACTGTGCTGATCTTCTCGTTTTCTCCTGGCCATTTGAACTTTCCTGTTTCTAATCTACGGTAGTACAGCCAAAAACCATTGTGCTCCCAGTGAAGGATTTTTAATTTGTTTCTATCTCTGTTACAAAAGAGAAATAGCTCGTTTTGAAACGGATCGAGTTTATATTGTCCTTTTACGATTGCCGTTAGACCACCCACTGATTTTATGAGGTCTGTTGCTCCTCCTGCTAGATGGAATAGCTTCACCTTATTTATGTTTAGCATTCAGATGCCCTCCTTTTTTCTTAGCGTTTACATCTTCTTTGCCTCTATTCACAGGTGTTCGTGGTTTACGCATACATTGCAGCCTAACAAATTATTGAGCTTTAAAAGCGCACCAAAAGAGCCCCGGACGAAAACGGCAACCGTTTCGTCCAGGGCTCTTTTCCTATTCTAGTCTCAGGCTATCCATTACAACCGTTCATCGTCAGTACGATCGAACCATTCCTCAAGCTCACTAACAACCGATGCTACACAGCCATCAGCAAATGGTGAAATCAAATTCGCTTCCCGAACAAGCTCTACAAACGATTTGCTGCCACCTAGCTGACAAAGATGCAAGTAATCTTGCCAAGCTGCCTGCGGGTTTTCATGCATTCGCTTCCAAAACTGAAATGCGCAGACCTGTGCTAACGTATAATCAATATAATAAAACGGTGATCCATAAATATGACCTTGTCGTTGCCAACGACCGCCATCATTTAAATACGAATTATCACCGAAATCAAGATGCGGCATGTAGACCTTCTCAAGCTTCGACCAAGCAAACCGGCGTTCGGCTGGTGTCATTTCTGGATGCTCGTACACAACATGCTGAAACTCATCAACTAGCACGCCATATGGCAAGAATAACACCGCAGAAGCTAAGTGATCATAATGATATTTATTCGTTTGCTCCTTGAAAAATAATTCCATCCATGGCCAAGCAAAGAACTCCATACTCATCGAATGAATTTCACATGCTTCAAGAGTCGGAAAGCCATATTCGGGCACTTCAAGCGTCCGGCTCAGATAACACTGAAACGCATGACCTACCTCATGGGTCAGCACATCAATATCGGCTGATGTCCCGTTGAAATTAGAGAAAATAAATGGTGATTGGTACGACTGAAAGAATGTGCAATAACCGCCAGCCATTTTTCCCTTTTTCGCAACTAAATCCATTAAGCCATTCTCTGTCATAAATTGAAAAAAACCATTCGTCTCTGCCGATAATTCTTGATACATCTTTTGACCATTTTCGACAATCCATTCCGGTGAACCTTGTGGGGTTGCGTTCCCAGTCTTAAAGCGAAACATTTCATCATGAAATTGCAGCTTTTCGACACCAATCCGCTTCGCCTGCTTTTGATACAATTTCGTAGCGAGTGGCACGATACGATCACGAATCTGCTTGCGGTAGTTTGCAACCATTTCTGCATCGTAATCTGTTCTTGCGAGCCTGTGATAGCCAAGTTCAACGTAATTTTCGTACCCTAGCTTCACCGCAATCTCCGTCCGCACTTTGACCAATTGATCATAGATCGAATCAAATGATGCTACATTGTCTGCGAAGAAACCGAACTTCGCATCCAGCGCCCCTTTCCTTACATCTCGGTCCACATTTTCTAGATAAGGATCAATTTGTGCCAAAGTACATTCGTTTCCATCAAACGAAATTTGCGCTGATGCAATGAGCTTCTCATATTCGCTAACCAGTTTATTTTCCTGCTGTAATAGCGGAATAATCTCTGGGGAGAACGTCTTGAGTTGCGCCTCTGCCAAAGCAAATAATTGGTGTCCATACTTTGCTTCAAGCTGCTCCCTAAACCTAGCCACCACTAACGCCTCGTAAAATGCAGTCGTCATTTCTTCAAACTCTGGGCCTGCCTCATCAAAAAAGTCTTGCTCACTCTTGTAGAATTCATCATTTATATCAATTGAATGCCTTGTACTCGCTAAACTTTGCATGGTCTCTACATGACTGCGTAAACCGTTTATGGCATCCATTGCCTCAACCTGTGCAGAAAAATGGTCCGCAGCCTGAAACGCCGCTAATTTTTCCAAGAAATCCGCTTTCCAGGTGCTTAAATCAGGTCGCTTATATTCAAATTCAGAAAATTTCATCTTTTATCCTCCTTAAAAATCTTGTTTCCACTATACCACGTGATAGAGAACAATTCTAATGGTTGAGAGAGCGGAGTCCATATGCCTACCTAAGATAACGTTTTAACTATCTACTGGATACTCCAAGTTGACTAACCCCCTTAAGTGAAAGTGTGACAATGTTCTTTGATGATGCTATCCATCCAATCTCAGCCCGAACAAATTGCAAACTCAGTTTGCCACAACCCAATCAACCAGGATTCAGCGATTACGTCACTACCTGAACCTAGTTTCTTCTTTGTAGCTTTATCTGTATAAAGCAGCAGGTTTATATTTCCCAAAGAGAACAAAACACACAAAGGCAAACAATAACAGACCGGTAAAGAGATAGAAGAAGTTTTCTGCTGGTAATCGTTCAATGGCGATTCCGCCAAGAAATGGACCAGAAATACTGCCAACACTATAAGCAATCCCAACTAATAAATTACCTGCTGGCAAATAAGAACGTGGTACAGCATCTGCCATAAAGGCAATGCCCAGTGAATAAAAAGAACCAATACAGGCACCAGCAAGAAAAATTGACAACAATAAGTACAGTGGTTCATCTGGGTTTCTTCCAGCAAAGAAGAAGCTGATGGCCCCAAGAACTGAGAGCAATTCAAGCATCTTCCGCCGTCCATAGCGATCACTGAGTACGCCTAATGGATACTGCGTCACAATCGTCCCGATTGCAAATGAGGTCAAAATAATCGAAATCCATGAAATCTCAAAAGATTCACGCAAGGCAAAGACTGGGAAATTGTTGTTTAAAGACGCCTCGATGTAGCCGAACAAAAAGGACGGCAGAAAGAAAAGCCAAGCATAACGAAGAAGCACCTTCAATTTAATAAACGTACTTGTAAATGTCAGTTTTTCTGTATGCCTTTCTGGGAATTCATCACGTAGAAAGAGTACGGGTACCCACGCTAACAGACTAAGTCCTGCACTAATAAGAAAAGGCAAATAGATATCCACTTGCACAAACGAAACTAGTAGCGGACCAATAGCAAACCCGACTGTATACGAAAGACCATAGAGTGAAAGGCTTCTCCCTCTGGTAGACTGCGTCGAAAAATCAGTCAACCAAGTTTGTGCAGAAAAGTGCAAGAATTGATCACCAATCCCGATAAACATCCGCAAAACAAACCAGAAAGCAAGCGAGTGCCAAGCTGGAAACAGCAAAAATGACATCATTACTGTAGTGCCACCAATCACAATCATTTTCCGGTAGCCTAGCCAGTGGAGTGGCTTCTCCATGAATGGCGATGCAAGCATGATGCCCAGATAAAGAGCAATCGCATGTAATCCATTAGCAGTTGAAGAAACCCCCATTTCCTCAAGTATAATCGCAATCAAGGGGACTGATATTCCTTGTGAAAGTCCTGAAACAAATACAGAAAGAATGATGACTGAAAACCGCTTACTTGCGTACCCCATAATGCACTCCCACAAAATACCCTATTAAATTACTTTCGTAGTTCAAACTCATACCCGATAGCTGCCATAGCAAATAAAGGTGCTGTTTCTGCTCGCAAAATCCGGGGTCCAAGTCCACAAAGTTGAAAGCCCGCCCTGAGCATTTGCTCTATTTCCAGAGAATTAAGCCCGCCCTCTGGACCGAAAACGATTAAAACATGCTCGTGATCGCCGATTCCTTGTAGGCACTTTGCAAACGTACTAATCTCTCCCTCTCGCGCACTTTCTTCAAAAGCTACTAGTTTCACATCATACAAGCGTGATTGCTCAATCAGTTGCTGCAAGTTTGCCAGCGGCTTCACTTCTGGAACAACACTACGATGTGACTGCTCAGCTGCTTCCTTAGCAATCTTTTGTAGGCGAGCCACTTTCTTCACCACTTTGCTTTGATCCCATTTTACAATAGATCGCTCCGCCTGCCACGGAATTACACCTACAGCACCAAGTTCCGTGCATTTTTGAACGACGAGTTCTAGCTTGTCTCCCTTGGTCAGTCCACAAGCGAGTGTGACCGGCACAGGTAATTCACCCTTGGCCTCCACCCATTTACATATGGTGGCAACCAGTTTTGTGCTGCAGACCTCAACAATTTCGGCTATCGCCGTTTGACCGTGGACAACAACAAAGAACTGCCCACCAACGTCTTGGCGCATCACTTTCACAATATGGTGGTAATCCTCACCGGAAACAATCACCTGACCTGATTCATTTAACCCATCAATAAAATAGCGTTGCAAGATATTCCCCTCTTCCTATTGGCACCTGCCCAGTACGATTGATTTCGACTGAGTCATATAGAAATTATTTACTGTCCCTAAGTAGCTTACTAAGCAAGTCGCGCAGTGATAGCCACCCAGCCTTCCTGTTCGTCGATCGCCACAATAGCAAGTCCAGAGGCTTCCATTGCCCTCACAACCAAGTCTTGCTTTTCAGTGATAATTCCAGAAGCAATAAACACACCATTCGGTTTGAGCAACCGGGCAACATCATCAGTAAACAAGGTAATAATGTCTGCCAAAATATTAGCGACAATCACATCAGCCTTCGTCGCCACACCAGTAAGCAGGTTATTCTGTGAAACTGTCACAACATCACTTACCCCATTGACTTGACAATTATCCTTGGCAACCGTAACGGCAACTGCGTCCAGATCCATGGCAAACACCGATTCTGCATCGCATCGTGCAGCAGCAATGCTGAGAATGCCAGAACCTGTACCAACATCAAGTACCGTCATACCGGATTTCACCCACTTCTCAATCGCACGCATACAAAGCAAGGTGGTAGCGTGGGTGCCAGTGCCAAATGCCATCCCAGGATCAAGTAATATTATTTTCTCACCGGGTGCGGCTTCATACGGTTCCCAAGTCGGGACAATCGTGAGCTGTTCGGAGACCTTTACAGGATGGTAGTATTGTTTCCACGCAGTTGCCCAATCATCCTCGTCCACTTCCTGAATCGTTATTTTGTTCCGCCCTATATCAATTGCTAAACTAGCTAAGTGGTCAACAGCAGTCTTTATTTCCGTTACTAACATAGACGAGAAATCCTCCAGTGCAAAATAAGCCTTTAGCAGCACTCCCTCATCCGGATAATCAGCAGGGTTCAGCTGATAAATCTCACCAAAAACATTCTCGCGTTCCTTCATCAGTTCCAAAGGGTCCTCAATAACAACACCCCCTGCACCATGCTCATGTAAAATATTTGAAACAGGCTCAACAGCCTCCGTTGTAATCTGAATCGTAAACTCAATCCACTTCATTCCTTGACCTCCAAAGGTACTTGATACTGTAGGAAAGCGCCTAACACATGATCCAGTAGTGGCACTTTCTATGAAAATTCTATCTACACTAATATGATAGCGCGAGGTGTGCTAGTACGCAATTACAATTATTGCACGCCATCATCATTCTCAACGCTGCTAAGCACCAAACAAAAGTCTTTTTAGCTAAAAGTAGCAACGAGGACAAGCATCTTTCGGGTATTCATGTACATGCAGCAAGCCGTAGTCATTAATGGCTCCCCATTGAAACAGCCATATTGCTTGGACAATATTCGGCTACTTTGATTAAACGTTACCACCTGCGCCATAAGCAAGCAAAAAGACATGGGTTTAGCGAAATGCCAAACTCATGTCATACGAATCGAACAGAAAACCTACCTAGCAAGTAAGTTCAAGTTGAAACAGATCTAGATATGGATTACTTGGTTACATAAGGAAGGAGCCCCGAATTTAGAAAATCTCCTCAATATTGCGTTTGATTTTCTCTGTAAAGCTTTCCTTATGACCCTTTGGGAGTTTCCCACCACCAGCCACTTCAAACTCTTGCAGCAACTGTCGCTGCTTATCAGACAGTTTTGTTGGCGTCAGCACAATCACTTTCACAATTTGATCACCAACACCATAGCCACGAATATTCTTAATGCCTTTTCCTTTCAAGCGGAAACGCGCACCAGATTGTGTGCCAGCAGAGATCTTAATGGTTTCTGTGCCATGGAGTGTCTTGACTTCAATATCGTCACCGAGAGCAGCTTGAACAAAAGAAATCTTGATTTCACAGTGAACATGATCACCCTCGCGCTCAAACAAGCTATGTTTACGCACTCTAAATTCAACATACAAATCGCCATACGGGCCATTATTAGCACCAGGTTCACCTTGTCCTGAGACACGCATTTGTTGGCCATCTGCGACACCTGCTGGAATCTTGATGGTTACTTTTTTTCGGGTACGAACAGTCCCTTTTCCGTGGCAAGTTGCACATTTTTCTTTAATGATCTTTCCAGACCCACTACAAAGATTACAGGTACGTCTTGTCGCAACACGTCCAAAAGGCGTATTTTGCTCAACAGTCATTTGACCTGAACCGCCGCATTGATGACAAGGGTCAGGACGTGTACCTGCCTTCGCACCGTTACCATGACATGTTTTGCACGAATCATCCTTCGGAATTTCAATTGTTGTCTCTTTGCCGAACGCTGCTTCTTCAAACGTAATTGTCATCGTGTACTGCAAATCACGACCCTGGCGTGGTGCGTTTGGATCAGGTCGTCTCCCGCCACCAAACATTGAATTAATAATATCCTCGAAGCCGCCAAAACCACCATCAAAGCCAGCACCGCCACCGCCGAAGCCTTGATTCGGATCAGTGTGCCCGTATTGATCATAATGGGCGCGGTTATTGTCATCAGAAAGTGTTTCGTAAGCTTCTTTTACTTCTTTAAATTTATCAGCAGCGTCTGCTTCTTTATTAATATCCGGGTGATATTGCTTCGACAACTTCCGGTATGCTTTCTTAATCTCGTCAGCGGAAGCCTCTTTGCCTACACCTAACACATCGTAAAAATCTCTTTTACTCATTTCTTCAACTCCATAACAAATTCCATAAACGCTATTTTAGCATTGTTTCACCTTTACGCCAAATTTTACTCCATCTCACATATTGTTTTTTATGCAGGAACTGAATGTTTGGTTAAAATGACACCATGCACGCAAAAGCCAAAGTCATGAATATGACTTCGACTTTTGCGTTTTCCATTGTTTCAATCGTGCCTCAGGTTCATTGCTAATGTATGCCTATTCTTTCTCATCAACGATTTCTGCATCGACAATATCATCATTACCTGCTCCATCAGATTCCGCACCGCCAGCTGCAGCTTGCGCTTCTTGCGCCTCTTTCGCAGCTTGCTCGTACATTTTCACACTGATGCCTTGAATGATTTCTTGCAACGCATCTTTGTTTGTGCGAATTTCTTCAATATTATCTGCTGCAATCGCTGTTTTAAGTGCTTCCATTGCTTCATTCGCTTTTGTACTATCATCCGCTTCAACCTTATCGCCCATATCTTTCAATGTCTTTTCAGTTGTGAATAAGAGTGCATCGGCTTCGTTACGAAGTTCAACTTCATCCTTACGTTTCTTATCCTCATCGGCATTCATCTCTGCTTCCTTCACCATACGCTCAATTTCTTCGTCTGTTAGGCTCGTAGCTGATTGGATCGTAATGGTTTGCTCTTTATTGGTCCCCATATCCTTCGCTTTAACATTGACAATACCGTTATTATCAATATCAAATGTCACTTGGATCTGAGGTACACCGCGTGGTGCTGGCGGGAGATCAGATAATTGGAAACGACCGAGTGTTTTATTGTGGGCAGCCATCGGGCGCTCACCTTGCAACACATGGATATCAACAGCTGGTTGATTGTCAGCAGCAGTTGAGAAAATTTGTGACTTACTTGTTGGAATCGTTGTGTTGCGATCAATTAACTTCGTGAACACGCCGCCCATTGTTTCAATTCCAAGTGATAAAGAAGTTACATCAAGTAATACGATGTCCTTAACATCACCTGTGATGACACCACCCTGAATCGCAGCACCCATTGCAACGACTTCATCAGGATTGACACCTTTATGAGGATCTTTACCTGTTTCGCGTTTGACTAATTCTTGCACTGCTGGGATACGTGTTGATCCACCAACAAGAATGACTTTATCAACCTCAGATGGCGAAAGACCAGCGTCTCTCATCGCTTGACGCGTTGGCTCTAGCGTTCTTTCAACGAGGCTAGCTGTGATTTCATCAAACTTTGCTCTTGTCAGTGTTGTTTCAAAATGCAAAGGTCCAGCAGGTCCTTGTGAAATGAACGGTAATGAAATTTGTGTTGTTGCCACACCAGAAAGGTCTTTCTTCGCTTTCTCAGCAGCATCTTTCAAACGTTGCAAAGCTTGCTTATCAGCTGACAAATCAATCGCATTTTCTTTTCTGAACTCTGCCACTAAATGATTAACAATCGCTTCATCAAAGTCATCTCCACCAAGTCTGCTATCTCCAGCAGTTGAAAGCACTTCAAATACGCCATCGCCAAGTTCAAGAATTGATACGTCGAATGTACCACCACCAAGGTCAAATACCAAAACCTTTTGGTCTGTTTCTGTCTTATCCAAACCATAAGCAAGCGCTGCTGCCGTTGGCTCATTGATAATCCTTTCAACTTCAAGTCCAGCGATCTTCCCAGCATCCTTTGTTGCTTGACGCTCAGCATCATTGAAATAAGCAGGTACCGTGATCACGGCACGTGTTACTTTCTCACCAAGGTAAGCTTCAGCCGTTGCTTTGAGGTTCTGCAAGACAATCGCACTGACTTCTTGAGGTGAATACTTCTTGCCTTCCATTTCAGTTGTATAATCAGTCCCCATATGACGTTTGATTGAGCTCACTGTGTTAAGATTTGTTACTGCTTGTCGCTTCGCTACTTCACCAACAGTACGCTCGCCATTTTTGAAAGCAACAACTGATGGTGTTGTCCGGTTTCCTTCTGGATTTGGGATAACTTTCGCTTCTCCGCCTTCTAAAACTGCTACACATGAATTTGTTGTTCCTAAATCAATTCCAATTACTTTACTCATTTTCAATTCCACTCCTAGTCGTATGGTATTTTTTTATTTAAAAAATAGTGCACCCTTGATTACGAAATGATGCAGACGTGTCTGCACAGGGCAGTGATGTCGATCGTCAAAGTAATTATTGATTTACTTTCACCATTGAAGGTCTGATGACGCGGTCTTTTAGTAGATAGCCCTTTTGAAACTCTTCTACAATTTCATTAGAGGCAAATCCCTCTTCCTCCGCTTGCATGACAGCTTGATGGAAATTAGGATCGAACTGCTCACCAGTTGCTTTAATGATCTCAACCCCTTCAGCTACGAGAGCTGTCTGTAATTGATTGTAGATCATTTCCATCCCTTGAAAAATCGCTATTGACTCATCAGAAACAGCTTCAACCTTCATCGCCCGCTCAAAATTATCAAGCGCTGGTAGAATCGCAGTGACTAAGCTCTGAACGCGGTATTTTTGTGCCGCCTCCATATCAAGCCTTGTCCGTCTACGGAAATTCTCAAGTTCGGCATACAAACGTAAATACTTATCATTTTCTTCTTTTAATTGCTGCTCAAGCTTCGCTACGTGTGCTGCCTCATCAATCACCTCTGTAACATCGGCTTCGCTACTGACAGCTTCACCACTCGGTGCCTCGGTGATTTCATCTGTATCCGGCGTGTTCAGAGGCGCATCCGTTTCTGCACGACTATCTTGTACATCATCACCTAAATGATTGTTATCTACTTGTGACATACCATCACCTCACTCTTTCTTTTCTTGTACTAAACCTGTTAGTGCTTCTGACAGCTGATCTGAGAAATAGGAAAGTAATCCGATTACCCGTGAATACTCCATTCTAGTTGGTCCGAGCACGGCAATTGTGCCAAGCGTGTTCTCTCCAATTGAGTAGGTTGCACTGATAATACTACAATCCGTTAATGCTAAATCAGCATTCTCTTTGCCAATTTTCACATTAATCCCAGCAGATTTATGACTAATGAGGTTGTACATTTTTTCTTCCTCAATCACTTCTAGTAGCATCTTCACTTTCTCGATATCGTTAAAATCTGGTTGACTGAGAAGATTGGTTTTCCCACCATAGAACATTTTCTCCCTAGCTGTAGGTACACGCAAATCATTTTCAAGTACAGACAACACTTGCTCATAATTCCGCACATGTTGTTTGAATATGTTGCCGATTTCCTGCCGGAGCCTTGTATGAATTTGCGTCAGCGGTACCCCTTGCAAACGTTCATTCAGAATGTTCACTACTTTTTCAATCTCATTAGCATCGAAGCCTTCAGGGAGATGAATCATCTTATTCTCAATATGACCGGTATTGGTGACAATCACGGCTACAGCAGCGTGCTTGTCAAGCGGCAAAATTTGAATCCTCCGAAGCTGATTTTCATGCGCAGCAGGACCGAGTACGATTGCTGTATAATTGGTCATCTCTGACAAAATAGTTGCAGAACGCTCGACGACTTTCTCAATTTCAAACAACTTTTCTTCAAAAACTGATTTGAGTTGCAGCACTTCCTCTTGTTGCAAAATTGCAGGGGCAACAAGATGATCTACATAATAACGATACCCCTTTTCAGAAGGTACTCGTCCCGAAGAAGTATGCGTTTTCTCTATGAAGCCAAGTTCCTCAAGATCAGCCATTTCATTACGGATTGTTGCGGAACTATATGGAATCGCAGTATTCTTTGACAAGCTACGTGATCCAACTGGACTCGCGGTGGAAATAAAGTCATCAATGATGATTTGTAAAATACTTAGCTGTCTATTTGTTAGCATACGATCCACACCTTTGTTAGCACTCATTTAATTAGAGTGCTAATAATATTAATAATATACTGGGTTACTCGCAACTTGTCAAGAAGAACTCTCATGAAAGTCTAAGTTTATGCCCAAAATATGCTCCCAAAAGGGCACATTGGTTCCGAAACATCTGATCGCCTGGACTGATTAAAACCTCAGGACATTATTTTAGGCTGGCACGACAAACGCTAAATAAAAAAAGCGCTCATTTTTTGTGATGAGATCGCTTTGTAATTTTCATTGCCAACAAGTTGATACTACCTGATAATCCACATGTAGATGGCGGTGATTAACATTATTTAAGAAGACAATGTTCGATACGCTAAGAGCAGCCGCCGCACCGCGCACCGATTCTCTTTAATCAATAAACACCTCAAAAACTTCATTGCCGAGTAGTTTACCTTGCCTTGTTAGACGCAAGGTTTCATCTTCAATCATGAGCAGACCCTTATCTAGTAATTGATCTACAGCTGGAAAAGCTGCTGATATCTGCTTCCCATAGAGATGTTGAAAAGCGGACTGTGACACGCCCTGGGTTCTTCTTAGACCAAGAAACATTGTCTCTGCCATTTTTTCTGTTGTAGAAACAGGCGTTTCTGACAAAATTGGCCGCGTCTTTGATGTAGTTGCCGCCAGATATTTTTTTAACACATTGACATTTGCGTAGCGCACACCATCAATATAGCCATGTGCGCCAACACCAACACCATAATACTCCTCATTATTCCAATAGGTAAGATTATGCTCACTGACATGACCTTTCATAGCATAGTTACTAATTTCATACTGATGAAACCCATGTGCGGACAATGTATCCATCACATACTCATACATTTCCGCTTCACAATCTTCACCCGGCTGTTCAAGTTCACCACGATGGTATTTTTGATAAAAAACAGTCTTCGGTTCGATAATCAATGAGTACGCAGAAATATGCTGCAAATTTAGGTCGAGCGCTGCGGTGAGGTCTGCTTTTACATCATCTAATACTTGCCCTGGAAGTGCGTAAATGAGATCAATACTGATATTGTCAAATCCCGCTTCTTTCGCAAATGTAATAGTCGTTAGGACATCTTTACTCAGGTGGCTACGACCAATTTTCTGAAGCAACGCGTCATTAAATGTTTGTACACCAAGACTAAGTCGGTTAACGCCCCCAGCTTTTAGGACAGCTAATTTTTCATTTGTTAAATCTCCAGGATTTGCTTCGACAGTAAATTCAATCCCCTCAGTAAACGGTATATGCCTGTGAATGGCTTTGAGCAACTGCTTTAATTGTCCTGCAGACAAAGCACTTGGCGTTCCACCACCGATGAAGATCGTTTTCGCTTCGTTTACTTGCAACGCTTCCATCTCAATCGCCAATGCTTCTATATAAGCATCAACAGGTTGGTTATCAATAATGAATTTACTGAAATCGCAATAGTGACAAATTTGACTGCAAAACGGGATGTGGATGTAAACACTTTTTTTCATTCGGATTTATCCTTTGATTTATTTGTTCGATATTGTTGTGACATAAAATGTAGCTAGAGCAATGCCTCTTCACTGCACTTATTTGAGTGCTTCTTTGCGAGAATTTCAAACGAGCTTGGCGTGTTGCTGATTGGTGTTTTGTTCAGCCAGATACCTGATTTCATTTACATTGCCCACGCAACCTTTTCTTCCAAAGCTCATGTCAGTATTTATTGTTTGTCTATTTTTCAATGTCATGTCCTAAAAACTCACAAGAAGCACCAAAAAGAAATGCAACTGTTATACGAATCACACTAGTTCAAGAATCACTATGTCTGTACAAAAGATTCAGCCGAATGGGCTACAACGACTAATGTAAAGGCTCAAGCTAGGATTATTTCTCAGAAACAAGACATTAAATTTAATTTCCACTCATTGCGTCACACGCACTGAACAATGTTAATCGAGATAGGGGCGGGTGTCCAAGAACGAACCAGGCATAGTAGAGAGTCAACGACGTCAGACAAGACCATCCATCTAACTAAAGAGACAAAAAAGAAAATAGTTAATCTCTTTGAACAAGGACTACAGTTCCTTGAAACCAAATAATTTGCCTACGCAATGTATAAAGCGTAGACAAATTGAAAGCAAATCATTTGTTTTACTCAATAATTAACAGAGGTTAAATAGTGGAACACTGATCACGACTTACTTCGTATCATCATCCAAATCCAGCACGGCCATAAACGCCTCTTGCGGTACTTCCACAGAACCAATCAGCTTCATCCGCTTCTTTCCCGCCTTTTGCTTTTCGAGCAATTTCTTCTTTCGGGAAATATCCCCACCATAACATTTGGCCAAAACATTTTTCCGTAATGCCTTAATATTTGAACGAGCAATGACCTTAGTCCCTACTGTCGCTTGAATTGGTACTTCAAACATTTGTCTTGGAATCAATTTCTTCAACTTCTCAACAATGACACGTCCACGCGCTGATGCAAAGTCACGATGAACAATAAAGCTCAAAGCATCTACCTTCTCGTTGTTCAGTAAAATATCCATTTTCCATAAAGTTGATTCCTTGTAACCATTCAGTTCATAGTCAAAGGAAGCATACCCTTTCGTGCTTGATTTCAGTTGATCAAAGAAGTCGTACACAATTTCCGCCAGTGGTATATCGTAAACAATCGTGACCCTGTTTTCATCTAAGTACTGCATATCACCAAAGATGCCGCGTTTAAATTGGCAGAGTTCCATAATCGCGCCAACAAAGTCGTTGGGGACAATAATTGTCGCTTTTACATAAGGCTCTTCAATTAAATCAATTTTTTGTGGATCAGGCATGTTAGATGGATTATCGACATCAAGCACGGTGCCGTCCGTTTGTGTGACTCGGTAAATAACACTCGGCGCCGTCGTAATTAAATCAATCCGGAACTCACGTTCAATCCGCTCTTGAACAACATCCATGTGAAGCAGACCAAGGAAACCGCAACGAAATCCGAAACCGAGTGCTTGCGATGACTCTGCCTCAAATTGCAAGGAAGAATCATTGAGCTGTAACTTTTCAAGCGCGTCCCGAAGGTCGTTAAATTTGGCGGAATCAATCGGATAGACACCACAATACACCATCGGGTTTAACTTTCGGTAACCCGGTAATGCTTTAGTTGTCCCGTTTTTGGCGTTGGTAATCGTATCACCAACCTGCGTGTCACCGACATTTTTGATCGCAGCCGTCAGAAACCCAACATCGCCAACTGTGAGCTCGTCCAAAATCGTTGCTTTCGGCGTAAATACACCGACTTCAAGTACCTCAAAATCCTTGCCATTTGCCATCATCTTAATCATGTCGCCAGCCTTTACTCTGCCTTCAACAATCCGGACATAGACAACAACACCACGGTAAGGGTCATATAACGAATCAAAAATGAGTGCCTTAAGCGCACCATTCGGATCACCACTCGGCGCAGGTACCTTCTTAGCAATTTGCTCAAGAATATCCTTGATACCAACACCAGTTTTTGCGGAAGTCAGTACAGCTTCCGAAGCATCCAGACCAATGACATCTTCAATTTCCTGACGAACACGCTCTGGATCAGCACTCGGTAAATCAATTTTGTTTATAATCGGTAGTATTTCAAGGTTATTATCAAGTGCTAAGTAAACATTTGCCAAGGTCTGCGCTTCAATCCCTTGCGCAGCATCGACAACGAGAATTGCGCCTTCACAAGCTGCGAGACTCCGCGACACTTCATAAGTGAAATCGACATGCCCTGGTGTGTCAATCAAATGATAAATGTACTCGATACCATCGCTCGCAGTATATTGCAATTGTACAGCGTTTAGCTTGATGGTAATGCCGCGCTCTCGTTCTAAATCCATTGAATCCAATAACTGATCTTTCATTTCACGTGCAGTTAAAGCATTCGTTTGTTCCAAAATCCGGTCGGCAATTGTTGACTTCCCGTGATCAATATGTGCGATAATTGAGAAATTACGAATTCTACTTTGCCTGTCAAGTCGTTCCTGATTGTCCATCTTTTCACTCCAACACGAGTCATACCCGCGATTCTTTTCTATTTTCAAAATTTTCATCATAAAATTTTTCTTGTTTTTCAATTATAACAAATTAACAGGAAAAGCGATATTAAACAAAAAATTCTGTACCAAATAGTTCAGGTACAGAAGGAATTATTCAATCTATATAACCTGATGCCATGCACCAAGTTCTTGCGACAGATCATTATTAGCGGATGACAATCACTGTCTGCGAAATTAAACCCCCAGCAATCGATTGACACGTTTCTTCAAGATATCAAGACCGCTTCCACCTGCTTGATAATGGCGTAGCTGTCCAGTTTCATCAAAAACATAGTAGGCAGGCACATGCTCATTGGCGAAAGCATCACTCAGTTTCAGCTCACTATCGACAAATATCGGCTGATCTATCTGATGCTCGGCTGCAACCTTCTTGATCTCATCCAAGTTCAAATCTGACTCAGAGCGAGGGACATGTACAGCAATCACATTCAACTTTCCCTGATACGCTTCTTTAAATGTATTGACCAAGGGCATTGCTTCTTTGCACATAGTACAACTGACCGACCAGAAGTGTATCAACGTTGGCTTTTCACCAACCAATTGCTCCCTCGTAATCTGGCCATTTAGCCAAGAGGTAGCACCGGCGAGTTCCGGTAGTTGTTCACGAAGTTTCATTATTTATTCCCCATTTCATTTTCAAAATAACCGCTTTAAATTGTTCTCTTTTCACCATTCACAGATTTGAAACAATAGGACAGATTCATATGAGCAAACGATATAAAAAAGGAAGTCTTTCGACTCCCCCTCTATTTTACGCTTAAAGTGTTTTCTGGCCTGGTCTCCAGTTTGCTGGGCAAAGACCTCCAGTTTGTAATGCTTGCAACACACGCAGTGTTTCATCCACGTCGCGTCCCACATTATTATGAAATACTGTTGAATACATCAATTCGCCTTCAGGATTAACGATGAACAAACCACGAAGAGCAATTCCTTCTTCTTCGATTAGTACCCCGTAGTCACGTGAAAGATTGTGATTTGTATCCGCTGCAAGTGGGAAGTTCAATTGGCCAAGTCCATTGTCCTCAAGGCTTGCATTGATCCAAGCTAAGTGTGTATGTATTGTATCTGTTGATACGCCAATCACGCTTGCATCTAAATCAGCAAACTCGCCTACTCGTTCAGAAAAAGCAAGAATTTCTGTAGGACAGACAAATGTGAAATCCATTGGGTAGAAGAATAAAATTGTCCATTTATCATTCTTCATATTTTCTGCTAAACTTACTTTGCCAAACGTCTTATTTTCCATAACTGCGTCAAGTGTAAAATCCGGTGCTTGTTTTCCAACCATTCTTTCCATTGATAAGCCTCCTAGTAATTTAACAATATTCAATGATGAACCTATTCCCCTCATCATTACTTCAAAGTTCACTATACTGCAAAACTAAGAGAAAATCAATAGTCAATACCAAATGATAATGATTATAATTAAGGTTTTCCTTATCAGCTTGTCTACTCAGGTTGAGAGCGCGTAGCGGAAATCTGTATCCTCACTAGCCAACGCTTATCCCTGTGAGAACAAAGGACCATTCTCTAACATTTGTTACGAGTCAACACAGATTCAGGGCTAAAGCATGTTGATAAAAAGGAGAGTCAAGCCGTTTCCCGTCGATGCAAAGTCCGCACTGCAAAAAAAGCAGCACCCGCTCACGACCTAACCAAATCCTTGTTTGATAACCTGATTTGAGCATTCACTTTAATCTAGCACTGAGGTGATAGTCGTAAAAAAGCTTGTCAGTGTATCATCAAACTGATTACCCATTCGGCCTAACCAATTCGGTGAAAGGTTGTCCCCCTCAGCTTCTTCACTTGGAAGAAACGCCTCGACCGCTTGATCATCACGATCTTGCAATGCATTCTTCTCCGCCTGCACCTGTGTCCTTTCACTCTGCTTAGACTGCTCTAAACGAAAACGCTCGTCTGGCTGAGGGGGATTCTGCACGAGAATCCCATAAACCACACCAAACAATACGGACACAGCCATAAAAACAAATACCATCAGTAAACGCTTCATTCCTAACTCACCTACTTTAGAGCTGGCGGCGTGCCTCCCTGAACCGCTTCAGCTTCCCAATAATACTCACTGAATGCCTCAGCGAAAATACCGACGGTCCGGTTTAGCTCATCCGCATTATTATCAACGCCACCAACCTCAATTAAAATGGCTTTACTAGACAAATCCTGATTAAACTTCCCGTTGGTACCCTTTCCACTTTTTGCAAAGACACCACGACTAATCCCTGGCACTAGTGCATTCAGTTTACCATGAATGGCATTTGACAACGCCATATTTGCATCCATATTCGGATTTTCACCACCGATGACGAAGGCAATTTTTGCATAACTAACGCCATCCTTATCAATTGTTGTGATATCGCGGCGCTGAGAATCACGGTGAATATCAATAAAGTATTGCAACTTGTGATTTTGGACTATTGCTTCCTCAACAAGTGGCCTTGATGCGGTATATGATTTAGCATAATTCTCTTTTTTAGACTGGAGAATCGTCGTCACATCAGTTTTATTTATCGCTGTGCCGATTCCTGCATTACGAAGTGCCGTCTGCAGGCTGTCTCCCACATTGGTGACATTATAACTCGTATTCATTGCTAAGTCCGGATTTGTTGTCCCTGGTAGTTGCGGCAGAAACGATTCTCGCGTATGCGTGAAATAAAGGTAGACCACGTCACCGTCCGTTTTCAACGTCTCCACAGGTGTCTGTGCAGTATTTGTCTCAGGTGTTTGATTTTGCGAACCTGCAGCGGAATCGCCGGCATTGTTCCCTAGTGCTTCTGGTGAGGGTGATGACTCAATCGGCATGTTCGTATAATTTGTGCCCTCACCAGCAACCAGTATTTCACTATCAAACAATTTAAATCCTGGCAATTCATTTCCCAGCAAACTGCGATGATCACCAACGACAATACTAGTCGTCATTTGCAAGAAATTTTCTAATGTCAAAATCCCGACACCTCGCTGCTCACCGAGTCCCATTTGAAAGTAACTATTTTCAGTTGTCGTCATTTGGTATAACGTACTACTAGTGACAAGCCCTGCAACATCTTTAATCGCCTTTGAACTCAGTCGACTGGCTGCAAACGGACTGGTTATCGCTGCAACGAGTACAACCAAAGCTGTAACAGATACAATCCAATAGCTGATATAACGAGATATTCTTTGAAGTCCACCGGTCAACTGCCTATTTTGTAACATTGTTTTCATATGAACAATCTCCTATGTCTAAGCTCTTGTCCTAGTCTATGAAATAGAAACATTTGATAGAACTGGTAGCGTACTTCACGATAGCAGGGCGTGCTACTAACCTATTGATGCAGTTGCAATTTGCTACCGGATACCTATTTTCAGAAAGCAGATAAAGGTTTACTAGCAGATTGAACCGCTAGCAAACCGTCTTTCGCAAAGTACGACCCATTAATTTTAATTTAAGCATATGCCCATTCGGTAACCGCTCAGAAAGGGAACAAAACCATTGGCGGCAAATCATGACGGTCATTCAGTTGTACACGTCAGAAGTCACAACGTGCCCAACAAATCTCGGCTCACAAAAAAAGCTAAGCCACTTTCCGTAGCTTAGCAATTGATATTGTCTGATCAATGACGATCATCTAATAGATACTAGACGCCAGATGCGGCCTTAATAGCATCTGCTTCTACTTGAGTTAGTACACCCGCGCTGACCATATCAGTGATCGGATCGACAGGACCTGCACTATTTTTATCCTCAAAATAGGCAGTACGATCCGCTTCCGTCATCTCTTCAACTTGTTCCATTTCTGCCTTGTGCGTAGCTACCATCTCTGCCTGATATGCAGTCATTTCATCGGCAGTGGCTTGGCTAATCACACCATCTGCCACTAAACTAGACAGATCTGTTTCCATTCCTCTAGCCATAAAGTGCGTCTCTTTCGGCGGATTTGGCATCGCTTCCTTCATTGCATTTCCCTGTTCCTCTGTGATAATGCCTTCCGCTACCATTTCTGAAATTGGGTCCTTAAACTGAACGGCCGCGTTCTCTTCTGCATAAGCTTCTCTTTCTGCTTCTGACATGGCATCGAACTTGTCCATTTCTGCTTTGCGCTCCGCCTCAGTTGACTGGTTATAGGCGATCACCTCATCAGCAGTCGCTTGGTCCATGACACCATCAGTAACGAGTTCTGCAACAACGGTTTCCAGCTCTGCCCCTGAGGCATCCGTCCTCATTTCAAATGTAGCATGAGGTGCTGGCATCACGTCTTCAATCGCATCTGCTTCATCCTGCGTGATAATACCTTCCGTTACCATATCGTCGAATAAATCAAATTGTTTTACATGATTATTACTTTCAAAATAGGCTTGCCTTTCTTCATCCGTCATCGCATCAACTTTTTCCATTTCAGCTTGAACGGCTGCCTCTTGCTCTTCCTGAAAAGTAGCCATTTTGTTCGCAGTTTCCTGGCTCACAATTCCTTTGGTCACAAGCGCATCAAAGTCCATCTTAGCGGCCTTCATTTGGTGACCTTTCTCCGTAACTGTCACTTCCGATGCAGTTTCCTTCTCTGAAGCATAAATCGCTGTACCGCCTCCGAGTGCCATCATCCCTATTGCTACACCTGTAATGACTTGCTTCTTCATATTCATTTTCATTTTCATTTTCAACATCTCCTCAAATTTTGTGTCTTGTCTCTTGTCGACATCAATACTTTAACAAGTAATTGTGAACATTCAAGAGAAAGATAGTGAAAGGTTTGTGAAAATCAGACCGAATTGTTTTCACACAAGTAGCTTACCTACTAGAAACTGCACACGCCTCGAGACCATTCTCCTCAAAAAAAATAGCAGCTAGAGAGTGCTTGTACAACTCTCTGCTACTATGACGCCTCATCAATCTCTACCAAATCGTAAAAGAAGAGGGCATACGCTGAACTGACAAAATGCAGGGCATAACGATTTTAAAACAGCTTAAACAGTCGGTCAGTGCATATAACCGCCAGCATTGTCTGAATTAACCGCTTCATGTAGAGCAGCATTCAGCCCAGTGGCAATTAAATTCGCCATATCTTCAATAAAGCGATCGACATCTTTCGGGGTCACCATCAAATTATGCCCAATTGGAGAGAGTACTTCATGAATCAATTGACGTTTCTCATTCTCCTCAAGTGTACCAACAACCCCCAGAAACAGTTGCTTATTCTCCTCACTGGGTGCATCACTCTCCCGTAACTTCTTTTTCCCGGTAAAATTCATTCCCGAAGGAGCAAGCGCTTGCGAAGGTCTACCAGCATCCCTGAGCTCTTTACCAAAATGTCGAAGGACAAAATCAATCGTGTCACTCGTGATTGAAACTGCATCAACTACAGTTGGCACACCTACCGAGAGTACGGGAATCCCCATCGTTTCACGTGAAATTTCTTTACGATGATTACCTACCCCTGAACCAGGATGGATTCCGGTATCCGTGAGTTGTATCGTGGCATTGACGCGTTCTATCGAACGTGATGCGAGTGCATCGACAATTACCAGAAATCCTGGGCTTGTTTTCTCGACAACACCACGGATGATATCACTTGTCTCGAGACCAGTTGTCCCCATCACACCTGGCGAGATCGCACTCACAGAACGATACCCTTCAGCAACACTATCGGGCTGGAGCCGAAACAAATGACTGGTCACCATGACACTTTCAGCCACTCTAGGTCCTAGTGCATCGGGCGTTACTTGTAAATTACCCAAGCCTACGATTAAACAGGAGGCATCCCTTTCCACATTCATTTGTGTAAGCATCTTCTCAACTTGTGCAGTGAATGCCTTTTCGACCTGTCGTTGTGCCTCCGTGTTACTTTCGCGAACACCTTGCGCTTCAACCGTAACATAGAGACCTGGCTTCTTGCCGATTGCTTTCTCACCCTGTTTCAAGACAGTCACAGTCGTGACCTTAATCCCATCATTTTCTTCTATGTAAGTCTCCACGCCATCAATAGCAGTTTGGTTTTCTGGCAATGTTGCCGTCGCCATTTCATTCGCCTCTATGGCAAGATCAGAACGGACTTGATACATGCTTAAATCAAGATTTTCAGTCATAAGTAGCTCCTTTTTACTACTCAGTATGTGCAAAACCGAGTCGCCTCATCCTTAGATCATCACCTGACATTAAGTCATTGCTTTAGTAGCATGTCCTTTGTCAATTCACGGTCTACTTACGGAAACCACTTTTCCATCCTAAACCACTTGCAAAAAGTACTGTAGTTTGATAAAATAGCGGATGTTGTAATAATTAAATTTTGAACAATGAATGGTTCATAAACACAAATATGGGGCAAGTACATGCTAGATAGTCGCCTCAG
>JAVBKF010000251.1:0-3058 GCA_031554215.1 Caryophanales bacterium
TGTTGCCCATGAACATTTACGATAATGCATAGAGCCAAGAAAAATAATACTCGTTGTTTCATAAGATACTTTAAGATATAATTACAGATATAAGACTATTCAATCAGCATATTAATTATATATACTATTTACGACCGGTTACACTTTCCCAGCACATTTGTGACAGTTCATCCTGCAGAGCCTTTTTTGAAAAATCAACCTTCCCTGCTATATGCATCCTCATCATGCTTGTAAGTGGACCATATATTAACGCTGCACATAATGTAACATGCATATTTTTAAGTTCATTTTCCTTTTTCGCATTTTTTATAAGTGCGAATACCGGCTCCCATATCAAAAAATTTTCCTCTTGTGTTTCTTTGAATAAAAATGGTGAAAGGGCATACTGCTCTATAAAGCTGAAACAATCCGGAAATTTTACATAAAAGTCGATAGCATTCCCAAGCATTGTAAAAAAATTGTCCTTAAATGGTTTCTGCTTCTGAAACCCTTTCATCACCATTTCAGTAAAATCAGCTACTATTTTCAGATACAACTCATTTATCAGTTTTTCTTTACTATCAAAATACAGATATGTTGTACCAACTGCTACCTGGGCCTCCTCAGCTAGTTTTTTCATGCTAAGGTGATAAAAACCCTCTTTGGTCACCAGTTTCAATGCAGCATGTAGTATAGTATCCTTTTTCGTCATGCCGCAAAAGTATAAATAATGAATGAATATTCATTCATTATTTACAAAAAAACCATTTTAAGCCTGCAGTTTCCTGTATTAGTCCTTAATAAACATCAATATGATTCCATAAACCCCTGAAAATTAAACAATCGTTAAATTAAAAAATCAAAAGCGGAAACTTGAAATTCCAAAAAAGTTTCCTTAGCTTTGCTCTCTTATTTCAAAAACTCTCTTCAAGATTTGAAAGAAATTATTAAAACAAGAGCAGAGCAATTATTTATCCAAAATGGTATAAAGTGTATAACTATGGATATGCTGGCCAAACAGCTGGGCATCTCTAAAAAGACAATATATACCTTCTATGAGGATAAGACCGAACTGGTGACTGCTATTTTTGAACAAAAAATGGATGAATGCAGGGTCTCAACCAAGTTTGATAAAATGAGATCTGAAAATGCAATCCATGAGATTTATGTGAGTCTTGAATCAAATTTTGAAATATTAAGGAACATGAATGCAGCAGTGATGAATGACCTGCATCATCATTACCCCGCCTTGTATGACAAGTATTTTAAATTTAAAAACACATTTTTACTTAAAACCACATCAGACAACCTGGAGCGCGGAATAGCTGAGGGTCTTTATAAGGATGATATACCGGTTGACATCATGAGTCGTTATAGAATAGGAACGATGATGATATCGTCTAACATTTTAATTTTCCCCGATAAAAGATATACCCTCCTCGATATAGAATACATACTGATTAAACACTTTATATCAGGTATTGCTACCGCCAAAGGAATGAAACTAATAGAGAAATATGCACAGAAATATGAAACAAGTAGTAACTACGAAAGAAAGTAATCTAAATCGCTTTGCGATATTAGTATTATGTGGGATTTGGGGAGTCTTCTTAGCCACTGCCAATGAGGTATCAGCTCAAAATGATTCAGCCAAAAGCGCACACAAATTTTCAATTCAACAATGTGTTGAATATGCCAGAGAGCATAGCACAGAGGTCAAAAATGCTTTATTGAATGTTAAAATTCAAGAGCAGGAGAACCGTGGTATTACTGCCATGGCGTTACCAAACATTAGTGCTAGTGGCAATATTATGCACTTCCCGTCTATCGCAACAACAATGTTACCTGCAAAAATATTCGACCCAAATGCCGGAGAGAATGATTTTGCAGCAGTAAAATTTGGGGTTCCTTACACATCAGAGATAGGTGTATCACTGCAACAAATTTTATTTGATGGTCAGGTATTTGTTGGGCTTCAGGCAAGAAAAGCATCCATAGATCTCCAAAACAAAATAGTTGACGTTACAGACGAAGCGATTAAAGGTAATATTTACAAAGTATATTATCAGCTAGCTGTAAGTAAAACTCAGATAGATCTTATTGATGCTAATATCAGTAAAGTAGAGAAATTATTACATGATGTAACAATACTAAATCAAAATGGGTTTGTTGAAAAATTAGATGTTGATAAAACATCTGTTCAACTAGCCAATTTAAAAACAGTGAAGCAAAAAACTCAAAATCAAATCAGCAATGGTTATCTGGCACTTAAATATCTGATTGGGATGCCAGCTAAAGATGAGTTGATCTTAAGTGACTCTGTTACTGATGAGCAAATAAAAGAAAGGTCTCTTGCTTACGAATATAATTATAATGACGTAAAATCATTTCAATTACTCGAGATAACAAAAAAACTAAATGACTACAATATAAAACGTTACAAGTATAGTAAAATGCCTACTCTTGCACTTGTAGGCTCATACAACACTAGCGCACAACGTACAGAGTTCGATATCTTCAAGCAAAGGAAATGGTATCCTAGCTCTTATGTAGGAATTAACTTATCTGTTCCAATTTTTAGTGGATTTGCTATTAATGCAAATATTAAAAAAGCTCAACTACAAGCTCAGCAGACTGAAAATAGTGTTAATAATATGAAAATGGTAATTGACAACGCCGTTGCTATAGCACAAAACAATTTCAGCAATGCAATAGCTACACTGGATTTTCAAAAGAAGAATATGCAACTTGCAAAAGATGTATATAGTCAAACAAAGAAAAAATACGATTCAGGGCTAAGTAACAATACCGAAATAAATAGTACTCAAACAGACTTAATAACAGCTGAAACAAACTATATAAACGCTATGTATGATGCTGTTATATCAAAAATTGATTACTTAATCTCTATCGGAAAACTATAAAAAATACTTATAAAATAAATTATATGAAAATAGCTGCACAAATATTATTCCTTTCATCTTTTGTACTATTAATGTCATGCGGTGACAAGACAAACAAGCAACTGGCAATTAAAAAAGCAGAACTTGAAAAGTTACAAAAGCAACAGACCGCACTG
>JAVBKF010000116.1:0-3053 GCA_031554215.1 Caryophanales bacterium
AAACTATGTATGCTATATGATGTATCCAAATTTATCTTTCTATCCGAGATACATACATTGTATATACATATACAGTATTTTGAATTTCCCAAACTGTTCTGTATACATGTAATATTGTTATATTAGCGAATTGTAGCAGAATGCAAAAGGTTATACAGCTAGTGTACTCTGGTTTTCTTAATTTTGTAACTTTGTTTAGCTGCAAGTTTTGATGTACAATCTAATATATTTATGGACTCAAAAGCACTGAAAAGGAAATGTATTCCCTCAGCAGCTCTGCAGCAGATTTGCACAAATACCTGTTGCATACTTTAAAGTATGTGGCAAGCTGCAGTACTGCAGGAATTCTGCAGCTAATTCCACATTAGCTACACATTATCTGCAGAATAACGTGGGAAACTACTACATACCCTAGCTATATTAACTAAAGTTTATTTCCTGTTTCATTCTATCAAAAACCATAATTATTTTGCAAGTTATCAAGGAGATTTCAATATATATTGCATTGATCCCATCTTTCTACAGCTATTTGACGGTTTGTAAAATTTATGTGTAGTGCTCTCTAAATGGTAATATACTGCTTTGTGTTTGCAATTAAGTAATTAACTCCAACGAATTTTTATGCACCACGTGTAAGTTATAGGCAGGTTTAACAGTAATAAAAGCATAAATAATATTTTATAACAGTATGCATGGCCTCAAATATTTTACAGAATATTAACTGAGGTGTATAATATTGAATTATGTAATTATTTATATTTCAACTTTTGATAAGCCAAACAGATTGGTTGTGAAAACAAATGTATGACAGCCTGCTGTGAGTAACATGTGCAATTTTCTAGTGCAGTGGTACTGTTAGATTTCAGCGGGGAAAATATTTGTTTTAGCAGAAAGTTTCATCGTCAGTCACATGATATTATAATTAGGAGTTTGTTTCTGTGAATATTCTCTTTTGCATGGATAATGATTTACAGAAGTTGCAGCTTTATTACATGCGGTGAGAATGTATTCATATTCATATATTACTCAGTTAAATTAAACCCAAACAATAATTATCCTGCATTTGCAGCTTTCTTAATTTAATTATATTTTATGCACTATTAACAGTTATTTTGTGAAAATTTATGCTTATATAATACATTAAAAATATGTTTCACATGTTTGATAATATTATTAATTAAATATGTACAACTATTTGAAATAATTGGAACTAATTTGATAGATGAAACTCATAAATAACGAAATGTAAATATAGTATGTATAACAATGGAATTAGTGTTTCAAATTTTAATATTATTTGTATAGCATGTGACACTTGTGAACTGAATGTAGATAATTTTGTTGAGATATACCCAGAGTTGAGTTTCTGAAACTCAATATTGTTTGGTCAATATCGTGGCCCTGTTACTCCCATTTCAAAAGAATTGATGGATCAGTTGACCTATGATAGACACTTACAGCAATTTTATGACATTTTGCTTTAGACCGCCATTTCCTAAGACGAAAAACAGAGCTATACTGACTATTTTTGCTCAAGTGACCCAAACTCATTAACTATGTCCGAAGTCTCCAAAAAAAACAAATGATCTCTTGCCTGTCATGTTCAAGAGTGATGATATATCCAAGTATGGACATTTCGGTGAAAGCTCTTTTCTGGTATATATGTGACAGAAATAGGGCCATAATAATTGTACATTTTATAGTTTTGCACTGAATGAGCTGGTTTTTATTAATTTCAAATGCTCAGCAGATATTAATTATTGTGAAGTGAGAATGTGTTTTGTTATGGAAAGATTTTTAGCTTCTACTATTTTAATATTGTAATTACTTTTGTGCATGTTATTATTTTTCAAATCTTGTTGCAAAATATAGCCAATCAATATTATTACTTTTTTAGATGTTTTGGTATTGCATGTTAGGACAATAATTGTGTGAATTTAACATTAATCAGTCAAATCAGCAGCAGTATCAGAAATTATGGAATATGATATAGTAGCCGACTAATTTTGCTCAAAAATAAGTTTTTCAGAACATCAAAAGCAAATTTATATAATCTGGATTCTGTAATAATACATGATTATTGGGAAGTTTTACTTATAAATGTTGACATTTGAAACGAACTGAAATAACTGAGCATGTTTTTTGTAACTGAAAGTTTTTAGAAGTTCAAAGTTTTTAGGGTTTTTTATAAAACAAAACTGGAAAGACTTTTTTAATTTTTATGGGAAACATAAATTGCAGTCATGCATGTGAGCATTACACATATGTATAATATACTGGTCAATGTAATCTTTATCTAATTCTTTGTTTAATTAATTATTTGGTATTTGAACTAAATGCGAATTAAATTATGTGTTAATTTGCTATGCATGCAAAATGCATGTATATTTGTTTTACTGCTATAATTTTTGTAATGAAGTTTATGGGAGATTGTCATATATTTAATCTCTAATTGTTACATACGTAAATTGTATAGGCGTAAATATAATGTTGATGTGGCTGGGGGTCCTTGGAAGGGGATGGGAAATATGATTGCGATGTTGTTCGCCAGATGGCAGTACGAGCGGCAAATGTCTGTGGATTCCTTTCCTTTGAAAGAACCACTGTGGAAAAAGCAATTTTTCAGCACTAACTTGAGGGGAAAAATGAGAATAAAAAAGTGAGAAAAGATAGGGTGATGCAGATTTTTATGGAGTGCTTAAATGGTGAAAAGTACACGTGGACGAGTGAAGTTAATGCCTCTTGTGACTTATTACAGTGTAATTCCTGGTCTAGCTAATCAACTAGCTGTCAAATTGTTGTTCTGAAATTTGGCATGTCAAAGCGCATGTTGCACCATAAAGGTTGTTTGTAAAATGGTGCAATTTAAAAGCTCGTAAATACTTAAGTATGTATCAAATTATTTGCATTTGCTGCAAGAACGAGGTATGAATAGGTGGTCACAGATGGCGCTTCTTTGAAATCGCGTCATTTGTTGTGCAAATACAACACTTGCAGCTGTTTGACACCGATAGGCAATTTCCGGTTATGGGCTGAGACAGGTGCGAAATGCA
>JAVBKF010000226.1:0-3339 GCA_031554215.1 Caryophanales bacterium
GTGACTCACAATGGCAAATATCAAATCAGCAATCAAACGCGTGAAAACAGCTGAAAAAGCAAATGCACGTAACACTTCACAAAAGTCAGCACTTCGTACAACTGTGAAAAAAGCAGAAGTAGCTGTTTCAACAAGCGATGAAAATGCAAAAGTTCTAACAACTGTTGCAGCTCGTCAATTGGACAAGGCGGCATCAAAAGGTCTTATTCATAAGAACGCTGCAGCTCGTAAGAAATCACGTATGGCTAAGAAAGTAAACAGCTTACAAGCATAATTGTTTCACAAGTAGCTCGGGAGCCTTGCGTAAGCACATGTGCATACGCAATCTCTTACTACAAATTCAAAAAGATGAGACATTCGTTTCGTCTTTTTATTTTATTCAAAAAGGTTTTGCAGACCACTACGGTCTGCAAAACCTTTTTTGTATGAACATGAATAACAAACGTAAATGAATACTAAGTCATAACCCCTGCTCCCTTTGATATCAATTTGAATGGGCAATTTGCTTACGATTCACTTTTCATTGGGGTTACTTCTAGAGCAGAATTGAAATAGTCTTGACATGGACTTTTCACAAATTCCTTACAAACAAAAAATTTTTATCCCCGACTTCCTACCTCATCAGTTTTGCTCATTCTAATTATTTACCCGCATTTTAAGCTTTTCCTTTTCATTATTTCTCAGAAAAAAAGCGTAACCTTTGGGATTTGTTCTTCCTATTACCAGCATACATCACATACATCCGCATGCCCCGTATTTATAGCTTCTTGCAAAGTTCCTGATAATATTTCCGAACTATGATTCAATGTTGGGCAGGTTGTTCGAGAATGATAGCTTTTACCATTTGGTGTGAAATAAACAAATGCTTCATTTTGGCTTGACTGCTGCTGTTGCTGTTGGGCAGCTGCTGCCTGCTCTTGGGCTCTTTGTTGCTCGGCGGCAGCTTGCACAGCAGCGGCCTGTTCTTGAGCTCTTTGTTGTTCAGCGGCTGCGGCTGCCTCCTGATCTGCTTTTGTTTTAGCTTCTGCGGCTTGCCTATCAGCTTCTTCCTTGGCTTTCTGCTCCGCATGAGCTTCCTGCTCTGCTTTCAACTCAGCTTCTTTTTCTTCTTTTTCCTTAGCTTCCTCTTTTTCCTCTTGTTCAGCCTTATTATCTACTTCGATAGATGCGACTTGCTCTGATACAGCCGTTGGTGTCGATGCTGTATTAACCGAACCAAGTGCATACCCACTTAAGAAGATAGCTAGAACAGATACAATAATCTTTAATCTTCGATGCCAGTTTGTATACCGCCACATCAAAAACAGACCGATAGGAAATAGGAAAATAATAAATAAAATAATCACTAATGGTTTTTTATACCATTTATCCATTGATCATTACCCTCCTCTTGGTAATAGTCGTTCCCCCCGAAAATCCAGTAACCATAGCAGAAAGAATTCCACTTGTGCTAACCAACTTCGTTTCCCTATTTTTTTGTAAAAAATACTCATTTACGTACCATGACCATGTCATTATCGTATTGCTTTAAGTCGTTACCCAAACGATTCAAATATATCAGAAATAACGAATCATATGCTCATTTAATGTCTAATAACCATTTTTCATTGCAAATATAGCGCTAAACAAAAAGGTTTTGCAGACCACGACGGTGTGCAAAACCTTTTTGTATGAACATGAATAACAAACGTAAATGAATACGGAGTCATAACCCCTGCTCCCTTTGATATCAATTTGAATGGGTAATTTGCTTACGATTCACTTTTCATTAGGGTTATCTTTTAGAGACACAATAGCAAGGGCAGTACATGCGCCCTCACCCCAAAACACTAGCAATATCGCGAAAACAACCAATGAGGAGCCTCAGTTTATAAAGAATTCAAATATTTTTTCATTCTAAACGATGCCAAGTTTGTTTCCAATCAGTAACCTTTTTACTGCTAGCTCCATTTCTTTCTACGTTAAAATTCTAATAGATGCAGTTAGGTACTCCAGGCTTGACTCGATGGTCATGTTTTTGCTGTTTTAAAGTCGTTTCAATTCCCCTACAAACATTGGCGTTTAATTTAATATATTCTACTTCAGCACCAAACAAGTCTACCTAGTGATTAACATCTAAATAATTTTTCCAGTCACAAAAATCGCCCAATTAGCAAAGTGAGCGGTAGTCTTTTTTCTTTTAATTTTTTTTCAGTGCCTTCATCAACCAGTTAAACTTCTGTGAGTCCTTTTCCACATATTTGGATTTAAACCCACTTCTGATAGAAAAGCCTTCATCATTAAAGTGCAAATCAAAAAAAATATCGCTACTTTCTTTCTTTAAGAAATATGCCTCTGTATGATTACTTTTCATAGACTCACAACCTTTGCACAAGATTAATACATTAATTAGTATGCACAAAATCTAAAGCAAATACTAATTCATCTTACAACAAAGTGTATATAATTGATTATCTGCATCGTGATCAATTCTTTTAAAGTTATTTTTTTCGTAAAATGCTAACAGTGGTTCTCTACATTCAAGCACCACCATTTTTCCCCCAACGACCATTTGTGCTTTTTTCAACTGATGAAAACATTCCATTAAAATAGTCTCACTATCGATATCGTACCTAGAATAATGATCGGAACGTCCAAGTTGCCCAATTAAAAAAGCTGGCACTGTACTAAGGCTATCTCTACCAGGATAGTTACCGATAACCTTCTTTCTCTGTTTTTTACTCATCTCAGAAATATCGATCGGTTTCTGACCTGTAACAAAAAAGGCCACAATATCAATACTTCCGTCATTTAACTTCTGCTCATCAATCAGTAAGAATGTTTTCCCGAATTCAGATTTTTCATATTCAAACGCCTTAGAAACCAAAAAGTTCTCCAAATCTTTTTCACGATTACAAGAGAACTTTTCAAATGCCTGTTTTATAATTTCAAGATCAACATCTATACCAGAATTTATTATTTCATATAAAGATACGACCGTATAATCTATCATTTTTTTAATAATACTTTTCTTAATTGATCATACTCAGAAACACTTTTGTATTTCGATTCACTTTTCAGTGATTTAAAAGTACTCTCTTGTGAGAAAACTTCTTCAAACTTTTCAAAATTCTGTTTTGAGATTTTAAAGTTCTTATTAAAACTAATTGTTGCCATAGCTTTTCCTCCTACCCATACAACTCTGGCATAGCGTATAGTATTTTTTCAAAAACACATGAAAAAACTTGACTATACTCACGGCACAAATGTAACACAATTTCACTAAAATGTCCATAATTTTCTTTTTATAAACAGTATTTTATAAACAGTATTTAAACGGCTTTGTAAGTTGACCTTTTA
>JAVBKF010000102.1:0-28375 GCA_031554215.1 Caryophanales bacterium
AATTCGCGCTTGCGAACTTCCTGCATTGTACCTTGCTTGGAAACTGAGCGTTTGAAGCGTCGGAGAGCTTCTTCAAGCGATTCGTTTTTGCGAACGACTGTTTTAGACATCTCTTCCCCTCCTCTCAGTATACTTGGCAGTGAATTTACATATTCAATATGCACCAAATTATTATAAACCAAATATCTTGATAGGTCAATCAGTAAATAAGATTTTTTTTTTAGAATGCCGTTTTATGTGAATTGGAAAAGTGATTGCAGCGGTAGAATAAAAGGTTTGGTTACACTCACTTTTCGTGATCAAATCAGTACTGGCTGAGAACTTAAAGTGCTCATAACACCACTATTGCTAGTCATTCAGGCAATATGACCAGCAATATACATAGTACCACCATCGTCTTGGCCATTTTGTGATTAAGCTAAAAAATCAAAAGAGAATTAGAAAGATTTACTAAAAATAATGAACCTGAGATGAAATAAACGGGTGCGATTCATTTTAATTTGTCGAATACCCCAGCGGATGTATTACATAGTTAATTAAAATTAGTTAATTCTTAATCTTTAAAAGCCCAAAATTTATTGACGATAAAATTGATGGGCACTGTGACAAATAATAGAGAAAGTGGTGCCAGTTCCTCCGATATCCCGATAAATTCAACCATGAAATAGAGGGCTGCCATAGATAGTAAGAAAGTAAAACCATATGATATGTACACGCGAGCAAGCGTCTTAATCCAGCCTTCGTCTGACTTAAAAACATACTTACTTGACCAATAATAAGCATTCATCACACTGAGGATAAAACTAGTGAAATTAGCAATGAGATAGTTTACGCCAAACGAAAGTAATGTATAATATACAGCTAGAGAAATAGCTGTGTTAGATAGCCCAACAATTGCATATTTGCCAAACTGAATCATAGCTTTCATCACGCAGGGCTTGCTCTCGAAAGATCATTCTTCATCACAATCACATCAAGTGCTGAAAACGCCTTCAAACCCATGAGCGACAAAGCTGTCATTGGCAATGAACCTGCCGATATAAGCACTGCCATGTGCGCATCATTTTTTAGTCTCAAAAACGTAGCCAAGCGTTGAGCTAAATGGTCTGTTAGTTCGTCAAATATCAATACAAAATGCTTCACAAATAGACTGGAAACAATTGTATACGCGCCTATAATTGTTTGCATAGAATTCCGAACAACTAGTTGATCAGTTATTCTAGTACAGGAATCCTCAGTATATCCTTCTATTTCTTGACCTATTTGGACTTCCATTTTCTCATTCTTATATCTTTTCATTGCATCCCACTTCGCAGTAAACATTCAAATTTGAAGCCATCTACTACTATTTTACCCACTCTACAGTCTTCTTAACTGCCGTTTTCATATTCCTTACCAAAGCATTTACAAAACGCTATAATGACCAAAAAAATATTGGTTTAATTTTCGTAAGACACGTACAAGTATTTCTATCACATCCAGTGAATCTACGTCCCTCAGGCATAATCTAGGTACAAAAAAAGCACCCAAAACCTGCACCGGTTCTGGAGTGCTCACGACAACGACAGAAGTTCTCTTCATTCTCATTGATCAACTGTTGCAAAACTATTAATAGTCAGAACTGCCTACAAGCCCTTTGACGATATCTACCCCAGCACTAGCGCCAATTCTAGTTGCGCCCGCTTCAATTAGATTCTGTGCGTCTGTAGCCGTTCTTACACCACCTGAAGCTTTGACCCCTAGGTCTGGACCCACAGTTTCACGCATCAACCGAATATCTGAAACTGTTGCGCCACCGCCTGAAAATCCCGTTGACGTTTTAACAAAGTCAGCGCCTGCTTCCATCGCAATCCGGCAAGCCAGAATCTTTTCTTCATCTGATAACAATGCTGTCTCAATAATCACTTTCGTACAAGCTTGTCCCTTAGCTACATCAACAACCGCGCTAACATCACGTTTAACAAGCTCCAAATTGCGATCAATGAGCGCTGCCACATTGATGACCATATCGACTTCACCGGCACCGCTTGCAATTGCGTTACCAGCTTCAAACGCCTTCACTTCAGGTGTATTTGCCCCAAGAGGAAAGCCGATAACTGTACAAACTAGTACGTCTGAACCAGCTAGTAGCTCACTCGCAAGTTTAACCCATGTTGGATTGACACAAACAGAGGCAAATCCATGTTCCTTCGCTTCTGCACATAATGTTTCAATTTCTCTTCTTGTCACGTTTGGCTTTAATGCCGTGTGATCAATAAATTTTGCAATATTCATTCGTTCCTCCTAGTAATTTAACGTGAGTCATCCCCACTGTTTTTTTTAAAGCAGAGACTAGCCAGCCATCTGTCAGTCTAACATCATCACTCGGCATAAAACCATGCTAGTGGTTTTACCTGCTGTAAAAAACAGGTAGCCTAGAAACCGCTATCAATAGAATACACCTAAGAAACGATGTTGACAATCTCTCCCTTACAATAAGGATAGCCTGCTTTCTTCACCTTTACTTTTACCAGTTGACCAATCATTTGCTCAGAACCCTCAAAAACAACCCGTAGATAGTTGTCAGAGTACCCTTCAAAGTGATTATTCTCACTATCGTCTTTGTGCTTCTCTTCTGGAATCACCTCTAGAACAGTTCCTTCAAAGGCAGCAGCATACGCTTCGCTCAGTTGATGCGAAAGGGCAATTAGCTGTTCAACACGGTCTGCTTTGATATGATCATCAATTTGATCAGGATACTTCGCGGCTGGCGTTCCTGTCCTTTTTGAATAAGGGAACACATGTAATTCTGAAAACTGCTCTTTTTTGATAAAATCATAGGTTTCCTTGAACTCTGCTTCTGTCTCGCCTGGGAAACCAACAATGACATCAGATGTAATAGCAAGTTCTGGTAATGCTTTACGCAATTTAGCGAGTGTCGCCGAGAATTCCTCAACGGTATACTTCCGGTTCATCCGCTTTAACACAGTATTTGAGGCAGATTGAATCGGGATATGCAGATGACGAACAACCCGATCAGAGTGGTTTAAGACATCAATCAACTCATCAGTAATCTGTGATGCTTCAATAGATGAAATCCGAATCCGCTTTAAATCAGGCACCTGCTCCTCAAGATCACGAAGCAGCATAGCCAGTGTGTATGAATCAAAGTCATGACCATAACCACCAGTATGAATCCCAGTTAAGACAATCTCCTTATAACCTGCTTCGACTAACTGCTGTGCCTGCTCAATCACCTTCTCAGGCGCACGCGAACGAATGAGTCCACGCGCCCATGGGATAATACAGAATGTACAGAAATTATTACATCCCTCCTGTATTTTCAAAGAAGCACGCGTCCGGTCGGTAAAGGCAGGAACATCTAATTCTTCAAACACACGCGTTTTCATAATATTTCTGACCGCATTGATAGGCTGTCTTGTTTTGCCGAATTCTTCAATCAGCTCAATCAGATTCTCCCTATCCTGCGTTCCAATGACAATATCAACGCCGGGAATTTTCAACAACTCTGCGCCAGCAATCTGGGCATAGCATCCAGTAACACAAATAATCGCATCCGGATTCTTACGTATTGCTCGCCGGATTACTTGTCGACTTTTCTTATCGCCTGTATTGGTAACGGTGCACGTGTTGATGATAAAAATATCCGTCGCCTGATCTTCCGTAACTCGCTGGTAACCAGCTGTTTTGAAGATTTGCCATATGGCTTCAGATTCATATAGATTCACTTTACAACCTAGCGTAGCTAGGCATATCCGCCTTGTCTCTTGTTCAAACTCCAAATTGATAACCCTCTTTTGCGTAATCTCTAAAATAATATACCACAGCAGAATCCAATTTCAAAGTCACGCTCCTTTTAGCTAGGCTTACTCATGATCGTCAAAAGGCTTACCTAGTCAGGATGAACTCATCCATATCATGTAATCTTCCATGAAAAACCAGCATTTCTGCTCTCGCCTTCAGAGGCAAAAAAAGCTAGAGAATCAATCACGACACGCTAGCACTCAGCTACAGTACGCAATCCCAAAGAAAGTTATCCCTGCAATATAAATAATTCAAGCAACATTTCCTTATCACCATAGCCTGTCTTCATTTGAAAATCCATTTCAGCAAGCTGATCCAGTTTCTTTAGCAATTCCTTCTCTGAAAACTGACCAATTTGCTGCATTGCTAGCTTGACAGGGTACGGACTTATCTTCAACTTAGCCGCTATTTCTGGCGCTCCGATGCCTAAGCTGCATAAGTATTTCACCTGTGCAAATATCCGGTATTGGCGCGCAATCGCAGCTAATATCCGGATTGGCTCCTCTTTTTGCACCAACAAATCATGGACCATTTCTACCGCTCGTTGCCTTTGATTATGAACAATCTTATCAACAAGCGCAAATACGTTCTGATCCAGTGATTTGACGACTAAACGATCAATAATGTCCGTCGTAATCCGTTCTCCCGCGCCAACATGAAGTGCCACCTTTTCGAGTTCTGACGTAATTGTTTGCAAGTTGCCTCCCGTCATATAGAGCAAAAGTTCAATGGCCTTTGAATCTATCAGGACATTTATTTCTTTGGCATGGTTACTAATCCAGCTCATAAGTTCCCGGTCCTGCATTGGCTTTGCTTCAAACACTGTTGCATTCTTGACAAGGAGTTTTGTCACTTTCTTTCGCACATCGAGTTTCGGATAAGGAACGATGAAAACTGCGATGGTAAAGGGGGCAGGATTCTCTAAGTATGCAATGAGCCGCTCGATATCATGAACAATCTTATCCCGCTTCCGTTCTGCAGCCGTTAAGAAATAAGCATTCTTTAAAATCACAACGCGCTTTTCTCCCATAAACGGAAACTCATCCATTTGTTCAATAGCCGTTTCTACTGGCGATTCGTCAAGATCGACAACGGTCAGATTAAAATCAAGCTCATCTTCCTGCAGTACATTCTGAACCAATAAATCTTTTGTTTTTTCAATCAGGAATTCTTCACTGCCATATAAAATATATAGTGAATCAAACACTTTCTTTTCAAAATCATTCCAAACTTTCATCATTTCATTCGCCTCTTAAGGAATTATTAATCTTTCTGTCGTATGCTGTATATCAATCGTACTTGTCCTATGACCTTTTGACAAGTATAGATTTGAATAACGTACTAAAACAATCGATTTTAGGCTCAAAAATTAGCCACTGCTGCAGTACTAATGTATAATTTTATTTGAATAACTGGAGGGATTTCTAAATGAATGAATTTGAGAACGACCCACAATCAAACACAATGGATACATTTGATTCTATGATGGGATTTATCGTTTCCTTCGGCTTCTTCGCAACACTTTTCGTTGTTGTCGCCGTTATTAAAGAATTGGCTTAACCACCTCTCCAAACGCGGAGAGGCTTTTTCTTTAAGTAGCCTCACACAAAGTACCTATTCAGGAGGGTAAATCTTCACTGTCCCTTCCTCTCCATCTTCATACCGATATTGCACGCTTCCCTGTTGATCAGTCCGGAAAATAGCCATTTGCTCCGATTCGAGTATCGTCATAACTTCCTGATGCGGATGCCCATACCGATTCTCTCTCCCTGCTGAAATGACCGCAACAGATGGTTCAATCGCTTCAACAAATGGCTTTGAGGTTGACGTATTACTACCGTGATGCCCCACTTTCAGTACATCAACCTGTAGGTCTGGATAAAGACTTAGAACCTCTTCCTCGCCCGTTTGCCCAACATCACCAGTAAACAACCAGTCAATTTCATTCATCGTTGCCTGAATCACAATACTGCCACCATTGATATCCTCAGCTTGCCTACTTGGATGAACGACTTCAAAATAGCTGGTTCCTATCGCCAATTGATCCCCTGCCTGCACTTTATTGATCGGAATCTCCTCAGCTGCTTCAACAAACCAGTCTCTTTCTGCAAAAGCCTCGTCCTGCCCAATTGGAATGATAATCTCACCAATCTCAAAACTTTCAATTAAAGCCTCTGACCCACCAACATGGTCTTCATCGGCATGTGTCAAGATCAATTTATCAAGTTCACGCACACCTTTACTTTTCAAAAATGGTTCAACAATATCTGCGCCAGGATCAAATGGCGTTTCCTCAGCAGCCCATGCTGGCTTTGGAAATCCAAGAACCCCACCAGCATCAATTAGATAATCCCCCTGGCCATGTGGAAGACGGATAAAAATAGCATCCCCCTGACCAACATCAATAAATGTGATCTCTCCAGCAGGTGAAAGCAAGCTTTGATTGTATTGAAATAGTAGCACTAACAAAAGGCTACCTGCAGAAATTAGCGCATATGCCCGTTTACGCATTTCTAGTGCAATAAAGAGGATCAGTATCGACACAATCAAAAGGAATAAAACAAGTTCACTTGGCTTACCGAAGGTGATTGAAGCATAAGGAAACTCGGAAAGTTTTTCTGACAAAAGAATCAGCCATTCAAATAGCCGATTCGCTATGTTTATCAACAAATCACCATGAATAGGAACAACGACGACATATAGATATACAAAAATTGTGATGGGGAAATAAATGAATGAGAAAATCGGGATGTACAACATATTGACAAAGAAGCCAATCAGCGAAAGCTCATAGAAATGATACAGCAGAATCGGAGAAGCAAACAATTGGCAAACAAACGTCCCGGTAAATACGGTTCCTAGTTTGCCAAAGCGAGCGCGTGAAAATAGTTCTTGCGTGAGAATCAGCCCTGCACAAATCGAAAATGATAACTGTAATCCAACAGCGTAAATCTGATAAGGAAAAAAGAATAGATAGGCATGAAGACAAATACACATCGCCACTAGTGGAGAGATTTTCCGTCCAATCAGTTGTCCAAAGAAATAAATCATAACCATTCCGCACGCCCGATTCACTGAAGGGGTAAACCCAGTCATGCAAGCATACAAAGGTAGCACGCAAATGACGATGACCATACTGGTTTGTTTTGTGCACCCAATCCGCAACAAAACTGCATAAATGAAAAACGCTAACAGGCTCACTTGTGCACCTGAAATGGCAAACAAGTGTACAACACCAAGTTGTTGATAATTCTGATACAATGCTTCATCAATCTGAGACCCGTCGCCGAATATCAGCGCCAGCGCATGACTTTGAAATGGTTCTTTGAAACTAGTCTCAACGACCTGAATCCCCTGTTCTTTTACACGTAGGATTTTGACCCACCAAGCAGTTGATCTTCCCTGATGGTCAATCTTCTCGGCTTCAAATTGCCAATAGCACCCCTGCTGGAACAAATAGGTTTTGAAATCAAATGCATTCTGGACTGTGGCTGCTTGCGGTTCTTTTAACGTTCCTGTCACCTCGAAAATCTCACCAGTAATCATACGAGATTCAATAGCCTTCTTTTCTTCCTCTGATTGTATCCGGTAACTGAGCCAAACCTTTTCCCCCGTCTCCGCGTCATAGACAAATCCAGACAGTGAATCACCGTCTATCTTGGGCGGTTCGCGAAAACAAACAGCTAACCTTGTTTCTGATCCAGATAGCTTGGTCACATGATGCATCTTATGCAGTTGCGTACTGACAGCAAACAAAAGAAAAACAGCAAACAAGAGCAGTGCAAGTCTAACAGGAAAACGCCTATAGACCAGACATGCGAAACCAAATCCTGCTAGAACAAGCACCCAGTTCAGCTGAAAAACAATGAGTACACCAAGTATTGCAGCAATCGAGGTGTAGAAAACAAATTTTTCGCTCATGCTACATAGAAAAAGTCTTTCAACTTCTCATACGTTTTATCACCAATTCCTGGCACTTCCTTTAGATCTTCCATTTGATTAAATCGTCCGTTATCACTACGGTATTGCAAGATAGCACCCGCTAGTGATGGACCAATCCCGTTCACCGCCTCTAACTCTTCTTTTGTTGCTGTATTGAGATTCACCTTTGATTCATCGGGTGCCGAACCACCAGTCGCCACAGAGCCATTGTGATCTTGGGTAGCACCATTCACCGCAGCGTTACCAGAATCAGTTGAATTTGGGTCTACAGCACCACCTGCGGGAGAAGCAGCTGTATCGCCACCACTTTCAACTACCCCTTTTGCAGGCACATAAATCACCATCGCATCTTCGGCCAGTGCTGCGAGATTGACCTGATTGGCATCCGCATTCTCTGTTAAACCACCTGCAGATTCAATCAATTTACCGACGCGATCGCCTTCTTCAAATGGATAAACACCCGGGTTATGCACTTCTCCCTTCACATCTGCAAAATATTCTTTGTTCGTCTCAGATTCTTTTTCTTTTGCGCTATTTGTCTGAGCCGTCTGAGCTGTACTTGTCCACTCATTGGTTTGTTCCTTTTCCGGAGATTTAAACAAATAGAGGACAAGTAACACAATCACCACGATGCTAGTCACCACAGCGATCGCTAATTGTTTTTTCGATAAATTTTTTATTTTTTCCATCATGAAAACAACTCCTTTACTATTTTTACAAGGAATGACAAAGACTTTTTATACCAATTAAATCAGGATATGTTGTTTGGTGAAATCTGTTTTAGAACCTTTTACTACTGTATTGCTAATGAAAATCTTTTAGAGAGGATTGATTTGCTAGGAGATGATTTAAGCGCAATCAGGTAAATAAAATAACAAAAAGGTTTTTTCATAAAGTGGGGACTTTTGTCGTGCGGGCAAAAAATAATGAGTGAAGTCATTTAAAACGTTTAGGAGAGAATCAATTTCGGATTTTCAAGTGGTAGGAATAAATGAAAGGCTACTCGGTAGGCTGAGAATCAATGATGAAAGAAAAAGGGGCATTAACGAAGCAGGTGTGTAGACCATTCCAAAATGATCTACAAAAATCTTAGAAATCCATCGCTAAGAAACTATGGATTAGTTCAATACATACGTTGATAACTGATTCAGGAGCGTGTCCTTCAATCTGTGTACGGCGTGCGCGCCAGTCCAAGCTTCTAACTTGGTCAGTTAATACGACGCCAGTGATAGCCATGTCTTCTGGTAAAACTACCTCAAACGGGTAACCCTTCTGCTGTCTTGTGATTGGACAGACAATGGCAAAACCAGTGGCTTCATTGAAATTCTTTGGTGAGAGAACGATTCCCGGTCTCCGACCATTCTGTTCATGCCCCAATTGAGGATTAAAATTCAAATAAACTAGATCTCCTCGCTCAGGTGCTTTAACCATTACAACTGTTCATTCCCTTCTGTTCTTCCAAAATCAAATTCTTGATGTTTATTTGTTGCAGTGATCTTAGAGAGTAATTCATCTAATGATGGTTTTTGCTTCTTTGCCTTAAGCGTCAATACTTGGTTCTCCACGCTCATCACAACTTCAGATCCCTGGTCGATCAGAAGCGACTCTGCAATTTTGCTTGGAATTCGAACAGCTAAGCTGTTCCCCCACTTTTGCACAGTAGTGGTCACGACTATCACTCCTCGACTCGGTATGAAATTTTTACCCGCTTCCATCATATCACCGCTTTGCAATATTGTATATACCCAGTATATACAATACCGCCCTTGATGATACCATTTTCCGATAACACTTGTCCATTCCCCAAGCTTTAATGGGTTTATTTTCCACAAAAATAGCTAACCAAGGAAATGTTGAAGGCTTATTCCCAACAAAAAAGCACAATCAAAACCTTTGTGCTTTTCATGTCTACTGGTTAAATAGAAATAGACTACTCAGCAATTACCGGATCGACTGATTCGACTTTCGCGTCACCCCATAAACGTTCTAAGCTATAATAATGGCGATCATCCCTGTGGAAAATATGCACGACAACATCACCTAGATCAATCAGTACCCAGCGTGCTTCGTCAAAACCCTCAACACGTTTCACTTCAAACCCCTGCGCATGTACCTTCTCTTTTAATTCGCGGGCAATTGCATGCACCTGTTTACCCGAATTACCATGACAGATGACAAAATAATCTGCAACGAGTGAAACCCCGTGCATATTCAAAATTAAGATATCCTCAGCATGTTTTTCATCTATCGCCGTTATGGCTGTTTTCAATAGATCTTTAGTAGTCACTCATGTACCTCCAATTTTTTTAGTCCTGCTACTGGCTAACCAAATCATTATACCCATAGATTGTATCTGGATGTATTGTTGCATTTTTACTTAGCAAGTATGCAACCGTTCGCTTATAAACCAAAATAATTGCTGCATTGATGTCCGATTCTGCTAGTTCCCTACAATCTGCTACACCAGGTGTTGTCCGGTTAGGTTCAATATAATCTGCTAAAAAAATTATTTTTTCCAGTAATGTCATGTTCATACGCCCAGTTGTGTGAAAACGAACCGCATCCAGTACGAACGGGTTTGTTATGCCAAACGTATGCTGAGCGATGAAGGCACCTACCGGAGCATGCCAGAGTTCACTGTGAAACCTGAGGATATCTTTCGGCAAATCCACTTCTCGGAGAATCATTTGTTTCATCTGATCAGCTGGTTCAACCTTAGCCACATCGTGGAGTACCGCCGCTAGCATGGCCTCGTCAGCATCAGCACCAAAGCGAACTGCGAGTATCCGTGCCGTTTCAACCACCCCCAGCACATGAGTAAATCGCTGTGCCGGAAGCCTTTCCTTTACCGCTTCAAGAATTTCTTCATATTCCATACAAACCATGCTCCTTCAAATAAGTGAGTACACTGCCTGGCAATAATCCATTCACATCGTGTCCCTTGTAGAGCCTTGCTCGGATTTGCGTGGAAGAGACCGAAAGCTCAGGCACTGTCACCATCTTGACTGGATAGTTCGTTACTCCATTATATGATGGTCTTCTCACTCCGACAAAGGAAACTAGCTGGACTAGTTCATCAATTTCTTTCCAGTGCGGTAAGGTGTCAATCATATCAGCACCAATAATAAAGTAAAACCGAACATCCGGCTCCGCCTTTTGTAAAATCCGCACTGTATCAATTGTATACGAAGCACCTGTCCGTGCGAGTTCGGTTTGGTCTACAGTCAATCGACCGTTTCCTTGCGTTAGCAATTCGAGCATTTCAACACGTTGTCTTGGTGCCGCCACCGGCTGCTGCTTATGCGGCGGAATATTGGTAGGCACAAACCTAATTTGGTCTAGCTGAAGCGCTTCAAGAACGGTTTCAGCAATGGTCAAATGTCCATTATGCGGCGGATCAAACGTACCACCTAATAGACCCACGCTCATCATGGCAGTACGATTTTTTTATTTTCTTTAGATTCTTTATAGAGAATGATTGTTTTGCCAATAATTTGTGCAATTTCTGAAGAAGTGCCTGTTGCCAGCTGAGTAGCCACTGGACGTACTTCTTCTTCACAATTTTGTAACACGCTGATTTTGATCAATTCCCTTGCCTCAAGTGCTGCTTTCAATTGCTCCACCATATTCTCCGTAACGCCGCCTTTTCCAACTTGGAAAATAGGCTCTAGATTGTGTGCTAACGAGCGTAAATAGCGTTTTTGCTTTCCTTTTAACATATATACCTTCCTTCTGTGTCATTGACACGTGTTCCTATAAAAATAGAGATGCTCACTTCATTATTATAAGCGCCTAATTGATTCTAAACAGGCCTGTTCCATCAGCATTGTATCAGGCATAATACCTGTCCAGTGTTCAAATGCCAAGGCCCCTTGCCTGATAAACATTGGTAGTCCATTTTGAGTGATGGCACCGCATTTCTTTGCCTCTTCTAAAAACTTCGTCTGAAGTGGATTGTAGATAATATCAGCAACGATTGCCCCAGCTTTCAAATTGGAAAGCTTAATCGGAACTTCACCTGCCTGATCACCCATTCCAATTGAAGTGGTATTCACAATAATATCATACTGCGCAAGTCCAGTCTCAGCTTCCTGTAAAGTAACCACTTGCGCTGACAACTGTCTCGCCTTCTCCATTGTTCGGTTAGCAACTGTAATACGCGGAATCGCGTTGACTTTCAAAGCATGTACAATCCCTTTAGCGGCACCGCCAGCGCCTATTAATAACACATTAGCATCTGCCCAGATTTGCTCAGGATTTAGCGTGCGCAAACCGCTGACAAATCCAGCTCCATCCGTGTTATAGCCCACCAATTTGCCATCACAATGTACAACCACATTGACCGCATCAATTGCCAGTGCTTCCTCAGACACTTCATCTAAAAGCGGAATAATGGCCGTTTTATGAGGAATAGTCACACAAAGCCCTTTTCCGTTCTCTTTCCGAAATATTTCCACAAAGTCAGCCAATTCACTCGGAAGCACTTCAGTTGCCGAAAAATTTGCATCAATACCGAGCGCGCGAAAAGCAGCATTGTGCATTTGTGGTGATTTCGACTGTACAATCGGTGATCCAATCACAAAATATTGATCCATACGCTCACCTGAATTTTCATTATTGATTAGGGTTTCATCTTGCGCTAAATCAGCGACTTTCGTAACGAAACATTGACACCTTTAGGTGCATAAGCAATGACCTGAGCATTGCCACTATTGACTGTAACCCAGCCGAGTCCTGAAAAAACAACATCCGTTTTTGCCTCTTTAATCGAAAACTGGTGGGCAACCATCTTAGGAAATTCCCCCAGTTGATTTGCCCGCGGTGGTGACAACATCTCACCAACATGACTGTCATATAATGCCTCTGCATTACTGAGTTTAGTCCGGTGGATAGGTAGTTCATTGCCGAGATAACAAGCAAACGAATTACGATCTCCCTTTACAAAATCAAAGCGAGCAAGCCCTGCAAAGAACAACGTTTGTCCCTCATTTAACTGAAAATTTCGGACTTTAATTTCTTTTTTCGGCGCAATGATTTTCAAATCATCTTTTGCAACAAAATGGGCCATTTGATGATGGTTGATGATCCCGGGTGTATCAACCATTGAACGATCATCATCTAGCGGAATCGCAATGGTATCGAGCGTTGTCCCTGGGTACTGTGATGTTGTAATCACGTCCTCTTCCCCGGTAATGCGTTTAATAATCGCATTGATAAAAGTCGATTTACCGACATTTGTACAACCAATCACATACACATCCTGGCCCCGGCGAAGCTTTTCAACTCGCTCAATCACCTCATCTAGTCCGGTACCTTTATTGGCACTAATGAGCATGACATCAACAGGCTTTAGGCCGAGGTCCTTAGCACGCATTTTCATCCAATTGATCATTTTGTTTGGATTGACGACTTTCGGCAATAAATCAACCTTATTCCCAACTAAAAGCACATCATTCTTGCCTGCAAATCGCTGGATACCAGATAACCAACTACCATCGAAGTCAAATATATCAACCACTTTGACAAGTAAAGCACACTGCGCGCTAATATCATTAATAATTTTCAAGAAATCACTTTCAGTCAGCGACACATCTTGCACTTCATTATAATGTTTTAGGCGATAGCACCGCTGGCAAAGAATAATTTCTTTCTCAAGCGATGATACAGGTGCATAGCCAAGACCGTTTTTATCTTCAGTCTGTATGGTTACACCACAACCGATACACTGCACTTTCATTTCATTCAATTTGATTCCCCCGTCCGGTTTCCGAGCATGCCTCTTTTTCTAAAATAGCGCAGTATTATTTTTTCCATTTTTCGATTTAAAAATGTTTTCCACTCATCTGTTTTGACAAGTGGCTCCACTAAAATCGTGTGAAATCCACCACGATTTCCGCCGAGGACATCTGTCATTAATTGATCGCCCACAACAATTGTTTGACTACTTTTCAGTGACATTAAAACGGCTGCCCGCTTAAACCCGCGCGCTAGCGGCTTGCGTGCTTTTGCAACAAAGGGAAGCCCTACTTGATCAGCAAATAGCTTCACCCGCTGTTCATTATTATTTGAACAAACAACTACTTGAAAACCGGCATCTGTAAATGACCGAAACCAAGCTCTCAGTTCTGGCGTTGCATCTGGCTTATCCCAGCGAATCAGCGTATTGTCCAAATCCGTAATGATCCCTTTAAGGCTATGTTTTTCCAAGTAATCAGGGGTAATTTGATAGACATTTTTAAATACTTTTTTTGGTAAGAAGATCTTGAACAAATACTTGCACCTCCAGCTTTATTCACACACAATCATTCAATTAGCAAATTTCAATACTTTCTATCACTAAGCCATATGCTTCAAACTGTATTATAACAAATTCTCTCCGGGAGAGCTGTTCTTTTTCAGGTAGTTTCAACAGTGCTCTATTTAGATAGTTTTCCTCATCTATTCAGTTCTATCATTTAATCATCAAGCAAACCATGTGTAGTGAGATATTCTTCTGCAACTCCTTCACTACTTTTCCCCTCAACGTTGACGGCGTAGTTCATTTCCCGCATCTCTTCATCCGTGATTTCTCCTGCTAGCTGATTTAGAACTGGTTCTAGCTCTGGGTACTCTTCCAGCGTTTCAGTCCTCACTAGTGGGGCACCTTGATAAGGCGGGAAGAAATGTTTATCATCCTCGAGCACCACGAGACCTAATTCCTCAAGTTCACTATCTGTTGAATAGGCATCAATGATGTCGACATCATTGTTCGCAATTGCTTGATAACGTAACTTTGGCTCTAGTGTGGCTACTGAACCAAAATGAATACCATACATGTCCTCAATCCCGACATAGCCATCTTCACGGTCAGCAAATTCCAAAGTGAATCCCGCTTTCAATTGACTAGCAATTGGAATTAGGTCTGACATCGTTTCTAGTCCATATCGATCCGCAGTTTCCTGCCGTACAGCTAATACATAAGTGTTATTATATTGCATAGGATCAAGATATTGTACAGGATAAGATTCCTCTATCCCCATCTTCGCTTGCATATAAACCTCTTCAGCATTCGTGCTAGTTGGTGTTTCCTTTAAAAACGTCGAAACAATTGTCCCTGTAAACTCAGGATACAAATCAATCTCGCCAGATTCAAGCGCATTAAATACAAAACTTGTTTTCCCGAATCCAGGTTTGATTTCAACGGTTAAATCTGTTTCCGCTTCAATCAATTGTTTATACATTTGAATGAGAATTTCAGGCTCAGAACCTAACTTCCCTGCAATGACAATATCTGCTTCTTCATCTTGTTGGAAAAAGATATAGGTGAATAACAAGGCGAAAATACAAGCAGTTGCCATCACAATTCGTAAAGATTTCCGAAAGGAGACACCTTCGAGTCTCCTTAAACCAAAGTCAAAGACAATGGCTAGTAGCGCTGCAGGAATGGCACCTAACAAAATGAGCGCTGTATCATTTCGATCAATACCAAGGAGAATTAGCTCGCCAAGACCACCACCGCCAACAAGTGCCGCTAGTGTCGCTGTTCCAATAATTAGCACAGTCGCCGTGCGAATACCTGCCATGATCACAGGATAGGCTAGCGGCAGTTCGACTCGCATTAAACGTTGCCATCCGTTCATCCCCATCGCATCCGCTGCTTCAATATAAGCAGGATCAATTTCGCGAATCCCCGTATAAGTATTACGAATGATCGGCAAAAGGGCATATAAAACAAGTGCAATCACCGCAGGTAATTTGCCAATACCAACCAGTGGAATTAACAATCCAAGCATTGCGAGCGAAGGAATCGTTTGGATGACTGACGCCGTCCCGATGACCCACTCCGCGAGCTTTGGCCGTTTTGTTGCATAGATTGCCAGCGGTATTGATAAAACACATGCAATCAGCAAAACGATAATGGCTATCTCAATATGGGTCAGCAGTTGCTGCAACAGTTCATCTTGTCGCTCCTTGAAAACATCTATAAAATTACTCATAGCGCTTTCCTTTCAGCTCTTGCGACGTATTCTTCATCATTGTTCTCGCCGTAACTTGACCAATGACCTTGCCTTCTTTTTCGACATAAACAACATCGAAATCCGTTAATAAATGAACAAGCTGTTCATACGTAGAAAGATGATCAACGGTTGGAAGCAAATCATAAGCAGTGGCAGTTTCTCGAGGCGCTTCCATCAATTGCTCGGCGCGCAATTGCAAAATGCTCTCTTTATTAAAAAATTGCTGGACAATCTGGTCTGTGGTATTTGTTTGTAACTCAGCTACCGTTCCGCACTGCACAACTTGTCCCTTATCCATAATCGCGATACGGTCCCCCAGTTTCCTAGCCTCATCCATATCATGCGTGACAAAGACAATTGTCTTTTTGATTGTTCGCTGAATCGCGAGTAAATCTTCTTGCAATTGTTGACGGCCAATTGGGTCGAGCGCACTGAAAGGTTCGTCCATTAATAAAATCTCTGGATTGGCCGCAAGTGCCCTTAAAACGCCAACGCGCTGCCCTTGTCCGCCCGATAATTCACTGGGCTTCCGGTCACGATATTCATTCGGCTCTAAATTAACCATTGATAATAATTCATCGACACGAGCACGAATCTTTTCTTTTCTCCACCCCAGAAGTTTCGGCACAACTGCAATATTCTCCTCAATAGTTAAATGAGGAAACAGAGCAACTTGTTGTAGGACATACCCGATATTCCAGCGTAACTCATGAATATCGTACTCGCTGATCTCTTTTTCATTTATATAAATCTTGCCAGCACTCGGGGTAATCAACTGGTTAATTAACTTTAAAGTGGTGGTTTTTCCGCAGCCACTTGGCCCAATTAAGACAAAGAATTCACCCTTGTGAATGGAAAGATTGAGGGAACCGAGGACAGTAGTGTCGTTATGGTAAGTTTTTGATATATTTTCAAAACGAATCATTTATTTAATTCTCCAAGACTATTTTGATTGCTATTCTAGCATTCGTACAACATGCCTCAGTCAGCATTCAAAATGTTTTTATGACCAACTGCACGATTGAGCACAGTGTTTAAGGACTATTCATTAGAAGCTATCAGTCAAACTGCTCTTAGCAGCGATTTCGCGACAAGAATCAGTTTACATGATCAGTTTATTGTCTAGCACTATAGGACTAGACAGCCATAAGGCCTTTTAAAGAAACTAAAAAGACCCAACCTTTGATCCCATCCGAATTGGGTAGGGTGCTTTAATCCCTGCTTCGAGCGTAAATTTATCCTTTTCAAACAGCAAAACAACCGTTGAACCAAATGAAAAATAGGCCATTTCCTCTCCCTTTACGAGGTGATCACTTGTATGTGTACGGGCAATTGTATTAATCACCATTGCCCCAACCTTGACGACACCCACATGATTATTTTCTGTCCTGATCTCACTAATTTGACGATAATTTTTCGACAATGGATCTTTACCAAATTTCATTCCCATCTGGTTGACTGGAAAAGATTTTCGACCAAGCGTACTTTTGTAGGTGATTTCTCCAGAAACAGGCGCATGAATCCGGTGATAGTCACTTGGGCTCAGGTAGAACACTATATAAGTACCACCGAGATATCTCTCTGCCATCTCCCTAGAGCCAAGCATTTCCTCAATACGATAATTTCGTCCTTTCACAACGACCGGCTTACCTGCATGAATGGTACCTAAATCCTCAATCACTGCATCCACAGGACTTACCACACTCTTGTGATCAAGATCAATTTGATGAACACCTGCTTTGAGCTCGCGGATAAAAAAATCATGCAGAGAAGAAAAATCCTCTATCGGTTTGGAAACTTCTTCAAGATTAATTTTGAATTGTTTTGCATATGATAAAATCAGCTTACGGCTCAAGTGACTAGTAGCAAAGCCTTTAAACATCTTGGATGTCCACTTGCCATTTGTTAGCTCTATTGACAGTTGATAAAGTTTCTCGCGCAACTTACTCTCCTTCTTCCATTGAATTATTTATCAAAACGTGAGAGAATAAAATAATATGGTTGCAAGTAAATATACATGTCGTTCAAAAAAGGAGGAATCAACTTGTTATCTCAATCAAGAAAAAAGCTTAAGTCGAATTCCGCCAATCTGATTACACTAACCAACCTCTCCTTAGGTGGCTTTTCAACAATTGCTGTTGTCAATGACCAACCTAAATTAGCACTTTTATTCATTTTGATAGCTGCACTAGCAGATAGATTTGACGGTGCAGTGGCCCGTAAATTTAATGTTGAATCTGAACTTGGTAAACAACTTGACTCACTATGCGACCTGATTTCATTCGGGGTAGCACCAGCATTACTCATCTACTCAGTTGCTTTTCAAGGCTTAGGACAGTGGGGCATGTTCGCCTCTGTACTCTTTATCGGATGCGGCGCTTACAGATTAGCCCGGTTTAACGTATCAACATGTAATGGCTATTTTACCGGTATGCCAATCCCTGTTGCTGCTTGTATTATCGCGTTTTTCTCATTATTTTCAGAATCGCTACCAACATCATTCTATTTCATTCTTACATGTCTGTTAAGCTTTCTGATGGTCAGTACGCTGAAAATGAAAAAAATGTAACTTTTCATATTACGGCACCCTTTCGGGTGTTTTTTTATTTTACCCTTTTCTACTTCATTTGCATAGTTCTTCATGATGTATAATGCATATTCGGGAATTTCAATTTCCTTGCAAAGGCACTATAATAACACAGATCACCTAATGGTATGCCAAGAAAAAGTAATTCACTCGCTTTTATACAATTGTGACAGAGGCACCTACTTTATGCCTCTGTTTCTGACTGAAAACAATACAGTGCACGAAACAGGCGAGGCATTACTTTTTTTAGCAACGCACTAAATAAATCAACCCGAAGGAGAAAGAAATGATTGTAAACAAACTAGGAAAAGTAACAATTTATGTGGAAGATCAACAAACAGCCAAACTATTTTGGCTTGAAAAAATGGGTTACATAGTTGTATTTGAACAACCACTAGGGCCTGATATGACCTGGCTGGAAGTTGCACCTTCTCCCGAAAGCGAAACTACTTTTGTCCTTTATAATAAGGCACACATGGCTTCAATGGGTAGGGGAACACCACATCCAGGTGTCCTACTTAGCACAAAAGATATTGAATCAAGCTACGAGCAAATGAAGAAAAACGGCGTTAGAGTCGGGCAACTGAATACAATGCCTTATGGAAAAATGTTTGATTTTGAAGACCAAGATGGTAACAGCTATATGTTACGAGAAGATCAATAGTGGCTGTGTGAAAATAATAATAGTCGGTCCGTCCACGAGATAGCTGTGGACGGATTTTTAAAACCCATTTCTTTTCTGAGATTCAGAAGTAAATCATAAACGGGTACAAATCGAATGAAATCGTTTTATCGTTCTTGGCTATTCATTTACGATCTCCCCCGCCGTATACAGCGCTGCTCAAGTATCGACAAGATGTTAGAATTGTTCATTTCATTAAATTGTAAACAATACGCTTATGTTGCATTATTTCAAAGAGGATTGTAAGCCCGTTTCATATTTTTTTATCCGTCTGTATGCAAGAACGAATAATATGATTGCACCACTGCCAAAAATGATACTTCCAGAAAATAAACCTAGCCACGAGTAGGTCAGGATGCCTCCTCCCGCAAGCGCAAGCTGGTGCCTCCTTCCCCAGCCATGACGCTGGGACCAATAGTAAACGACTAAGAAAAATCCTGTAAGTAGTAGCAAGCAAGCCCACACACTAGCCCACCCATACGTCGTGTCAGCGAGCATAAAAAGACTTGAAGTAATGAACGAGAATAGCCCCAGCAGCAATGGTTTTGGCACGTCACCTTTTGTAGGAGCAAGTGTTTTATTCCCAAATCTTATTGAAATAATAACGAGCAGTACAATGATGATGATTGTTCCTACTAATTGTGGAATTGAGGCAAAAAACTGTTTTTCTACACTGACGTCATAGCAGAGAAAAGCTGATCCTAGGATAAAAACAGCAGAAACAACGCCAATACCTGATTTACCTAACCAAGGTTTATTCCCTCTTTCAGGAAAAAGTGCTTCTACAATAAGAATCGGGATACAAGTGCTCCATATTGCATGCATCGCTAATACGTAAATCGTTAACCAGGCATCAACTCCGATAAATGGTATAGCAGTATGCCATTCAAACCCGGATTGCGTGAGATAATTAGGATTAAAAATCATCTGATCGATAATCCCTTCCTCGATTAGGCCATAAGCAATCCCAAGTATCAACATTGTTGCTAAGCCGCCATCTGTCCTCCGTGTTATTTCACGAATGAGTAAGGCACCACCGCCATACATTGGTGCTAAAAAAATAACATAGGGTAATTCCGATAAGGACAACACACCAAGTATATACTCTCCAAAAATTGGTGCTAAAAAGAATAGCAAGATCACAGGAAATATGCGTCTTAATCTTGATTTTGTTTGTCCTGTAGTTAAAACAGCTTGATCTTTCATCTTTATAATCGCCTCCTTGAATTTAAACGTCCTGTTCCATTAGCATTACATTAACATAACAAGAAGAAAAAAAAGAGAGCAAATTTTTACAATTAGAAACAAATCTATCTTTTCAGATTTGAATTGGGTCTGTGACATTTTAGATAAGAACAATCACATACACATAGTCCTGACCTTATCATTTTGAAGACCAGCCGTGCACATCAGTCTGACGCTTTTGGTGAAGACTTACTGCAACGACAAGGCTGCCTGATCGATGCCCAACGCCCTGATGATATCTTAGTTCGCATTTCCATCCAGTTATACAATCACCTATTTTGTTCTTATCCTGCTTAGTAAAACGAATTATTTTATCACGTTCATCACAGCTTGTACCTTTGATTCTAATTCGGATGAAACAGCTTTTCGGTCTGTCTAGTTAAACTGATTATCTTTCAACCATTCGCTAGGCCTGCTACAACTTTCCTTAACCGAATCAGCCAAGTCTCTTGTCATGCGTGCTTATTGTGAGATACTATACACGAGTTCAGCCAAACACAGCCTACCTGCATTTTCTAGTCTTCTCCGAGATGATCCAATCTTCTAGATACTACCCCAGGCACTACTTTCCTCAAAATAAAAAAGCATCTGAGTGTGTACTGATGTGCACCCCAGATGCTTTTTACATTAATTATTTTCCTGATGCAACGGATTTCGGCACCTCAACAGTAGCGTTACTTGCCGTATCCTCTTCGGCTACTGGTTTTACCCGCTTAATAAAGAGTGCAAGAAGCAAAGCTACAATGGCGATTCCTACCGTCACTGTAAATGCATCATTGATTCCCTCCAACATCGCTTTTTGCCGAATTTGTTCCTGCATCGCTTTGACCGCATCTGCAGATTGCGCCATTTGCGGCGTCATTTTTTCAGTTGCAGTCACTGCCAGCTCTTTTGCATATTCCTTGGCCTGCGATGTCATAATCGTAATCATGATCGCAGAACCGAGTGCCCCGGAGATTTGCTGCAGCGTACTATTCATGGCAGTACCATGAGGGTACAGTCGTTGTGGCAATGAATTTAATCCATTTGTCATTACCGGCATCATAACCATCGACATCCCGAACATCCGCATTGCGTAGAGGATCATGAGTGTACCATAACTTGTCTCTAGTGTCAGTTGTGAAAACATATAGGTTGTCACAATTGTGATGACGAGTCCAGGCACTGCAAGGAAACGAGCCCCGATTTTATCGAATAATTTTCCGTTTATTGGCATCATCACAGCCATGATGAGAGAGGCAGGTAGCATCAAAAGACCAGATTTAAACGTTGAAATACCTCTAACATCTTGAACGTAAAGTGGTAATAACAGCATCGCAGAAAACATTGCCATCGAAATGACAACAGAAACGGCAGATGACAACGCGAACATTGGTGATTTATATACGCGGAAGTTGAGCATAGGTACTTCTAGTTTGAACTGACGAATGATAAAGAGAGTCAGTGAGATTACGCCAATCGCTAAAGAAATATAAACTCTTTGATCGCTCCATCCATGGCTTCCAGCAGAGCTAAATCCATATAACAGACCACCGAAACCAAAACTTGATAGGATCATAGAGGCGATATCAATTTTAATCTCTTTATTCTTCACACTTGTATCTTTTAACAACAAAATTCCGAGTAATAGAACAATGATTGCAATTGGTGAAACAATATGGAAAAGTGCTCTCCAATCAGAGAATGTCAAAATCCATCCTGCAAAAGTAGGTCCGATTGCTGGTGCTACCATGAATACGAGTCCAAATAACCCCATCGCCATTCCTCGTTTGTGAGGCGGGAAAGATGTCAACATAAAGTTCATGAGTAACGGCATCATGATTGCTGCCCCTGATGCCTGTATCATTCGAGCTGTGATAAGGACTTCAAATCCTGGAGCAAATCCCGCGATAATCGTTCCGATTGAAAACAACGTCATTGCGGTGATAAATAAACGCCGAGCTGAATATTTCTGAATTAAAAATGCTGATAATGGGATAACGATTCCGTTCACTAGCATGTAGCCAGTGGATAGCCACTGCCCTGTAGTTGCCGGAATGTCTAGGTCTTTCATAACTGATGGTAATGCCACACTGAAAATTGTTTCGTTAAACATCGACACAAAGGCACCAACCATCATAATCGCAATAATGCCATATGGTGGGCGCTGTGTATTCGGTAATGCTGTATTCATAAAAAGCCTCCTGAACCAATAGTTTAAATTTTATACCGCCGTTACATTCTATACCTATGGTATAATAATTGCAAGATATTAATTTAACCATTTTTATTGAGTTTGTCAACACGCTTATTGAACTGTTTAAGTGATGAAAGGTGATACTTATGAGGAATAAGAAACTTAATGTGATTTTGAAATCACAGCAACTCTTTATTGAAAAAGGATTTCAAGCAACCTCTATCCAGGACGTTTTGGACTACTGCGGCATTTCTAAGGGGACATTTTATAATTATTTTTCTTCTAAAACTGAACTATTAATAGAAGTACTGCATCATTTTATATCGGTGAATGAGTTAGAACGTGATGCCCTACTCGTTGGTAAGAAGACTGATGACCTCACTATTTTTATTGAACAAGTCGAACATTTATTGATTTTTAGAAAGAAACAAGTATTTATTCATTTGTTTGAAGAAATGTTCCGAACATCAGATGCAGAATTGAAAAAAGTATTGATCTATTTTAGACAGCGAATGGTGAAATGGGTTGCCATGCGTTTTGTGGATATTTTCGGAGAAACCAGACGAGAATATGCTCTTGACTGTGCGATTACTTTTGTTGGCATGTTGAGCACTCATCTCAGGTTCTGCTTAGATAAACAAAAATTTACTGAGCAAATACGCTTAGTCGTGATGTATAGTGTTAACCGAATTGTAGAAATGATGGCAGTACTGCCTGAAAAGGGCGAGAAACTACACAGTATCGAGAAGCTTGAGAAACAATTGCAAACTTATTCAACTAGAAACAACGCCTTTGAACAAGATCTAATGCGCCTCATTAGCACGATAAAAACGCATTTACATAAGAAAGACATGTCTGCATGCACACAATTATTGGAGTTTGTTCAAGAGGAATTACTGACAAATCAGAACCCCAGAATATTCTTGATTGATAGTGCCGTAGTATCACTAAATGGTCAATCGGCAGCAAAAATACCTGAGATGCTGCAACTAACGCAATTAATTACAAATCATTTCAAGAAAAATTAAATGGCTTGTAAAAGACAGAGCGACTGGGCAAGTGGCTGCATTTACTTATGAGGTAAATTACAATTCGAGCTGGTGCAATTTGAAGCAATACTGTCACCTGTCACGGTTCGATATTTGGACATGATGTGGCTCACTGTCATCGTAGCGAGAATTCGGCATCAAGTCAGCAGTCACTGCTTTAGCATCTCTTCGTATCAATTTGCTTATTCTATATCTGTTATTTCGATTTCAGGCATGCCTTTTCGACAGGTTTATCGTGTGTGATGACCCCAGATACTAGAACAAGGCTAGGACATTGTCCTAGCCTTTAACATGCAACTTTAGTCATTCCTGTTTTCACAAGCAAAAAACTATTTCGCGTTTGGTGGCGGTCCTTCAGCATTTGCTACAACAACGTCAATTTGGATTAATGCATCTTTAGGTAATGCTGATACACCCACTGTTCTTCGTGCAGGTACACCATCTGGGAAGAATTTTGTGTACGCTTCTTCTACTGCATCAATATCCGCGATATTTTTAAGGAAGATATTCACTTTAACTACATCGGCCATCGCATGATCGATACTCTCAACAATTGCCTGAATGTTTTTCAAACACTGTTCAGCCTGTGCTTTGATACCAGCTACCATTTTGCCCGTTTTTGGATCGACAGGTAACTGTGCTGAAAGGTGATTATAATGAGAAAAAGCAACCGTTTGTGTAGATAGCGCACATTTTGGTGCGTTTTCCGTATTGTTCGCTTCTATAATGAGGCCATGTCTGTCTTCAATAGCTTGTGGCGGTGTTCCATCGCCGTGTGACACCACTGCTTCAATTTGCACCAATGCACCCATCGGTAAAGCTGAGGCTGCAATGACTGTCCGTGCAGGCATGTAGGCGACAGTTCTAGCGATAGCTGAATCTGGAAAGAACGTTGTATACACCTTGTTTACAGCATCAATATCTGAGTGGTTTTTAAGGAAAATATTGATTTTAACAATGTCATCCATCGGAACGTCGATACTTTCTAAAATTGCTTTGATATTCTTTAAGCACTGTCTAGCCTGCGCTTTGACACAGCCAGTAACCAATCTGCCTGTTTTTGGATCAATTGGTAATTGTGCTGATAGATTATTGTAATGTGAAAAAGATACAGTTTGCGTAGATAGCGCACAAATCGGCGCAGTTACAGTGTTATTTGTCAGCTTTATGAGGTCGCCTGCTTGTGGCGCGTTTGGAATTGTGCCTTCTCCATTTGAAATAAGTGCCTCAATTTGCACCAATGCATCCATCGGCAAAGCTGCCACTGCCACTGTTGTCCGTGTAGGAAGGTAAGCTGGAAAGTATGTTTTATACACTTCATCTACTGCATCAACATCCTTGATATCCTTAACGAATACAGTGATTCTCACAACATCACTCATCACATGATGAATGCTCTCCACAATTGCTTTGATATTCTTAAAACACTGATCAGCCTGCGCTTTGACACCACCAGCAACTAATTTGCCAGATTTCGGATCAATTGGTAGCTGTGCTGATAGATTATTGTAATGAGAAAAGGCGACTGTGTGTGAATAAGAACCGATCCCTTTTGGCGCATTTTCTGCATTTCTTGCTAATACTGCGTTATTACCACTCATAATTGTATTCTCCTTTTGATAAATTATTATTAGGGAAATTATAATCCCCACCTGTAGGAACTGTCAACCTCGCATGTTGTGTGAACTGGCTCATTTGGTGATAAGTGCACATTGACGAAGGTACAGCAAAACTTGATGAGAGCAATAATCACAAGCGTATAGCAAACCATTTACCCTTGTTGAAAATTTAATTCTCTCCCGTTTTCCCGGCATCAACGTCTATTCACCTTTTCCTGTTTTCCTTCACTATACAACCGACAGGTTGATAAATTTTTGTTATCTGTACGAACATCAGAACCAGCACTAGCTTTTATCTGTTTTAGTCAATAAGCTTCTACGGATTAAAGCGCTACCCTATTTAAAAAAAGCAGACTCAGTGGTTAGAAACCAGCTCTGCTCTATTCTCCAGCATCAACCAATCCAGTCAACCAAATACTCATGAAAACAATCATATTCGGAGTGACCTATGTCCAGTTTGCTAGCACTATTTAGTTATCTCCCGAGAGAACTATTTCTATTCGTTTCTTACGTGAAAAACAACGCTTTTCCACTACTGCTTCGTGCTGAAGTAAATGCTTTTATTTGGAGAAAGTCCTGAAGTTGATGTTTAAAATTTATTGAGCACAATCCGATTAATAAAATGTTTTAAGTCCAAATCTCCGTTACCTAAGTACCCCTCTTGTTTCTGTGTTGTGTCAATTGTAACAATTTCTGCTCACCATAAATTGACCGGTGTCACTGACTATTTATCACCAAGTTGTTCCGCCAAACCGATTAGAATACCTTCATTTCCGCGCATGTAGCAGAGCCGATACGAGTCCCCGTATTGAACTACTTCACCAACAAGCCGGGCACCGTGCTTAGTAAGCCTAGCGACCATTTCATCAATATCCTCAACAGCAAACATGATCCGCAGATAGCCGAGAGCATTTACAGGCGCAGTCCGGTGGTCTGATATAACTTGTGGGGTGAGAAATCGCGAAAGTTCAATTCGGCTATGACCATCTGGGGTAACCATCATAGCAATCTCTACACGCTGTGCATCTAACCCGGTTACGCGGCCAGACCATTCACCTTCAATCGTCGTTCGCCCTTCGAGCCTCAGGCCAACCTCCTCAAAAAAAGAGATTGAATCGTCAAGAGATTCTACAACGATGCTAATGTTATCCATTCTGAGTAATTTGTTTTTTGTCATGGTTTTATCTCCTTGTGTGTACATACTGTAGCTAATCGCCTTCATCTGTATTATATCAATAATTGTTAGTTTTTCTACTAAATCTTACATTGTACCGAATCAAACAAACCGCTCTCTAAGTATACTTAAAGGAAAACACAGATTGCAAGGTGATTTCATCTCCAGCTAATGAAGAGCGTCATTACTTACTGCTTGCAGCAGAAAGTTGTGTTGTTTGAGGAATGTGTGGATTTGCGGGTGAAACACGATGATAGCAGAATACTTGAAACACAACTAAAATAAAAACAAAATAAAATAAATTGGACAATTGGACAAGTTGTAATTTTTCTTTCAAAATCCATAGACGCGAGAACTGGAAATTTTGTATAATTGGTTAGTAATAGTTTGGCTCATTGAGTGGGGTTGGCTGGAACCTAGACGAAAGGTGGAAAAATCTTTTCGAAAGGGGGGAAAGCTCATGACAGATACTATAACAGTGATGATTCTTTTTGGATCATTCATTGTGGGTTTGTTATCACTTATTGTTATGATTATCAACAGCATAACAAAAAAGTAACCCCCTCCAATGCCAGGATTCGGGTTACTTAGGTAATTAAGAATCAGCCAACATCCGCTTGTGAGCGGACTGTTGCTGAAATTGGGACGGTACTTGCGGTACCGTTCCTTTTCAATATAATCATATCACGATGGGATTATTCATTCAAGAAAAAACTAACACAAAAATGTTCCATGTTATTCATTACATCCACCATTTAGTTTATATATTCAAATACCAAGTCATCTTCTTGTTTTTGTCAAGTGAAAAAGGGACCACCAAATCTACCACCAAATCTAATTGTCCTATGTAAAAAATAACGCCTTCCCCCAACCACTTCCTGCCGATGAAGAACGTTTTTACCTAGAAAAAGCTGCCACCGGTGACACGGAAGCACGCAACAAATTAATAGAACACAATCTCCGCCTTGTTGCCCACATCGTCAAGAAGTTGTGCACAGAGTCCAGCAGAAAATTGTGTTGTTTGAGGAATGTGTGGATTTGCGGGTGAAACGTAGCGGTGGCAGGAAAAACCCGAGAAATAGTTGATTTAAATTTGGACAAGCAAAAATGACCTATAAATCTGCCAAGGTCATTTTATTTATTATGAATTTGTTTAAACACTTTTAACACTGAGCTATTTTTAGTTGAAATTCGATGAAGGAACTCCTCCGGTTCCATGAAGGAAATTAATCCTACAATTCTTTCGAACATCAATTCCATACTTTGATGATCCTTGTTAAAAGAGTCGGCACTTGCAAGAATCATTTCCTCACTTGTTACACTGGTAAAATCAATTTCATAACCAGCAATCTTACCCAAGTATTCGATGAATGTTCTTTGAGCTCTGCCATTCCCTTCACGAAAAGGATCAAGAACATTTATTTCACTAAGATAGTAACTCTAACGTAGTAGCTTATAAGTATGATCTTAAACGGAAAAGTAAAAGTTTGATCTCTCATCTTCCTCCAAAAATAAAAAAAGATCGCACTTAATGTCAAAAATGCGAATCTAGAGTAAATTTTATTTGAAAATTATCTTGTCAAAACTCCAAGCATCAACGGCTATTGTTGTTTCTCTCGGAGTTCATTTATTACAGCATCCATTAGAGCAGTTCGTTGTTCCTTGGGACAAGTTAACCGACTTATGTAGTTAACAACTGCATCAAGATGAACTTTTGTTACTTTATCACTTAATTCGTTTAATGCGCTTTCCGATGTTGGAAGGTACATAATTACTTTTACGATTAACTCCTCTTTCAAATACACCTTTTATTAATTATATTGTGCAGAACTTGTCCAGTATTCTTAGTATTAATTGAGCTTCTCTAATGCTTTATCGCATTCCAAATTGAATTGATCAAACATTCAGCATCCACTACAGATTCAACAACCGTGAATAATGCAAATTGCTCTAATTAAAAAATACAGTGCCGTCACTGAGTTTAAAAGAAGAAATCTTCTACTTTTTTGTGTAACTGGTTCATAAGTGCTTCTTCGTTTTGGATATTGCGTTGTCTTAAACCCGCGAAGTAACTAAGTTGCCTACCACAACCTTGAGATC
>JAVBKF010000007.1:0-31302 GCA_031554215.1 Caryophanales bacterium
TCACCAGTTTATCTGATGTTCATACACACTTCATTTGGAAGCCGATTTCTGGTGACTTTTCAAAGAACAATTCTATTATACAGGAGTTCTTTTGCCCGTGATATGAAAACATTGCTTCGTATATACGTAAGAGGCGTAAATCCAAGCACAATTAGATTTCTAGAAAGCACGCTCTAACTGTATTTGTGAATGGAAAGCATCCAGTTTATTACGGATTAGGTGTTTTGGAAATGTCTAACACTGTCGAACGACTAAGTTATGATGTTCTAATCTAGGTTTCGTGAACTTGCTCCACTATCGTATAGAATAGTGGAGCAAGTAATAGAGAACCTAATGTACAAGGACCATAAGTCTTTGTTGTAGCAATAAAATCTAGTATAAAGGGAAGATATTGGGGATAGAAATTTCATGCTTTTTGTAGCCGGTTTTTGACTATTACAGAGCATTTTTTATTCTGCAATAAGCAGGCTTGTACCCATATAATCATAAAGTCACTAAAATTTATCGCTTGTGCAAACTAATGTTGTACTATGGATTTTTCTCTATAGATGAAAAATACTGATTCTAGCATGTAAAATGAACACTGCATAAACACCAAAAAGCGTGATGCCAGCCACTACAACCGCACCACGCTCTGAAATTGTTATTTTAAACCGTTCCTTCTTCGCTACGTTTTTCCTTCACTGTTTTGAAAGGTCCACGCTTGTCAAATTCTTTCTTCTTGAAGAACACCCAAATTGGTACAGCGATCAGAACAGATGAGTACATACCAATGACTAAACCAACGAGCAATGCAAAGTTGAAGTTGAAGATTGCTTGGCTTCCGAAAATGAGCATTGCCAGTACGGTCAGGATAACCGTGACAACGGTGTTAATTGACCGCTTCAATGTTTGGCGAATACTGATATTCGCAATGCGTGAAATATCATCTTTCGTTTTGACACGGCCAAGTTTGTGCATGTTCTCACGTATGCGGTCAAAGGTTACAATCGTATCGTTGATTGAGTAACCGATAATCGTCAGCACTGCAGCGATGAAAGTAACATCGACTTCAAGCCTTGTGATACTAAAAACAGTGACAATAAAGAATGCATCGTGCAATAGCGATATGATTGCTGCAACCGCCATCCGCCATTCAAAGCGTAGTGTGACATAGAGCAATATCCCAATCGAAGCAAAGACAACAGCTTTGAGTGCATTTTTCGCTAGTGCTTTTCCGACTGTTGGTGACACGGTACTGATATTCGGATTCTGACCATAGGTATCATCAAGCTCTTTTGTCAGTTTATTAACTTCTTCTTTTGACAAAACACCTTTCGTCCGGACAATCACTGACTTGTGATCTCCACCAGCAAAGACAGCATCCTCTACCTCAAGCCCCATATCTTCAAACTTATTCTCTATCTCGGTGATTTCAATATTTTTATCAGAATTCACCTGAATCCTTGAGCCACTAGAGAAGTCAATACTTGTATTAAGTCCCACCAGTAACAAGGCGACTATACCAACCACGGTGACAACTCCAGAAGCGATGAAGAACTTTCTTCCGTGTTTTATGAAGTCTAGTTTATCAAACTTTGTTGGAATATCTAGATCATTCTTAATTTCTTTCAGTTTCATGACATCTTTTTCTTTAACATTCCACCAACCAAGACGCTTATCAAGGAAATTACTCTTGACCCATAACGCCATAATAGCACGTGTACCGAAAACGGCTGTACAGAAACCGACAACAATACTGATGATGAGCATCGTTGCAAACCCTTTAACAGAGCTTGTACCGAAGATGAACAGGACGACACCGACAATAAAGGTTGTTACGTGCGCATCAATAATCGTTGATAGCGAATGCTTATTACCCTCTTTGAACGCCGCTTTCACTGAACGCCCTTTCTTCAGTTCATCCTTAATCCGCTCATCCGAGATGATATTCGCATCAACGGCAATACCAATCCCGAGAATCAAGGCGGCAATACCCGGTAAGGTGAGCACCCCATTGATTTTCTCAAAGATCAGAATCATAAAGTAACAATACGCTGTCAGTGTAATGGCTGCCAAAACACCTGGAAATCTGTAGAAATATATCATAAACGCGAAAACAAGTAGCAAGGCGATAATCCCCGCAAGAACTGTTTCATGTAAGGCTTGTTCACCGAACTGCGCACCAACAGACGTTGAATAAATTTCTGTCAGCTTAACCGGTAGTGCCCCTGCATTCAGGATATCTGCTAAGTCTTGTGCCGATTCCTTGGTAAAGTTCCCTGAAATCGTCGCCGTATCTGAATTTATTGTTTCAGCGACATATGGATCAGAAATAAACTTAGGGGATTCTTTTGTTTTCTCCGCAGCGTAAGAGTCAACCCCCTCTTCAAAATCGAGCCAGATAATCATTTGATTATTTGGTGCAAGGGCAGAAATTTGACTTGTTACTTGACCAAATTTATCTGCATCCTTTAGTTCTAAGAGAATCTCATATTGATTCTTGTCATTAATCCTAACAGAAGCGCCGCCCTCGACAAGGTCTTGCCCATCGAGCACTACGTTATCTTGATAATCACGGAATGTTAAGTTTGCCTCCGTAGATAATAATTCACGCGCTTTTTCTTGGTCTGTTACCCCCGCAAGTTGCACTCGAATTTGATTATTTTCCTCGATTGTAATGTTAGGTTCATTGACGCCGAGAGCATTAACCCGTTTATCTAGTGCTGAAACGGTTGCTTCCATAGCCTTGTCATCAATAACCTGCCCTTCTTTAGCAGGTTCCACCTGATAGAGCACCTCAAAACCGCCTTGTAAATCGAGCCCTAATTTAATATTGTCTGAAATCGGTTTGATTGTGAAACCAAACAAAATAAACATTGAAATAACAATTGCAAAGAATGTAAAAATTCTACCCTTACGTAACACAATAAGTACCTCCCTGATTTTTCTTCTACTTAAAAAACAACCTTTAAGATCGTGAAAGCAAATGACAATTCCCTACTCCACTCGTGGAAAAAACTGTTGAATGGTGCTGATCGTTTGCCCGATTATCCGTTTTATTCCTTTTCTCAATTAAACATTCATTATACTCCGAATTTAACAAACTGCCTAGGGCAAGTTCACGTAAAGATGCACCTTCATTTCCATTTATACTAGTAAAGGCAGTCATTCAGTGCCTACTTATTTAACAGTTCCTACTAACAAGAAGTGCAGACCAAACGGACAAATGTCCCACAAATGAATTATCAGCTCACACTTTCTTAGTAGATGATTAAAATAATTCCTTAATTTCATCTTTATCAAGTCTCAGGTTTTTTGATCGACCGGCTGATTTTTTTATGACGCTTAGAGAGGCGTAGTCCATGTACTCAGTCATTTTGACTGAAAGCACGTCACTTGCTGCTTGGTGCAATCTCATCGGTGCAGTTAGCCCCTTCCATTTAAATTCGATCAGAAAAACCCAGAACAGATTTTCAGTAATATTTTTGTACCCTAACAGGTGAAATTCCCTCAATTTTAGTTGTACCATCGGCCTTAACAGCTCGCGGTATTCGTTATTTGGATGCATAGTCGTCCTCTTCATTCATGTGTTATGTTCATTTTTCTTAAAACGTCTGTAAAGTCGTGAAAAGTAGGTACTGTACACTTCTTATCACGGTACCTATTGAATTATTTTAACCAACTTAAATCATAAGCTTGTCTACTCTCAGCATATCTTATTGTACTGGATTGTTGTCTGAATGAAAAGGCTGGGATAATGCTATGTCAAGATTTTTTAGAGGTACACTCATTTTATTATTAGCAGGACTTATTACAAGGATACTCGGCTTTATTAACCGGGTCGTTTTAGCACGGTTTGTTGGCGAGGAAGGTGTCGGTCTGTACATGATGGCTTCGCCTACATTATTTCTGGTGATTGCCATTACCCAAATCGGCCTCCCGGTTGCCATTTCTAAATTTGTCGCAGAAGCTAATGCAATCGGCGACTATCGCAAAGTCAAGTCGATTCTGGTTGTCTCGCTCACTGCTACAGCGATTCTGTCCATTATTTTCACACCTTTACTCTTTTTTGGGGCAAAGTTTCTTGCTATGCATTTATTCACCGATCACCGCGTCTATTATCCGTTACTTGCGATGATACCAATCATCCCAATCTCAGCGATTTCAGCAGTTTTACGCGGCTATTTCCAAGGAAAACAACAGATGAATCCCTTTGCGATTTCACTCATTTTAGAACAAGCTGTTCGGATCTCCTTGATTGTTTTTTTCACAAAGAAATTCCTTCCTTATGGCATTGAATATGCGACGGCTGGCGCAATTGTTGCAGCGATTTTTGGCGAATTAATCTCACTACTCTACTTACTCGCTCGCTTTAAATTTCGCAAGAGTTTTAAGCTCCGGACGAAATTCTTTTCCCATTTAAACGGCGGAAGAACAGTGTTTAGTGAGCTGATGACAGTTGCGATGCCAACTACAGGTAGCCGGATTATTGGTTCGATTGCTTGGTTCCTTGAGCCAATTGTCGTTGCACAAAGTCTTGCGATTGCCGGTGTTACCACTGTGAACGCGACAAAATTGTATGGTGAATTGACGGGTTACGCCTTACCGTTACTGATGCTACCATCCTTTATTACCGTTTCACTTGGCACTTCGCTCATTCCAGCCATTAGTGAAGCCTATAGCAAGAAGAAGTTTCGACTCGTTGAGTACCAATTGCAGCAATCATTGCGGTTCACGTTTATTAGTGGTGCGATTTGTGTAGTGATTATGTATGTACTGGCTGACCCGCTGATGACTGTGATGTACGGCAATGACCATGCAGCCCATTATGTAAAGTTTCTGGCACCATTCTTTATTTTCTTCTTTTACCAGGGGCCACTACAGGCAGCCTTACAGGCAATGAATATGGCAAGCGCTGCGATGGTCAATAGTTTTGTTGGCGCCATTATCAAGACTGTACTCATTCTAGTACTCGCAACACAGCCACAATTCGGGATTATGGGGGTCACGCTGTCACTCGGCGTTGGGATGATGCTCATCACTTGGCTTCACTTTATTTCTATTTCAAAAAAAATCCGAATCCCGATCTATCTACGGGAGTATGTTGTTGTTTTTCTAATTATGGTCATTACAGGTTATACCGGTCACATCCTCAGCACGACATTATTTGTTCCCTTTGGCATTGTCCGGAACCTATTGTCAAGCACAGGTGCGATGTTGCTGATTTTCCTAATTTTGCTCGCTGTCACAGGTGTTGTGAACAAGCAAGAAATCCAAAAACTCCCCTTTGTCGGTCAGGCTCTTTCAAAGCTGTTTATTAGCTAACGACAGTGGTGAAATAACTGAATAAAAATGGTCTTTTCAGATCACTCCCTACATATAGTTGATTAGCGTGTCCAGTAATTTATAAAAGAGGTGATGGCAATCGAAACGAAAAAAATTAGTGCGGCTTTGCTCTATGGCTTGCTCACAATCTTTGTCCTAGCAACGACATCGAGTTTACTCTTCTCTCTCATCTTACGGTTTACGAGCACCAGTGAAACAACGGTTGGTTATATCATTTTGTTTATTTCATTCTTCTCACTATTCATTGGTGGATTTATATCAGGCGGTAAGGGAAAACGTGCTGGATGGATGCTTGGCGGGGGGACAGGACTCATCTACACACTCATTATTTTTCTTTATCAGTACTTAGGTCTCGATGCGCTTTTTTCAACTAAGCAATTGATTTACTACGTTAGTTACATCCTTACTGCGATGATGGGCGGCATTCTTGGCGTCAACATGACGTCAAAAAACGAACACAAATAGTTTTTCAACACGTAAAGAATTTTGCGAGCGGTATTTGAAAATGATACTGCCCGAGTAGACGAGCCGTTTTCGAGGGGTTTTCTACGCCAAAATTCTTTTTTTCTTGTCTCATTTGCGAAATTTGTCAAATAGCCCATTTTGTTGTTTTAAAATAGTTGATTTTACGGTAAAATAATAGTTACTTTATACGCAGGAGGAAAAAAGATGCACTGCCCTAAATGTGACACACAGCTTGAAGAAACTGCAGTGGAATGCCATTGCTGTAAAGAACAAATCAGTCCGACCCTACAAGTTAAAAAGAAGAGTGCTTCGGTCGGTATCCTAATAGCAGCCAGCTGGCTCATTCTTGCAATCATCTTTATTCTACTATTAAATTCACCGGTGTCTTCTTTTGAAGCAGCCATCACATCTGGCGATTCAGAGCGTGCCAGTCAAATATATAAAGACCAGATCATAGCGAATCGCGAATATGTAAACGATGCAGGAACCGTGATGATTGTCCGAGTCGATGAGATTGTCAACGCTTATATCGAGGAAGAAATAACCTATGAAGAAGCCTACGAACAGCTTGACGATTTCTTAGAATACCGAATGGTTGAAAGTGATACAAAGAAAGCCATACGCTATATCAACGAGATGGAAACGTCACGCGATTACTACCGGGATGGGGTCAAACAGATTTCACAAAAAGACTATATTGATGCCTATATGTCACTCCTCCGTGTGACGAGAGTAGATCAAGCCTATTATGACAATGCGCAAAGCCTGATGAAAACTGAGCAAGATCATTTAAAAGAGGCAGTATTGGTAGAAATTGACGACTACATCGAAGAAGAAGAATACGAAAAAGCGATTATTGTATCGGAATCTGCTTTAAAGCTCTTCCCGAACGACGAGGCGTTTTCAAGTAAGCTCGAGGAAGCAACCGAAGCGCAATATAGTACTGATCATAAAGCACTAGAAAAGGAAGCTGATAAACAAAAGGTCTTTGCATCCGATGTTGTGATCAAAGAGGAAGCTGATAATAACCATTTGGAAATGACGGTTCATAACACAACCGACAAAACAGTGGCGATGACGAATGTCTCTTTTCTCGCATTTGACAAGGATGGCAATCCACTTCGATTTATAGATTCGGAAGGAAGCTATGAATTCGAGGGTTATATTGATACACCGATTCCGCCAAATGGAGAGATTATTGATGTGACCCAGCTTACACCTCAGAAGAAGGTAAACAAGGTCATATCCTGTATCAGTTCAGTGGAATTCACTGATGGTTCTGAGTGGGAAAACCCTTATTATGACGTTTGGCTTGAATTCTATAAGGGGAATCCCTATCAGGAATTGGATTTAGAAAAAGATGACTCTGATACTTTCTAAAAGTATTGTAAAAAAATCCTCATGTGAATTTTTTTCCTAATGAACTTATGAGAAAAGTTCACATTATAATTGGATGGTTGTTTTACTTTTTCTGACCCTCTACAACGAATCCCCCTTTCTCAAAAAGCCGAACAGCTGGCTGCTCGGTCCAAGCATCAAAACGGGTGCCACTTGAAACAACTAGAAATAATAGTCGTTTCAAGTGGCACCCATTTTTGAGGACGTTCCAAATCCCTATATCGGAACCGCAATCGAGGCCAACACCTGCTCAAGTGGCATTTCTTCCATAGAATTTAACCGCATTGCATGACCCCGAAAATTAAAATGACTGGTCATTGGGTTTGGCACAACGACACAATGTAATCCCGCAGCTAGTGCTGCATTTAAACCATTTAGCGAATCCTCGAATGCCACTGCTTCAGAAGGCAAAACACCTAGCGCTGTAACTGCTTCACGATACAAGGCCGGATCAGGCTTCACTTTCTCAACTTGATCACCCGTTTTGATCACTTCAAAGAAATCAAAAATGCCTAGCTTACGTGTATACCCTTCAACCCATTCACGATCTGAACTAGATGCTAATGCAATCCGTAAACCATTTGCTTGTGCCGCTTCCAAATAACGTTCCACACCTGGGAGTAGTGTAGGATGCGCCATTTTCTTTTCGTACAGTTGACGAATCTCCTCTGCTACTATTGCAATATCAAGCGTATCAATATTATTTTCACGCACAAACCTGACGAGTGGTGACTCGTCTCCCCCAATTGAAACCGCAAATTCCCTTAATGGCATCTCAAAACCGTAACTAGTGAGCACTTCTTTGTATGCTTCATACCAACCGGATTCTGTATCGACTAGTAAACCATCACAATCAAATACTACCGCCTTAATCATTTAGCAACCTCCAACTTTATTTTTATTCCTCAAAGAAACTAAACTCAAGACGACTACAAGTGCGAAATAAGTTTATCCCTACGAAACTGAGGAGCCAACTTATCTGCATACATACCGCTCTGGCCTCATTGTTCCCCGGAGGGGCAACCTCCGCAATTACAGTTTTCTAAGTGCTGCCTTCATCTCAATTTTCGACTGATCAACTTGGTCAATTGTTTTAATGACCCTAGCTGGAACACCTGCAACAACCGTGTTCATAGAGACATCCTGAACAACAACTGCCCCAGCTGCAACAACAGCACCGCTTCCAACGCGGACACCTTCAAGAATCACTGCATTAGCACCAATTAAAACGCCATCCTCAATGATAACAGGCGTCGCGGAAGGTGGCTCGATTACGCCTGCAAGCACTGCGCCTGCACCAATATGGCAATTGCTTCCTACTTCAACACGTCCCCCAAGCACCGCACCCATATCAATCATTGTTTTTGCACCAATGGTGACGCCAATATTAATAATGGCACCCATCATAATAACTGCATTATCACCAATCTCGACCTGATCACGAATAATCGCACCAGGCTCAATCCGCGCATTGATTTCTTTTTGATCAAGGAGCGGAATAGCAGAGTGGCGTCGGTCATTTTCAACCACATAATCGGTAATCAATTCCTTGTTTTCTTGAAGCAGCCTGCTTACCTCAGCCCACTCACCAAATAGGATACCTGTTTCACCTTGGATAAAGGTCTGGATTGATTCGGGATACTGAATTTGACCCAGATTCCCTTTCAGATAAACTTTTACAGGTGTCAATTTCTTACTTTCACCGATAAATGAAATGATTTCTTCTGCAGAAAGTTTCTTCATTTGATGTGCCTCCACTATATTTCAGATTTACTATTACTTTAACATTTTGCACCATCTGGTGCAAAGTCGGGAATAAGACCAGGCTCGAGTCAAGTGGTTATCCCATAAACTAATCTTGATAACAAGGTGCGTTATCTGCACTTACAACCAGCTGACAGTTTATTTGCAAGTTCATTCCATGAATGAACAGCAGTTTTTATTTCTAGCAACTTAAGAACGAGTACCAAAGTCGTACCATTAGGAGGTTTCAAATGTACCCTGAATACCCAAGCAATCACCCATATCCGGTGCAGCAACCGCATGGTGAAGATGAGCGTTTTTTTCCGTTTATCCCATTTCTAGGGGGTCTGGCAATTGGCGGATTATTATTTAATCGACCACCTTATCCATATCCTTATCCAGCACCTTACCCGATGCCGTACCCACCTCAAGCATATCCAGCGTATCCGGCTGGTGCAGGATTTGGCGGTTACCCTATGCAAATGGGGCAACAACAAATGGGCTTCACTGAGAACATTAATATTTACCCACGAAGTTGATTCTTTTGTTAAAGATTATCGAAATGCAGTGTTGTGCTTTTATATGACCACAAACAGGTGAACATGTTCATACCGACTAACACCAACACTGCTTTTTCCTTCAATTTCACAGCTAATTCTCATCATGATTTTTAATGCGTTTCTACGATAAATGCGAAGAGGACAAGTCATCCTTATTTATTCGGCACGCAAGAAATGCTATAATTTGATAATCCTATATTAAAAAGTGAGTTTAAACAATGCAGAATCATTCAATTACAGCGATTTCCGAAGCACTATTCACCATTAACAAACACGCAAAAACAGCACCAAATCCGACATTTTTGTATACGTTAAAGCGTGAAACAATTGATAAACTATTACAAGAAGGTAAAGCAGAGAAGAAAGGATTGCAGTTTGCAGCGACCACCACGCGTTCTCAGCAAACGTCAACTGTTCTCATTGCATGTGGTGCATATTTATTTCATACAACTGCGACCAAATCAGACTTTGCAACGCTCAAACACCTAGGACACCTGAATGACAGTTATCGCAATCCACCAATTAGGATGAGCCTGAATATTGCCAAAAAGATTTTATGCGAATATACGGGCTGTAAAGAGGTTGATGTCAAACAACAACAAACAACATTCAGCCATCCACAATTTACCCGTCTCGGTGACTCCGTACCGACTTTTCCAGCTACTAAATATAGAAAAGAGTGATGTCGTGGAACAGCTACTTAACCCACTCACAAAGAATATTCAGATTTCAGGTATTCGTCAGTTTTATAACTTGATTGCAGATATTGACGATGTGATTTCTTTTACAATTGGACAACCTGATTTCGATACACCTGCGCATATTAAATCAGCGGCTATTGATGCAATTCAGGCAAACCACACAGTCTATACGCCCAACGCTGGACTACTCATACTCCGCGATGCTGCTAGCAGTTATTTCAATCAGAAATACCAACTTGATTATTCGGTGAATGAAATCATTGTGACTGTCGGTGCCAGTGAAGCAATTGATATTGCACTTCGCACGATTCTAACTGAAGGGGATGAAGTGCTCATCCCTGGCCCAGTCTACCCAGGTTACGAGCCAATTGTCACCACCTGTGGTGCGAAAACAGTTCATATTGATACGAGAGAATCTTCTTTCAAAATTACCCCTGAGCAAATCTGCCAGCATATCAATGAAAAAACAAAGTGCATCATCTTGAGCTATCCTTCTAACCCAACAGGTGTTTCACTGACAAAATCCGAACTTGTAGCTATTGCTAATGTACTCCGCGGACGTGACATCTTTGTGATCGCGGATGAAATTTATAGTGAACTCACCGGCAACCATTTCTCAATTGCCACCTTATTGCGTGAACAAACGATCGTAGTGAATGGGCTTTCTAAATCGCACTCGATGACTGGCTGGCGGATTGGTTTCTTGCTCGCCCCTGCGAACATCTCAAAGCATATGTTGAAAATGCATCAATATAATGTGACGTGCGCGCCATCCATTTCGCAATATGCTGCTATAGAGGCACTAACCAATGGCTTTGACGATGCAGTACCCATGCGCATTGCTTATGAAAACAGAAGGCGATATGTTGGTGAGCGCTTGCAGCATATGGGCTTTGATATTGTATATCCAGACGGGGCATTTTACTTCTTTGTGAAGTTACCAGCAAATTCAGAAGAAAATTCGATGGAGTTCGCCCTAAACCTTGTCAAAAAGGCAAAAGTTGCCGTTGTGCCTGGTTCAGCGTTTTCTCCAGTTGGCGAAGGATACTTCCGATTATCTTATGCCTGTAGCATGGAGAATATTGTTGAAGGACTAGACCGAATGAAAGCTTACTTGGATACTCAGTAACTGTTTGTTTGACATAGACACACTAATCCATTGAGGTGAAGCAAACAGTATCAACATAAAGTCTCATCCTCTATGGAATTTGGTTCGTTGGTGCATTTGCTAGTTCCGTTACAACGTATTTCAAACAGCAAAGCATTCATAACACAATGACAGATCATCAAAACTGAATTAAGTCAATCATAAAGCGGGTACGACCAGACCGCTATCTAACGAAAGCATGAATTATCTCATTCACTTTTTAAGAATGAGACCACATAGTTGAAAATAATCAAGAGGGATAGCAAACGCCTCTTGATTTTTTCTATAAGCTAACTTAACGTACTAGTCGTCGCAGCAACCGCTTCCTGCATCCAGCTCACTAATCAACACTGTGTACAATGCCTTCACAACGATTTCCACAAATCACTACACACCCATTGCTGTACTGGTTCGGTTCACTGCCAATATTGATACAATGCCTGTGTCCCCGACTCAGCTTCACCGCGAGCGGCCAGCTCTTCGTACATCTTCTTCACAACTGTAAGACCTGGCGTAATCATCCCAAACTTCTCTGCTTCGTCCATTGCGATCGTCATATCTTTGATAAAGTGCTTAATATAGAATCCTGGCGCAAAATCACCTGCGAAAATCCTTGGCATGTAATTGACCATCGACCAACTCGAAGCTGCACCAGCAGAAATTGTCGCGAACACTGCCTCTGTATCAAGCCCTGCTTTTTCCGCATAGACAAATGCTTCACAGATACCAATCATCGTCCCTGCTATGGCAATTTGATTGGCCATCTTGGTATGTTGGCCGCTTCCGGCTTTCCCAAGCCAAGTACAACGCGCACCGAGCGTTTCAAATACCGGCAAGGTGTTTTGGTAAGCCGCTTCATCTCCACCGACCATAATGGTGAGTTTCGCCTCTTTTGCCCCGACATCACCACCCGACACCGGTGCGTCAAGCGCCTGTATTCCTCTCACCTTTGCTGCCTGATAAATGTCGACCGCGAGTGTCGGTGTCGACGTTGTCATGTCAATGAGCACTTGCCCCTGCCGTCCATTCGCAATCAGTCCTTCCTCACCAAAGTAGATTGTGCGCACATCATCAGGATATCCGACCATTGTAATGACCATATCAACCTGCTCCGTCATTTCTCTCGGTGAGCTACTCCACAAAGCACCTTCCGAGATTAACTTATCCGCCTTTGATTTCGTCCGCGTATACACATATACTGCATGTCCCGCGCGTAGCAAATGCCCAGCCATACTATGCCCCATCACACCGATACCGATAAAACCAATCTTCTTTTTCTCCATGATGATAACTCCCTTTGTCTAGCAATTTTGATACCCACAGTGTAACAGCAACCGCTTTCCGGAGGCAACAGAAATCATGCGCTTATTTAAGTACCCCATTATTCTACACCACATTGCTCCATTCCTATTTTTAAAAATATTTTATGTAAATAATCGTTTGTCGCTGCGCATAAAATTCCAAAGGCTCAACACTTGAGCTGTGCACTATCTGGTTAGTGGAAGTGGTTCATACATACTCAGCCGGAACTAAAGTCGAGACGACTGCGGAGGTGAACGAGCAAGGATCGAACGTTTTACAAAACAAATAAGTAAAAAGAGAGCTGGAGGATGGAAAATGTTTAAAGGGTCAAAAAGAAAATTATTAACAAGTGCAATTGCTTTACTGGCTTGTATCGCACTACTTACAATCGGAACGTTTGCTTGGTTTACAGATAAAGCGAAGAATGAAGATAACTACATCAAAGCTGGAACATTAAGTGCTAGTTTTTATGCGGGAAATAGCCCTGCTGTCATCACAACACCTGCTTCAAATGAAGTCACAAGCGGTGAGTTTCCACTTGCTGCTACGACACCAGGTGCATTCATGAATCTAAAAGGTAATACTTCAAGCAAAATCTTCAATTTCACAAACTGGGAGCCAGGTAAGAGTGAAACAAAGTATCTTTATGTGAAGAACGAAGGTTCACTACCGCTTAAATACAGAGTTTATTTCGACGGCGAACATGGAAGCACACTAGCAAATCTGCTGACATTCACTTTAGCAAAACAAGTAGGTTCTTCTACTTCACTTGACGGGATCACAGGCACTTTAGCTGGTGTCACAAATGGTACTGCACTGAACTTAGCTTCAATGACAGGCACTTTGGCACCAGGTCAATCAGCTGTTTATAAGGTGAAAGTTGAATTACCAGGACTTCTGACAGGCAACTCTTTCCAAGGAACTGACTTTACATTTGACGTGAAACTGAATGCAACACAACTTGATGGTAACGCATCATTACTTTTCTAAATAGCTTTTCTAGGGCGAAGGAATACTTGCAGTCTGAGTATTCCTTTCTCAGCTCTTGAGGTGATTTTTCACGATAAAGAAAAGATTGAATGATGATGGACCAAACAATGTTACTTTTTTCGGAAAGGAGCGAAGTATGGAAGAACAGCCTGCAAATAAGCCTACTAAAGGACGCCGCTTTGAGCGGATAATCATTCTGATTCTTCTTGTTTTGTTGCTCCTATGTCTACTATGTTGCTGCCACCACCGATTCCACCCAGCCACTGAACAAGAAAAAAAATTAGTGGCACCAACAGATCAGTCAAAGAAACAGATTGAACTGATATTGGTTCCTAGAGAACCCGAAGCAAACACACCAATTAAACTCAGCAACGCGCTTCCTGGGGATGCTGTGCAGAAGTATTTCGCTATCCGAGTTGATCATGATCAGGCCGTAGTGCTACAGACTGCGTTTTCAGCGACTACTGAGGATGAAAAGGAACCGCTATCGGACGTCGTCAAGGTGAAGATTACCCAAGGAGATAATGTCGTACTGTTCGATGATAGCTTAAAGAAATTGCAAGCTGAACCAGTCGCATTCCTGCTCAAAGCGAACCAGTCACATCAAACATTTACCAAGATGTCTGTAACTGCCTATATCCCGGCATGGGTTGGGAATGTCTATCAGGGCAAGCAATTTAAAGGGAATATTCTTTGGAGTATTGGTGCCACAAATGAGTAAAAATTTATCGGGTCTTTAGAGAGGGATACGGACGATGAATAGACGGTCAAAGAAATACATTATCAGTGCTGTCCTTTTTCTCATGCTATGGACAATCATGGCCTTCTCTGTTTCTGCACTCATAGATCCGGTTGCCATTGTCCGAGATAACCATTTTGAAACCGGTAAAGTCCAATTGGATATCAATGCAGGAAAACCAATTTTCACGAACAATGATCTCAATTTAGCCCCAGCAGAATCAATTACAAAAGCAATAACAGTGCATAACGACGGAACCGTTCCTGTCTATTACCGGCTCTATTTTGAAACACATGCTGGTGATTTAAATCGCTTCCTCACAATGCGCCTATACAAAGATGGTCAAGAAGTTTTTCGGAAGAAGGCCTCTGAATGGACAATGCAATCAGTATTTACTGCGAGTGAGCCGCTAGATGTCGGCGAAACCGTTCGCTTCAAGCTCAAGGCAACGATGACTGGTAACATCTCGAACCTTGGACAAAACAGCTTTTGGAAATTCGACATCATTGGTGAAGGTGTTCAAGTACGAAACAACCCTGGCCAACAATTTGAATAGTCTCCTTTTTTAAACAATTAAGTGGATGAATCAAACCAATCACTGCGCATCATTTAATCGTGCTTTTCATATAAACATATAGACGAACAATTTATATTAAAGTGAGGACCTAACACATGGAAAACGCACAACATTCAGCCCTAGCTGCCACCCGTAAACCGAATAGAATTGCTAGCAATATTTCCTCCATCATCCTTGGATTATCACTCATTCTACTCATCGCAACCATCGCAATGATACTGAGTGGACAGAAAGATCGAAACTTCCTGGGTGTCCGTTTCTATTCTGTTCTTTCTGATTCTATGAAGCCGACATTTCAAGCTGGCGATCTTGTCGTGGGACGTACAGTTGATGTCGATACACTCGAAAAGGGCGATATCATCACCTTTAAATCTTCCGATCCACTGTCATTTAATCATTTAATTACCCATCAGATCAACAAAGTCATCCATGAAGACGGTGTCCTATCATTCAAAACGAAGGGAGTTAATGTCGCACAAGCCGATGACGTTCCGGCATCCGCTGACCGGGTATTATCAAAATATACTTTCTCCATCCCAAAAGCTGGCTATATCTTCGACTTCTTCCAAACGACAACAGGCTATGCGGTGCTGTTCCTACTACCTGTGCTCTGCATCATTTTCTTTCAAACCCGCAAAATCATTCGCTACATGCGAATAATCAAAAAGGAACAGCTTCAAGCATTCGAGCTAGCACTCGGCAATCAGCAGGGAAACCATGAAAAAATGACAGAAATGATTGAACAAATCACTGTGCTAAGAGCCAAGCTACATCAGCTTGGCAGCGACGATATAGTACTGAGCACGGAGATAGCTGATCTTATAGAAGCGCCTACCACCTCCACTGATGTTGCTGAAGTAAATGATCAGATCGAGCAACCCGGTGCCGAAGTAAAGGATTTACGAGAGAACGATTACACAGATATTGAAAAGCCTCTAGCGACCGAAAACGATGAAATAACACTGGGAATCACACCACTTTCACATACCAGATTAAACGATACGTTGCACGAAGACAATCTCAGGAAATCTGAAAAGCTGCTACCTAATGACATCGACGAAACACTACTAGAAAGGAATTCACCTGCAAATGTAATCAAAAAAAACCGATTACTGGATAATGGGCAGTTAAGCGCATCCAGCCTAAATGAAGATGAGATCGCAGCCGGTAGTTTGCAGACACCAACCCAACATATCGCTGAGATACAAGATTTCATACAGCCAATTACCCTTCTAGAAAAAAAACAGGCCGCAAGCCAAGAAGTCGCTGATTCTCTCATAGTTGACGGAAGTGAACCAATGGCGATTCATCTAGCTACTAGTAATCTGCCTATGAGCGAAGCGGAAGCACATGAGGACCTGCCCTATGATAGCAAACAGCAGAACCCTTCAGAATTAAACAAGCAACAAACTGAGGAATAGAAACACCGCGCGCGCGCACGCCACCATTGCACTATTTGCTGACATCCCGAAGGTCAAAATCCGCCTGATCGACTAGTTAAGAATCGGTAGTCGATCAGGCGGATTTTCGCCGATAAATGGATGAATCGATTACCATTACTATCAGATGAGCGCAACCTCCCAAGTTAAAGTGCAGTAGATAAGGTTTCCTTTGGCCCTTCTATTGCCCAAAGTCCAACATCATCCTTCTTGGCATCACGCTCAGCCCACTTAAGCTTCCACAAATGTTTGATATTTGGTGGATAAATATAGGCAACCTCAGCAACACCTGCTTCAAGCAATGACTCTTGCACCATCTTCCCATCAACATATACATAAGCTAAAAGTCGATCATATTTATCTCGTCGATCACCAAAATCGTATTCAATTTCCACCTCTCCCTCACTCAGTAGTTGTGCATTCAGTTCCTTCGCTTCCTGTGCCAATCGTTCATCACCTGACAATTCAGGTGTATCGACTAACAAGTACCTGATTTTCTCCTCTTTCCCATCAATCTCAACCCGGATTGTATCCCCGTCAATCACCTCAATCACTTCAACAGGAACTCGGTTCGGCTCCCGGCTATTCTGCCAAAAATGAAACACAGTAACACAAATCACGACTATTGCACTAACTGATAAAAAATCTCTTAACAAACTATTTCAACCCATTTCTATTCAGATGGTCATATAAGATACTGGCCTCATTTATGTCTATAAGGTATTTTAACATACTAGTAGTGAATATTTTTACCTAGCCGTATTTTATGCAGAAAAAGTCTGACTCTCTGCGCTGAGAGCAACTACTCGTTTATACAGACATCTATCAATTCAAATAAAAAAAACCGCACCAAGGATTGAACATCAATCACATTGGTGCAGGTTTCTCGTCGTTTAGCGATACACCGTGACATATCCTGAAGGAATCACGTTTGGATCGGTTTGACGACTGTATTTAAAATCTGGACTACGCAGTAAGTTGGTGATTGTAAAGTATTGACTGTACTCACTTAAACCAACATTATAGTAATAGATTTTGTTATTATACTTGATTTCAAACCAGTGGTCATTATATTTCTTCAGTACTTGGAAACTAGCACCCGCTGGTAGCGTAGCAACAGTTTCTGTACCTTGGTAACTACTTTTCAATGCAATATTGGATTTTGCTACACCAGTAATTCCCATGTTGCCGAAATCATCATATAGATACGGCAACCCTGCGCCAAATCGCTGATAATTCATGATGTCAACACCCGTGTATTCCTCAGGTGAGAATGGATGAATCTTCTGCATATGATCAGCGATTTTTTTGCCCCATAGTTTATCGGAAGCATAGTAATAATTTAATCCACCATTCGCATCTCCAAGGTAGTACCCTTTATGTTTCCAACTATTTGGGTTCAAATAGCCGTCTCTTAAGAAGTCTGCCTGATATTGAAGCGCTCCCTCAACATTTAGGAATGTGTAAGCTGAATCATATTTAGCAGATTCATAGGCAGCTACTGAAAATAGGTTGTGTTTTCTAAGTGCCAGTGAATTTGTGCCATAACCACTTTCATGAATTGCCATTGCGGCAAAAACAAGTTGATTAATCCCAGCTCTGGTCGCTGTATCAATCAGCAATTGACCTTGTCCAACTAGTACACTTTGTTTTCCAGTCTTTGCAATGTAAGCATCAATATATTTGTTAATCTCTGCCGCCGTCACCTCTGATGGATAACGAATATCCATATATTGATAGTTTGTCGCAACTGGTTTCCCAATCCGGAATTTCTGATCCACTTGGAATCGTTTCCCTTTTGTCGATGTTGAAACAACTGAGACGGTGTGTGTTCCGGCTGATAAACCGGTTGTATCAAGCGTATATGAAAATCCTGAACCAGTGTTGTTGTACATTGGGTAAGCGTAATATACATCCGGACGATGAAATCCATATTCTGCTAAACCTTTCGGAACACCATCAACAAGCACTTCGACTTTCGTCAGTGGGTCTGGGCTCAGAATCCAGCCCTTTACCTCTTTTTTCCCACTAATCACTTCATTAGATGTTGGCGTGTCAATACAACCAATTGTATCGAGCGCTTTCACCGTGATTTCTTGACGCATTTCCTTAACATCACCATTTTTCAGATAGACTTGCACTTGGACAATATGGTTCCCGGCCGATAGTTTTGAAACATCCAATGGATATTCAAACCCTACTTTTGAATTGTGGTAACTCGGGTAGCTCGATCCAACATCTGGACGAGATAGGCCATATTTCGCTTGTCCCTGCACCTGACCATCGACCAACACGTCAATTTTCGTAACACCCTCAGGGGCGAGTACCCAGCCCTTGACTAGGTTTTTGCTTGTCTCAAATTTTCCGTTTGACTTTGGTGACTCTAGGTTCATTTGCGGGTCAAGCTCGACTAGTCTAACTTCAAGTGCCTCAAGTCTAAGGCCTTCTCCTACCGTTCCAGCCACCTGGCCACCAGACACCCAAGGTAACCACCCCTTATTTTGGACATGTCCACGATATTCAACCGTATAGCCCGGCACATTATCGAGTTTAATCTTAATAGCCTCGAGTCTTAAACCTTTGCCCGATGTACCTGAGACCTCGCCGTTTTTCTTCCAATTCTGTTCCCATCCGGTATTCTGAATATGCGTTTGATAGGATAATGTTGCGTTTGATGGTAAATGATCCACATCAAGCTTTATCGCTTCGAGGCGCAAACCTTTTCCAACGCGCCCACTCGTTTCTCCATCATTTTTCGAGAAAGACGATTCCCAGCCAACATTTTGTATATGACTGCTATACTTGACTGTCGGTGATTCTGGCTGAACAACTCTTACCTGGAAAGCCTCAATCCGCTTTCCTTTGCCAGTCGTTCCAGCCACTTGGCCATCTTTGACCCAGGGCTGCCAACCAACCCCATCAACATAAGCGCGATATTGAACAGAATATCCCGGCGCATTCTCCAGTTTGATCTTGAATGCTTCCATTCTTAGACCAGCGTTTTCAGTGCCCGATACCTGTCCGTTCTTTGCCCAAGTGGACCAACCTTTATTTTGTATATGAGATTGATAGCTAATGCTTGCGCCTGGAATACTCTCCACTTGCAACTTAATCGCTTCTAGTTGCTTATTTTGCCCAATCACACCAGATGTTTCTTCGTCGGATTTTGAGAAATCCTTTTCCCAGCCATAATCACTGACATGGGACGAATAATTTACAGCAGGCTCTCCTTGATAAGCAAAAACCTCCTGCCCATTTGGACATAGTGCCAGAGCGACTAGAATCATCGCTACAATAGATAGAAGCTTTTTAATCTCTTCTTCCCCCTCTCTTTCAAATAGTCTGATAGTTTACAACATGATCATGTTGTAAACTACTAATAGTCATTATAGCGATAACATTCGGTAAAATAAACAGTTTTATATCTGGCGAGGTGGGATTAAAGTAGTTTGTGAGCTGAGAAAGAGGCTGGAAGAAAATCTTTTCACCTAAAAGAAGTTCATAAGAAAATCGCACTGTTTGCTTCAAATAAGTCTACAGTACGATTTTCTGTGTATTTCCTGATGAGAATTTTAAAATTTTGTAGTAAACAAACTAGTTTCCCCCAGCTTCAATGTTGGGAGATGAATATCATCTACATTATTGCTTGGTTATCTTAACGCCTTGCAGTCTTATGGCAAAATCGCCTTCCTCAATTTCTAAGTAACCAGGCCCTTGAAAAATTTCATTTGCAATAATATCATCAAATCCCATTGACACGCTACGACTTCGTTCAGCATAGCCAATGTTTGTTGTTTCGTCAGTTACCTCCACTTTGTATGTACCAGGTGCAACATCATAACCAACTAGATGAATGCCATCAGTTAATTCTGTTTTTGGTTCAACCGGTAGAGTGGCTAAATCTACTGGCTTCATTTCGACGCCACTTAGTTTTACAGCAACATCTGTAGGAAGTATTTCAATATACCCATCGCCCGTCAGAACAATATTGGCTAGAATGCTGTCAAAAGACATATTCACATCACTTGATCTTTCCACATAGCCCATTGAGCTTTTCAATTTAACTTTGTATAGTCCTGGCTCAATATCTTGGCCTACTAAATAGGTTCCAGTTGTGAAAGTGTTGGCCTTTTCTTCAGCGATTCTTTTTTCTTCAGCAGCTTTTTGTTCATCGGCAATCCGTTTGGCCTCAGCTTTTTCCGCTGCTTTTTCTTCTTTAGCTTTCTTTGCTGCTGTTGTATCCTTATCCTCTGTTGTATTTTCTTTTGGTGCCAGCGTTTGTTCTGCTGACTTAGTATCTTGATTGACACTAAGCACCAAGATTAACGCAACTGCTATCGTGATGCCAATCTTAAGGTTTTTGCTCCAATCGGAATATTTCCATAATAAAAATAATCCAACTGGAAAAATAAAAATAATCATGAAGACAATCACGGGTGGTTTTTCATACCATTTTTTCATTACTTACACTTCCTCTTTTTTGGTTTTACTTTCCATTTTAACTAAATAGCACAACAATGTCGACAGATATTTAATTATGTCTTATTATCGCGTAATTACTATTTAGTATAGGTTCAAGAAATAGCGACGATAGTCGTTAGCAACCCGCTGTATTTAAAGTGTACGCTTTTTTAATTTTGAGAGATTACAATACAGATTAAAGCCTCTTCACTAAATAATATTTGTTTAAAGAATATTGTTTAGCGAAGAGGTAAATATTTTACTCTATTGAAACGGCCATTTAGCTACACAGTTTAATAGACAATCATCCAAAACAGAATAGTGCGTTTCGTTCCCTAAGCCACTTACAAGGAATTGACAGCAATTGGCCAATCCCAAATATCTGTTTTACAAACGCTATTTTGACCATAAAAAGACTGTTTGTAAATCATAGCTGGATAGTATATCATTTAGTGATACTTACGTGAAACCAAGTATGCTATTAAAATACTAGGAATCTAGTGGGTGAATAACCTGTTGCTACTTTTAGGAGGATGGTCATTTGAAGTTCAATCCATTAGTTATCGGCGACCTGATTGCCCGAATTCCAATTATACAAGGTGGTATGGGTGTAGGCGTAAGCCTTTCAGGACTTGCTGGAAGTGTTGGAAAAGAAGGTGCTATTGGCATTATTTCAGCAGCACAAATCGGTTTTAATGAAGACGGATTCGAGAAAAACCCTTTAATGACAAATCTTAAGGCCTTAAAAAAGCATATACAAATCGCCAAGGAAAAAGCACAGCATGGCATTATCGGTGTCAATATCATGGTGGCAACAACAAATTTTGAGGAATACGTTAAATGTAGCATCGAAAGTGGTGCAGACCTGATTATTTCAGGTGCAGGGCTCCCGCTTAAATTACCGCAAATCATTGGCAATGCCAATATTAAATTTGCCCCTATTGTTTCATCATTGCGTGCATGTAAATTATTGTTTAGCAGTTGGGAAAAGCGATACAATCGCGTTTCTGATTTTGTTGTTGTAGAAGGACCAAAAGCTGGCGGACATTTGGGATTCAAACCGGAAGAAGTACTTGACCCTTCAACAGACTTTGATCAAGAATTGATCAAGAATTGAAGAAAATTATTGACTATGTAAAAGAATATGAAATGAATTTAAATAAAAAGATTCCAGTACTCTTTGCTGGCGGTGTCTATGATCAAAATGACATTTCTCACTATCTAGCCATGGGCTGTAGCGGCGTTCAAATGGGAACACGCTTTGTCGCAACTGAAGAGTGTGATGCCCATCCTCATTTTAAACAAGCATATCTAGATGCGACCGAGGCGAACATCTGCATTGTCAAAAGTCCAGTCGGTATGCCCGGCAGAGCACTTGTGAATTCATTTACACAAACCGTTGCAGAACAAAAAGAAGATATCAAGAAATGTACCAATTGTTTGACGATCTGTAAACCAAAGGAGATTCCTTATTGCATCACTAATACACTGGTGAATGCAGTGAAGGGCGATACAGAAAATGCACTCGTCTTCTGCGGTTCTAATGCCCATCGTGTTGATAAGATTACAACTGTCAAAGAACTACTAGATGAATTAGTCAATTAACCATGGCCTTGTTCAATCAAAAAAATCCTTCCCTAGCTGAATTAATTATTGCTTGGGGAGGATTTTTTGATGGTACTAAATAAAACAATGACAATTATTTTTTTATTACTAAGGCTTGAGCCACCATATCATGTAACCCTTGCTTTCTAGGTGTTACACCAACTACGATGAATAGGAGACCAGCAATCCCAAATAACATTGAAATTACTTTACCAAATATGCGTAAAAGTGATGTAAGCAGGTTAATTCGTGTCCCATCAAGGTTGGTAACCTTGAGCTTCATAATCATTTTCCCTACCGATCCTTGCTTCCCAGAGGCATCCATCAAAATCCAGTAGAGAAGGAAAATCACTGTTTCCACAAATGCAACATTTTCCATTTTCGGATCAAATCCAAGTGCATCTACTTTTCCAATAGAAGACACCAGCAACAAGAACCAAGTCATCATCATGATGTCGATTAAATAAGCAGCCACCCGCGGCCAAAATCCTGCCTGCACGACAAGCCCACCTGCCTCCGTTAAAGGGGTACCACATTTACAAATCATTGAGCCTACCTTATTCTTTTTCCCGCACTTTTCACAAATATCCATTATTCCCTTATCTCCTTACCTACCAATTGATAAATATTGTACATATACAAATGAATTAGCAGTATATTTTGTTTAATTTTTAATGATCAATGCTTCATAAATCATATCATGCGATGCTTGTTTTCTTTGCAAAAAGCAGAGAATAATCAATAAAAATCGACGCGTGAATGCTTTACAATTATAGCTCACTACAAGTAATCATACGGTCATGATCATTACACCACTAAAAAAAGCAAATAATCGTGACATACTCCCGCAACTACAAATCAATCTACCTTCTTTGTTGTAGCTCCCGCATTTCTTGCAAGTGACCATTATTTGTTTATCCTTTTCTTACAGACCAATTTAGGACTATTTGACTAGTTACAATCAATTAACAATAATCTTTCTTCAGGTCGGCAAAATAGCAACATGATTATCTAAAAAATGATGTTTGGAAACTTTCATCAGTGGAACTAATTTTATCACAAGTAGACCGCAATGACTATGCTCGTTGATACAACGATTAGGTTTTCGCTAGCATTTACTATTCCCTAGACTGATAGGTTGGTGAAAATAACGAATACAAGCGACAGCGTCTAGTTGCCTCGCGCTGCCGCTTGATGATGCTTGCCGTAAATGGGGAAAAGCGCCTAATCATTACATGGCTTACAGGTTCATGATTTCTCTACTAAACCACTCTCAATATAACCGCTAGATACTCCTTTTTCTGCTACTTGCGATTACGAGCATCGTACTAATAGAAACAAATAATAGGATAGATAGACTAAGTAAACCTTGATCTCCTGTCGCTGGCAACTGACCACTTTCTCCGTTACCACCTGTTGCAGGTGCCGTTGTACTCGGTTTTGAAGTTGGGACTTTCGCTGCCTTGTAAACAAATGTAACCGTGTGGTCACCCTTCACATTATTGAGCATTGCCGTACCGCCTGTTTGAACAATTCCATCAATTAGGTAATGATCAAATATCCACCCCTTTTTTGATGGTGCAGTTTTCGTGTAGTTCCCCTCTAACACTACTTGAGCCGAAGTCGCTGGACTGATTGCCTGTCCATCCACATTTTGGTATTGCTCTGTCACTGTAGCCATTGGCAATGATTTCACAGGATGTGATAAAACAACCGTTCCATCAGACTCAACCCTCACTTTTGCCCCTGGATCAATCACACCTTGTAGAACGCCTGTTTCATAGACATAACCCGTGGTCAGTTGATAGACTGTCTTAGGTGCTGAATCTGTTGCATTCTTATAGTACGCGATTTCATTATCTGAAATTGTATACTTACCAGCTGCCTTGCTCTCGAGTACCTCAATAAAGCCTGTGTCCATGCTCCCGTTGACTTTTGTTCCGTTCACATCAACCGTAAATCCATCGCTATCTTCTGATAATTTTTGACCAGCGGCGATTTCTAATTTGATTGTTTGGTCGTACATTAAATTTTCGTAAGTGCCATCCTTTTCTTCAAAGCGCACTTTTGGTTCAAAACCTTGTATGCCATATCCTAATGAGCGGTAGAAATCCTCTGTTGAATAGGCGCCGTTCGCCACTTTTGGTAGTGTAACTGGTAACTTTCCTTGCGGCTCGTTGACACCAAACATTGTTCTGATCCCTGCTGGTAAGTTCGGACCAGCGGCTAGGTTACCGCCTGATTCAGAGTCTGGACCATTTGGATTTCCTTTATGACCATAGATCGCTAAGTGAGCATCTGCTTCGCTGAACACTGCACCATCATAAGGATTCCTCATGCTTAGAAGTACGGTATCTTTTCCTTGCAATTCAGCATACTCAATGACTTCTTTACCAAAATAATATGTGTACATGGCTGGATCAAGAATACTTGCTGTACTTGAATCCGAGCAGAAGACAACGTATGCTGCTTGATCTATTTTGGCTTTTATATCTAGATTGTCACCAAGATGACCTGTCGAACTGCCGTAAATCTGGGATGTAATCGGAAACTCACCAATTAGCCCTTGCGACCGCATTCGGCCAATCTCACTCACCATGCTATCAATTTGATCTTGCTTAGGTGCGACAATGAGTACGGTATCTTCTGGTGAGACGGAAAGGGGTAAGGTATCTCGATCATTCTTCACCAACGTCACAGCATCATCAGCGATCATCATTTCTTGTTGTTTATGTTCTGGGCTACCGACAACTGAATTGGCGTAGGCGATACGCTCATCTAGTGGCATTTGCGCTTCAGGTTCCCCCGGTGTCCAAATCCCTCTTTCAACTTTTAATTTTAAAATTCGATACACTGACTCATCAATTTGCTCTTCTGAGATGACACCGGTATTGACAGCATTCACAATGTCACTAATCAATGTATCGAGCTTCGCTACATCAGCACTAGATCTGATGATTGTCGGCATCAGCAAAATATCAACACCAGCATTAATCGCCATAATCGCAGCCTCCGATTCTGTCGTGTTGCTCACAATCGCATCCATATTCATCGCATCCGTGATAACGACACCGTCGTATCCCATTTCTTCACGCAGAAGGCCAGTAATGACATCATCAGATAATGTTGATGGTAGTGGCATCGGACCGTCAGGTGTACTCAGTGTTTCACTTTCAATCTGCGGTAGGGCAACATGCGCTGTCATAATCATATCAACGCCTTCATTAATCGCCATTTGAAAAGGAACCAATTCCGTTTGATACAGATCGGCTCTGCTTTTATCAACAACCGGAACACCAAAATGGGAGTCCGTCGCTGTGTCGCCATGACCTGGAAAATGCTTCGCAGTCACGCCAACATCTTGTGCAGCCATTCCTTGAATCATCGCTACACCTAAGTTGCCAACTTGTACAGGGTCTTCACCAAATGAGCGAACACCAATGACTGGGTTTCCAGGATTATTATTGACATCGAGGCTCGGTGCAAAATTGATATTAATCCCTAATGAGTGCAACTCTTCGCCAATAATTTCACCTGCCAAACGAGCATACTCTGTACTGCCTGTAGCGCCGATTGCCATATTCCCAGGCAACTGTGTACCAGTCCCAAGCCTTGTCACCACGCCGCCTTCTTGATCAATCGTCACAAAAAGCGGAATGTCGTTACTTGGATCATCAATGACAACTTGCTGCAAATCATATGCTAATTTAGCTGTTTGCTCTGTCTCTTTGACGTTATTCGCAAATAAAATAACGCCACCCAAATTATAGTCATCAATAATTTGTTTGACGTCATCGTTTAATTCAATTAAATCCTCGGGTGTGTCAGAGGCAGTCGCACTCCATTGACGGATATCTAACATAATCATTTGTCCAATCTTTTGCTCCAAAGTCATTTGATTAATCTGCGCCTGAATTGCATCATCCTCAGTGATCGTTGTAGCTGATACAGGTACTTGAAACTGACTAAAAACAAGAAAACTAACCAACAATAGGCTTAAAAATCTCTTTTTCATAAAAAACCCTCCCATAAATAATAAAATCAACGAAATTAACTAAAAATACTACGGCAAACCTTTATTCCCTCCTTTTTTGTTGGAATGAAAACCTCAGATGAATGTCTAACAATCATCTTAAGGAAATGAACAAAGTATTAAGACTGATGACCGCGGAATATTTATAAAAACTTATGACTAATTTAGGGTGAATTGAACATATTTGTAATTATTTGATTATATGATTTAAATCACTTATAATCAAGAGTAGTTATTATTAAACGACATTATTTTGAATTAATTGCGAATAATCAAAGAAAATTGGAGAATAGTAAGGTGGGGTTTTTTTAAAGAAATTAATGATTATCGACAGTCCTTCTGAGGGCGAGCTTGTTCCTTTATTGCAGGTTAATGATCCAGTATCTTCCTAAATAATGTTAGGAAATGGCGTGGTGATTATTCCGAGAAATGGAACAATTGTTTCACCAATAAACTGAACGATTATGACGATTTTCGACACAAAACATGCAATGGGGCTTAAATCAAACGATGGGGCAAAATGTGCTTATACATATTGGACTTAATACGGTCAAGTTAAACGGAGAGTTCTTTAAAACACCTATCAAAGCAGATGACAAAGCTAAAGTAGACCTTGAGAAGATTAAAGAGGCAGGTTTTGATATCATAACGCCTGTCATGATTACAAATACAGACGATTTTTCCACCGAAATTCCAGTTGAATCAGCTCAGATAGACCAAGGAGAACAAATGATCGTCATCAACAAATAGGACTATTTTAAATAGTGCAACTCTTTGAGCATGTTTTTGTATTAGTCTATAACTATAGCTACAATACTTTTGTTGTATTTTGTTATAGTAAAATATTTTTTAGGAGGAATTATACATATGTTTAAGTATTTGCAAAACGTAGGGAAATCACTTATGTTCCCAATTGCTGTATTACCTGCAGCAGCGATTCTCATGGGTATTGGTTACTGGATCGACCCTCAGGGATGGGGCGGAGATAGCGCAGTTGCTGCATTCTTGATTAAATCTGGAAGCGCACTGATTGACAACATGTCTGTTCTATTCGCAGTCGGAATTGCTTACGGAATGTCTAAAGACAAAAGTGGTGCGGCGGCGATTGCTGGTCTGGTTGGTTTCTTGACCGTCACCACGTTACTCGCACCAGAATCTGCGGCGAATATCATGCAGTCTACGCTAACTAACACAGAAACACTAGCATTTAGTCATATTAATAATCAGTTTGTTGGTATTTTAACAGGTTTGATTGCTGCAGCACTTTATAATCGTTTTTACCGAGTCGAATTGCCAGACTTCTTGGCCTTTTTTAGTGGTAAACGCTTGGTACCGATTTTGACCTCATTTACAATGATGGGTGTTGCACTTATTCTCTTAAAAGTTTGGCCACCATTCTACGGCGCGCTAGTAAACTTTGGTGAAGTACTTGTCGACATGGGACCCCTTGGTGCTGGTATCTATGGATTCTTTAATCGGTTGTTATTGCCAATTGGTATGCACCATGCTTTGAATGCTGTTTTCTGGTTTGACTTTGCCGGGATCAATGATCTTGGTAACTTCTGGGGCGGTACTGGTACCATTGGTGAAACTGGCATGTATATGGCTGGATTCTTCCCAGTATTCATGTTCGGATTACCTGGTGCGTGTTTAGCGATGTACCACACTTCCAAGCCAAAGAATAGAAAAGTCGTTGGTGGTATCATGATTTCAGCAGCATTCGCTGCATTTTTCACTGGGGTAACAGAGCCAATTGAATTCTCATTCTTATTCGTGGCGTTTCCACTATATGTAGTTCATGCATTATTAACCGGGTTATCACTTTTCATTGCAGCATCAATGCAATGGTTTGCAGGATTCGGATTCAGTGCTGGATTTATTGATTTAATGCTTAGTACGAGTATCGAGTACTCAACTAAATGGTATATGCTTGTGGTATTAGGGATTGGTTACTTCTTCTTGTACTATTTCATTTTCAGATTCATGATCGTGAAGTTCAACTATAAGACACCAGGTCGCGAGGATGACGATGCTGAAGTAGAATTTGAAGAGGATCTGAAAGTTTCAGTCAAAGGTAATAACTGGAAAGACATGGCCGAAAAAATCTTATTTGCTCTTGGCGGGAAAGACAACGTGCTTGAAATTGACAATTGTGCAACACGATTAAGACTCTCAGTCAAAGATAGCACCATTATCGACGAAGCCGCAATCAAAAAAGCAGGTGCACCTGGTGTGCTGAAGCCAACTAAAGGAACCGTTCAAGTCATTATTGGACCAAAAGTTCAATTCGTTGCAGATGCAATGGAAGATTTAATGAAGAAATAGAGATTATTGAATAGAAAAAGCTTAGACAGCAAATTGTGTCTAAGCTTTTTTGTTGCTTCGGGGGCAAGCATTGGACAAATAAAAACTGAATCATAAGGTAGGTAGAAGCAAAATAAGATCTCCGATATTTTCAAGTCATGAAAATTCATCTATCGTTTCGGCATCGCCTTATGACATTTGTAATGAGACGATTGAAACCCTAGAGACTAATGTAGGAAGATCACTTGATTCACTTTAATTGTATTCATTTCCATCATTTCTTTTTCCTACTTTTTTCTCATTTCATCAAAGTTCTCAGCACAAATAGAGTTCGATCAATAGACATTGATCGAACTCTTCTATTCTCCATCAATCTAGTTTGATAAGGAACCCTTGCTTGTTAATGATAGAAGGCCCTAATTCAGGATTCTTTTACAATGCTACGGCACCGTAATCGTGTTACCAAAAGGTTGCGAGATTGTGCCATGGAAAACTTGACTAACTCCACCAAAATTACTGTACCACGTAGCGGTAGCGATATGATTTCCTTCTGGTAAGCCTGTCCATGTGATCACGTTCGGGTCGGTCGTAAAAGCACCATTATACGAGATGTTATAAGGCGAAAGGAGCTGGCCATTGATATCCTTGACCGGAGGGTACGGCACAATAAGTTCTCCGTTTGTAATTACAGCTTCTTGTGCAGTGATCGTTTGAAAGCCAGCATTAAACAACATTCTAGGATGCGCCGTATATACATCATGTAACGGACTAATATCACAAACATGATTTCCTTCAAATGATAAGTGCGTTAAATTTGTTAAATCAGCTAATGGTGCTACATCGCTAATCTGATTATCATTCATAGTCAACGTTTCTAAATAAGTCAACTCTTCCAGTGCAGTTAAATCACTCACCTGATTGTTATCTACATGGAGTTCGGATAAATTTTTAGAATTTGACAACGGTGTTAAATCACTAATATTGTTATTATGCAAGGACACACTTTTTAAATTTGTTACATTGGCTAAAGGTGCCAAATCCTCAAGTTGATTTCCCCTTAAGTACAGATAACTGAGCTCACTCATATCCTCCAATAGTGTCAAATCATTAAATCCGGTATTATTCAAAGAAAGCAATCTCAAATTTGTCAAATTCTTTATTGGATCGATGATACTGAGTGTGTTATCATCCAAATACAGTGCGGTTAAATTCACCAGATTCCCTATAGGCGTCAAATCACTAATGCCAATATCAATCATGGATAATACCGTTAAATTTGTCAAATTCGCTAACGGTGTTATATCACTAACAGGATTATAACTAACAAGCAGCATACTCAAATCCGTCAAATTTGCTAATGGTGCTAAATCTGTGATTTGATTCTCACTTAAATATAGTCTCGACAGGTTTGTAAGATTTCCCAATGGGCTCAAATCACTAATGTGACATGCTTTCAAATCTAGTATATTTAAATTTCCTAACCCCGCTAGTGGTGTCAAATCTACGATTGGATTGCCACTTACGTTTAATTCGGTCACATTGATCAAATTAGCTAATGGATTCAGATCAGAAATCCTGTTTGCTGACAAATCTAGCTGGGTTAAATTTATTAAATTTGCTAATGGTGTTAAGTCACTAATCTGGTTTCCTCCCAAATACAGCTTGTCCAAATTAGGCGCATATTCAAGTCCAGTTAAATTAGTAATCCCTACGGAAGTGACCTCAAGCTTTGTCAACTTTTTCATATCACCTTCAGTGATAGCCGCATCAGGTGTTAATCCCAATTCATCACGGATGCCTGAAGCTAACAAGGGATCAGGTATGTTCACTACAGTTGAATCCCCCTTAGAATCAATACTTACCTCTTCTGATACGGCTGCGCTAGCAACGGAGTGTGTAGACAAGACTGGTAAAACACAAGCAGAAATCGCTAAACCAAGTAAAATTAAGATCTTTTTCATGTAGAAAATGCCTCCTCTAATTGTTTACTAGTGAATGTCACGCAACAAAAGCTCATCATTCTTGTAATTGCACTACTCCCTTCTTTAGAATAGCTATACATTCTAGTTTATTGACGATCTGTCAAACTCAAACAAACTGGAATTATATATACACTATTACTAAAAATAGTATATTATAGAAAATAAATATTGTAAAACCCCTATAATTAGGAGATGAAATAAAGAAAATTCAATTTATTTGAAAGAAAGCGGCTCAAGATAGAGAACAGATTACTGTCAATACCAGCATACTTGCTCGCAATCACAATTTCTACTGAACAACTGGTTATGGTGATGCAAGCAAAAAATACTGAAGGCTTAATGGCTATCAACAATATGGAAGAACCTAGAATGGGCCCGGTACAATAAAGCGGACACAAAGGTAAGAGGAAAAGGTGGTCTGCAACATGAGAGAAAGTGTGTATGATCGTCAGTTTAAAATTGCTGCAGTAAAAATGGTATTAAGGGAAGCGTTATTCAGTAAAAGAAGTGAGCAAGAATTCCCCTGAT
>JAVBKF010000017.1:0-4903 GCA_031554215.1 Caryophanales bacterium
CGCGAGAATGGGCAAAGAGCGATGCTTAATTTTGGTCATACGCTTGGTCATGCTATTGAAACGACTCATACCATCAGCCACGGTGAAGCTGTTGCGATTGGCATGTTATTTGCCCTTGAACTGAGCGCGATGTACAGCGGGCTAGTATTTGATAGCAGCAGGTTTGAAAAGTGGCTTCGTAGCTTAGGATATTTACAATTATCCTGTACGGCAACGGCGGTGACTTTAGTTGAAAAGATGAAGAATGATAAGAAAAATAAACATGCAGATATCCTCTTCGTTCTTTTGGATGAAATTGGGAAACCGCGTCTTGTTGCCGTTTCACCAGATATTTTGATTAAAAAAGTCGACCAGTTTATCGGCCGATTAGCTAAATCGTATCGTCCGCTTGGAGAAGCGTAAACGCCTCCGTTCATGGACAGTATTTGAAGCAAGTTATTAGCTAAAATTGATTATGTGTTGGTATGATGAATGTAGTCGCCAAATATGTGGTGAGCAGGAAATGGATTGAGCTTATGCCACCTATTACGTAACATCATCGCGGTAAAAACGGCTATAGGTTTATCCATCGATCAATGATTTGGAAGCTGTTGTTTTTACGTGATTTTCTTTTCAAACTACTGGGCGTTTCTGAACAAGTTAATAACGGGTTCATTTTACATGATGTCGCACATTGCCGAGCAAAGCACTTGAGGTTGATACGCCCTAGAAAAAAATAATGAACTGTTGGTGACGATAATGAAAATAGAACAAATACGAAATAATTTAGAAGTTGGCGAATTTGAAAAGGCGCACAAGCAAATCAGCGAAGTACTTAGCTCAGAGAATGAAAGTGATTTATTTTCATTTGGAGAGGAACTAATGCAACTTGGGTTTCTTGATGAAGCAAAGGAACTCTTCCAGGAATTACATCGTCGTTTTCCGGAGGAAGGTATTATTCTTATTAATCTAGCTGAAATATTGATTGAACAGGGAAAAGAAGAAGAGGCGATCCTTTTACTGGAGAAAATTGATCAGCACGATGAAACATTTGTGACTTCATTACTCTTATTAGCAGATTGTTATGAGACTTTTGATATGCCAGAGGTGAGTGAAGCCAAACTAGTTTTAGCCAATCAGCTTGCGCCTGGTGAGCCTATCATTCAATTTGCTCTCGGAGAGATTTTCTTTCTCCACGGCAATTATGCTGCTGCATTCTCGGAATATCAGAAAATCCAGATACCAGAGATTGATGGGACCTCAGTCGCAGGTCGGATTGCGGAAGTACTGTCAGCTGTTGGGCGCTTTGAAGATTCACTGGACTATTTTAAACAGGCGGGGCGATCAAATCATGATGCGAATTTCTTGTTCCAATATGGACTGGCTGCCTATCATGCCAATGAACCCGAGATGGCAGAACGTAAGTTTGCTCAAGTTACTCAGCACGACGGCGACTATGTTGCAGCTTATTATTATTTGGCAAAACTAGCAGAACAGGAAAGTAAACTTGATTCAGCAATGGCGCATCTGCAAAAAGCAATTGCGATTGATCAAACGAACAAGGAAATTTTCCACCTGCAGGCGACTCTTTTTCTCAAAATGCAGCAGGTAAACCTAGCAATTGAAGCGCTTGAAGCAGCGATTAAACTAGACCCGAGTTATCTAGAGGCAACGCTTGTTCTTGCAAAACTGCATGTGCAATTAGAAGACTACGATGCCGCAAAGGCATTGATTGATGCTGCCAAGGCTGAGAATGATGATGACCCTCAATTTGACTGGATTTTGGCATCCGTGTATGTTGGACAAGAAATGTACGACATGGCCCTGAAACACTTTCAAGAGGCTTACCCTTTCTATACAGACAATACCGAGTTTCTTGAGGAGTTTGGTCAGTTCTTATTAGAAGAGGGTGATATCACGAGAGCAAGACACATATTCACTCGTTTGTCAGAACAAGATCCAACAAATGAATCCTATGCTGATATTGTTGAACGAATCTAAGCTACGATAAGCTCACGGTTCATTAAAGTGAACATGTAAAAGGGGGAGAGTACAATGAACTCATCAGTGTCTATTCATGATAAGAAGGAGTTTCTTAAATTTTTTCTTGATCACTATAAATTAAAGCAGCGTGAATGCTCTTGGATTCTAAAATATGTGCTCAATAACGATGAACGTTTAGATCAAGTTTCTTTCGTGGAAGATGCCAGTAATTGTCCTAGGGCTGTCGAGATTTCTACGACTTGTGTTGATGCTCCTCCGTTCAGGTATACCAAGGATTATGTGGAAACAATTGATGTTGAACAGTCATTCCATGATATCCGTTCCATTAAGGCAAAACATCTATACATTCAGTTGAACTTCAAGGACCGTGAACTCTGTGAGCCTTATGCTCTTGTGCTTGAGAAGAATCCTTTTCTCTCAAAGGAGATTGCTGATTATGATACGGTTAAAGTGGAAGTTGAGAAGCTCTTGCAAAGGTGTTTGTATGAGTTTCATCATTCAAAACTGCGCGCTGATATTGACCAAGCAATTGATCTCGGGGACCGTAGTGCCTTTTTGCAATTGTCGCAACAGTTAAATAATTTACGTGCGATATAAGTGGAAATATGGCTGAACGAGATGATCGTAATGAAGACCCATTGACTGGTAAGTGCTACGCTGTTCAGTCACAGGTCTTTTTTTGTGTTTGGGACCTGTTAGCCTTCACGCTGAAGCTATCATGGCAGTGCAATAGGTGCTACTGGTGCATAGGGTACTCGTGCCTGTGTACTTGACCTACGAGGCTAATACGATGCAAGTTCGTTACACCGGTATATTCGTCACGAGTGACCGCTGAGTGGTGCGACATGACCGGAGCATCTGCAGTGCTTATACAAGGAGTCTAGCGTATTCCTTGATCTCATTCAGAAAAGGTACACAAACAAACGCATCATTTATTCCTGCAATCAGCCATTCTGGTGCCATATGGCATCTCAGCTTGTTCGCGGCTGAAGCAGTTTCAATTGAGAATGAATCAAAACAATCAATCAACAGTTTATCGCTTCTAGCGACCTAAACTTGACCTATTTGAAAACGAAGGATTAGGGAAATGAATCTTCCAATATTGGCCTAATTACACGCCCAAAACTGTCGGTTTTTGTCGTCAAAAAGCCAAGCCTAAAACCTTGACAAATGCGATGAAACAGGCGTTTTTCGTACATGTTGCATATTATTTGCTGTTCAAAAATCTTTATTATAGAATGAGTTTGTTCATTAAGAAAAAACAATGTTTTCTGGTTGGATTTTGACGACAAAGGGTGGATTTTATGACTTCAATCGAAGAGATTTCTGAAAAAATCGGAATGAAAAAAGCGGTTACAAGAAGGCAGTTTCTCAACTATACATTAATGGGTGTAGGCGGGTTCATGGGTGCTGCGCTGATTTCACCAATGGTACGATTTGCGGTTGATCCTGCTACTAAAATGAGCACGTCAAGTACGATGGTCCCAACGGGTTTGAAAGTCTCTGAACTGACGGAAGCACCAAAACGTGTCGATTTCAAAGTGAAGGTGCAGGATGGTTGGTATGAAACGGAAGAAACGCGGACTGCCTGGGTGTATAAAGAGAAAGAAGAGATTATTGCCTTGTCACCAACTTGTAAGCATTTAGGGTGTACCGTTGACTGGAATGGGAACAAGGATTATAAGAATCAGTTCTTCTGTCCTTGTCATGGCGGACGTTACGAGAAAAATGGAAAGAACGTTCCGAAGACACCACCGACTGCTGCCTTAGATATCTATGAGCAACAAGTGAAGGATGGTATTCTCATGCTTGGTCAACGAAGACCAAATCAGGTGTAGGGGGAATTCTTATGTTTAGATCGGTATATGACTGGATTGATGAACGGCTTGATATTACCCCGCTTTGGCGTGATATTGCGGACCATGAAGTGCCAGAACATGTCAATCCGGCACATCATTTTTCAGCCTTTGTTTATTGTTTTGGTGGTCTTACTTTTTTCATTGTTGTCATTCAAATTCTATCAGGTATGTTCTTGACGATGTACTATGTTCCGGATATCGAAAATGCTTGGAAATCCGTTTATTACTTGCAAAACGAGGTTGCTTTTGGACAAATTGTCCGTGGTATGCACCACTGGGGAGCAAGTCTCGTGATTGTGATGATGTTTTTACATACGCTCCGTGTTTTCTTTCAAGGCGCTTATAAAAAGCCGAGGGAGTTTAACTGGATTGTTGGCGTACTGATCTTTTTCATTATGCTTGCACTTGGTTTGACAGGGTATTTATTACCTTGGGATATGAAAGCACTGAATGCAACAAAGGTGACAATGCAAATTGCACAATCAACACCACTGATTGGCCCTTATGTGAAAACGCTGATGGCTGGTGACGCGAATATTGTTGGTGCACAAACGATTGCTCGTTTCTTTGCACTGCATGTGTTCTTCTTACCAGCAGGATTAATTGGACTGATGGGGTTACATTTTATCGTGATTAGAAAACAAGGGATTTCTGGACCATTGTAACAAGGGGGGATTTAGATGAAACACGGTAAAGGGATGAAGTTTGTTGGTGACTCCCGGGTTGTTGCCAAGGATCAAAAGCCAAATACGATCCCGAAAGACTATAGTATTTATCCCGGAAAAACAGAAGCCTTTTGGCCGAACTTTCTCTTAAAGGAATGGCTCGTTGGTGCCGTGTTCTTAGTTGGTTTCTTGGCACTTGTCGCAGCACATCCAGCACCACTTGAGCGAATCGCAGATCCAACGGATACTGGCTACATTCCGTTGCCGGATTGGTATTTTCTCTTTCTCTATCAACTGCTGAAATTTGAATATGCATCAGGTCCCTATAACATTATCGGAACGATGGTGATTCCTGGGCTTGCCTTTACGGCTTTGCTCTTAGCACCATTTCTTGAT
>JAVBKF010000118.1:0-3049 GCA_031554215.1 Caryophanales bacterium
AAGAATAATAGATATTTTATTACAAAAACACATTTTTATATTCCATAATATAGTATATTATAGCGATAAGATGTTTTTAAAATCTTGCTATTTAAATTTCAAAGTCTTTTGAATAAATCTAGGAGACCTTATTTTTATTTGTATACAGAACTGTTTTTTCGTAGGGATCCAAACTAAAGAGGAGGAGATTATTTGCACTTTCATGAACTGACGTTTGATGTGAAAATAAGTAAGGACATTCAACTGGACTATGCTTACGATGCAATTTCGCGTTTTATTGCTAAAGGGATGCTATCTGATGTAGATTTGAAACAACTTCACACAGCAACAGGTTATAAAAATTATGTTTTATCCCTATTTCAACCGATTGAGAAGGAAAAAGTTTATTTAAAAGGTAAGATTTATTCAGTGAAAATGCGAAGTTTTGACGCTAAATTAATATTGAAGATGAAAAAGGTGCTGTATGGTCTAGAGGATGAAAACTTTATTGGTCTATCTAGTGTTATGGCATTAAGCCAATATCGATTTATCAGCAAACTCAAATGTATTACACCAGTACACTCTACTATGGAGAACCGTTCATGGGTACCGGAAGATGGCTTACCAATCCTAATGGACCGGATTCATAGTAACGCTGTTAAGAAATATCGGTCGATATTTGGCTATCTAGAAGAGCCAGCACAAAATTTTATCGAAACCATTGAATTGGGTAATCGCAAGCCAATTAAGATTCGGTATAAAAATAATAGTCTACTTTGCTCTAAGCCAATCATTACGGTACATAGTGATGAGGTATCGCAGAAACTAGCATATACATTGCTAGGCGCAGGGATGTTGGAGAAGAACTCTATAGCATTAGGATTTATTAGCGCGGAGGGAGCGAGATAAATTGATTTATGATCTGCTAGAGTATTTTAAAGATGAAACGGAAGCAGAGAGGTTAGCTGTAGATAGCTACTTAATGAAAAATGGTCTTTATTTTATCTACAAAGATGGACGAATGCAGGAACCAATTCGGGTAACAAAGGATTTTATTAATGCTACAGATGATCATAAATGGCTAAAGACGGCTGATTATCTAAGTTGTGTAGCTAGTACAAACAAATGTTTTGATGCCCCTAAAAAGGCGTTTCATAACAACAACTATTTTACCTTGTTTTTCAAATGTAAAACATTGGTGGTTGATAACAACAAATCAGAATTATTTGATTCTTTAAGAAATCTATTTTACCAGAAGATGAGAGATAAGCTTCTAAGTAAAGAATTCAGCACCTTTGGTAAACTGGCAAAAGTTGATGAAGTGAATGTAGAGTTACTGAGTCATGTACAAGAGACTTTTGCTCAAGAAATAGAATCTGTTCTGCAAAAAGTGATTGAACTAGAGGGATCCGATAACGAATACATCAAGCTCTTCTTCTATCACGATATTAATTTATATAAGCAAGAGTCTAAACGTTATTTCTATCCGTATATCTTTAACAATAACGACCACAATATCAATTTGGATGGAAAGACAGTAGGGCTTTCCCCAGCTAACATTGCAATGAATATTAAAAAACCGTTTATGATGCATGTAACGTCGAATTATTATGTGCCATTCAGAATTACACTAGAAGATGCACTCAGAACAAAGCAGCTTTTTGAGTTTTTGGGGAATCAGCGACAGAAAAGAGAGTATAAGGGGAAAGAAGAGACCTATAATTTAAATGAAGGTGTCCTAGACGTCAGGAAAACGGGATCAATCAACAGATTAGTACCTGTGAAGGAGGTAAGATTAGTTACATCAAATCTACACTATCTTCACCTCGAGCGTGGTACTGATATCGTGATTGATGAATATGAGTTTCTTCCGGGAATAGATGAGACGGTACCAAAATTCAGGCCGATAAACTATCTCAAATTAAAGCATTATGATGATGCGGATATTAGTAGTATCCATTTGTTTGAAGAGCAAGTAAACAAGTATCTCTATGAGTTTAAGCTCAAAGGTAACTATAAAGCAGATTCGAAGGATATTAAGGGATTACCAAAGGAATTTAAATCGCTTTTGATTTACTCACGAAAGGCGATGGAAAATTTCTTTATAAAAAAAGATAATCGAGCAGTATCGCATATGGTAGACGAATTGACTCAAAAAATTGTTAAGGAAAAGGTAGGCCGTGAAGAAAATTTATCGTTCTACTTAACCGCGGTCAGTTTGAATATGCGCTTGGCTCTTTTAGAATATTTCAGTAAAGGGGAGAATGAATTGGGATCTATTGTAAAGGACATGTGGGAAACCATAAGAGAAAAATTAATAGGTGATGAGCCGATTCCAGAGTTTAACTCTGATCAAGAGTACTATTTCGCTACAGGTCAATTGGTTAGGTATCTATTGATTCAAAGTAGAGCTGATAAGCCGACACATGGGCTAGTTGAGTCGTGTTTAAATGCAAGAAATGATAAACGATTAAAGCAGGAAATACTAAAACTCTACAGAAAATATAACCATGCTATATCGCTAAACTATCAGAAATTCAACAAACTATTTTCCATGGTAGAGGGATACAATCCTGATAGTGAACATGTAGATGCTGACTTGTTTTTATCAGGCTTATGCATGTCTAATCTTTTAATGGAGAAAAAAGCTGAAGAAGAGGGGCAAGAATAATGAGAATGAATAAAAGAGTCTACGGTGTTGTTGGAATTAGAAGTATTATGTCGAATTGGAATGCTGATTTTTCAGGATATCCAAAGTCAATTTCAAATGGAGACATCTTTGGTAGCGACAAGGCATTTAAGTATCCGATTAAAAAAATGTGGCAAAGTGAAGGAGAGAAAGTTGTCTATATTAAAAGTTACCGGATAGATAAAGATAAAATGCAACCTCGCCAATTGTCAGAGCAGTATGAAGCAGTGTTTGATGAAAAGATTGATGATAAAACACCATCGAATGTTGTTATGAAGAATCTTTTTTCTGCGATAGATGTTATGAGTTTTGGTGCTACATTTGCTGAGAAGAAACAAAATGTAGGTATTACTGGGGCGGTTCAAGTAGGACAAGGGTTTA
>JAVBKF010000224.1:0-2553 GCA_031554215.1 Caryophanales bacterium
CGTCACGCAGGCCATCCCCATCATCATCAACGCCCTCGCATCCGCGGCACCGTCACTGGTGCAGTCTGGCGTCTACCTGATCATCACCCTGGTCGGCGGCATCACGAACGCGATCCCGAAACTGGTCGCCGCGGTCGCCGAACTGATCCCCGTCATCGTCTCCGCCGTGGCCAAGGCGATCCCGCTCCTGCTGGAGGCGGGGGTGCAGATCATCATGGCCCTGGTCGACGGGCTGACCGTCGCCATCCCGTCGATCATCAGCGCGGTCGTGGGCATGATCCCGCTCATCATGCAGTCGCTGATCGACATGGTGCCCATGCTCGCGCAGGCCGCGATCCAGATGTTCACCGGCCTGATCACCGGCCTCACTCAGGCCATCCCGCAGATCATCAACGCGGTCCTGGCCCTCCTCCCCGTCCTCATCCAAACCCTGGTTAGCATGATCCCGGGTCTGATCACCTCCGGCATCCAGATGTTCCTCGCGCTGGTCCAGGCCGTCGCCACCGCCATCCCGCAGATCATCACCGCGGTCGTCGACCTGCTCCCCATGCTGATCGACACCATCGTCGGGATGATCCCGACCCTGATCACCACCGGCGTCGAACTGTTCCTCTCGCTGGTGATGGGACTCGTGGAGGCCCTGCCCACGATCATCCAGGCCGTGGTCGACATCCTGCCCAGCCTGGTGTCCTCCCTCACCGGCATGATCCCCACACTGATCCAGGCCGCCATCACCCTGTTCCTGGCCCTGGTGACCGCCATCCCCAAGGCGCTCCCGCAGATCATCTCCGCCGTCATCCAGATGGCCCCCCAACTCGTGTCGGCCGTCATCAGCATGGTCCCGCAACTGATCAGTGCCGGTGTCGACCTGATCGGCGGTCTGATCCGCGGCATCATGAACGCCGCCGGTCAGGTCGCGAAGACCCTCATGAACGTCGTCAAGTCCGCCGTCGACGGGGTCCTCGGATTCCTCGGCATCAAGTCCCCGTCCCGCCTGTTCCAGGGAATCGGCAAGGACACGATGCAGGGCTACATCGACGGTGTCGAAGCGATGGCCGGGCAGACCGCCGACGCCCTGTCGGACACGATCGGCGGCGCCGTGGACCAGGCGATGAACCAGAACGGCCCCCTGCCGCTGAACGGCACCGGCACCATCCCGACCGGCATGAACCCGGCCCTGGGCGGGCTGGGCGCAGGCGCGGTCACGAACGCGGTCAACGTGGCCGCCGGGGCATTCCAACTATCCGGCGCCGACCCGTACAAGACGAGCCTGCTCGTGGTGGACCGGCTGGCCGAGAGAGTGGCGGTGGGCTGATGTACGACGGCTGGTTCTCCCTCGGTGGCAACGAGGTCATCAACAACGAACGCATCCGCGGGTACGGGCAGACCGCCGACTGCCCGATGACGTGGCTGAAGGGTCCCCAGTGCGACACCCTCGCGCAGGTCCTCGGCACCACGTTCAACTACTCCCAGATCACGTCGGCGCCGTGGTACGACCCGGCCCTGCCCTCCATCTCCTCCCGATTCTTCGGCGCCTACGCCCTGGGCGCCCGCGGCATCCCCGACTCCACCCGCACCGCATCCGTCACCGAGGGCATCACCGACGGCGGCACCATCGGCCGCCAACGCGACGCGGTCCGGGAGGTGCGCATCCGCGCCATCCTCATCGCCCGCGGCAGTGACGCCCTGGACTACGGCATGTCGTGGCTGGACTCGGTGCTGGACCCCGGCGCATGCGGCCAGCACGGCGGGGAGTGCGGGCTGAGCGACCTGGAGTTCTTCGCCGAATGCCCCCCGGCCCGCGGCGAGGTGACCGAACCGGCCGAGGACCCTGACGACCCGCCCGTGGTGCGGCCGCAGACCGACGCCGAATGGGCCGCGACCGTGGACACGTACCGCCGGTACCTGCACGACGTCGCCACCATCTCCGGCCCGCTGGTGACGGCCGAGTTCGCCGCGGGCGACTTCACCGCCTACCAGGTGGAGTTCGTGATCGCCGCCGAACGCCCGTGGGTGTTCTCCAAGATGGTCGACCTGAACCTGGAACCGTCGTTCCCGATCGTCGTCCAGGACATCCCCTACAACCTCGCCGAATACCCCTCCGCCGAATTGGCCGGGGCATCCGTGCTGGTGGCCAAGAACTTCAGCACGAACCCGTCGGTGGAAACCGATGCGACCGGCTGGGCGACCGTCGCCGACGGGGCCGTGATCCTGGGCGCCAACGTGGTGGGCGCCCGGTCCACGGAAATCGCCGCCGTCGGGCTCGCGTCCTACCGTGCCCGATTCACCGCCCCGGCCGCGTCCGCCGCGACGGGCTGGTTCGGGTTCCAGCAGACCGTCGACATCACCACCGCCGAGGCGAACGCCGCCCTCTCGATCAGCCTGTGGGCCACGGCGAACGTGGAGTCCGGCACCGCCGTGATCAACCGCATCGACTACGTCGCGTACTGGCAGAACGCCGCATCGGCCACCCTGCGCACCGACCCGCTGGGAACTGCCCCGATGGCCGGAGGCGCCCGCTCGCAACGCTCCATCACCCCGCCCGCCGGGGCG
>JAVBKF010000083.1:0-3294 GCA_031554215.1 Caryophanales bacterium
TTTAGATATAGTAGTAGTGATGAAAAAGTAGCGACAATTGATAATGCAGGAATGATTACGTTGAAGGGCTTGGGAACTTCTGTAATTTCAGTGAGTTCGCCGGCAACAGAAACGTACGAAGCAACTACTAAAACGTTTAAAGTAACTGTAAATACTAAACGGGCACAGCAAATACAAAACATAGAAGATATGGTTAAGTATGATACTGACCAGCCGTTTATGTTAAGTCCTCTTGCATTTGAAAATCCGCAATACACATTCAAAAGCAGTGACACAAATGTGGCTGTTATAGATGCAAGCGGTAAAGTGAGTATGATTGGTGCAGGAACTACTACCATTACTGTTACGGCTGCCGAAACGCCTAACTATAATGCCGGTGCTACATATATTATGGTGGCAGTGCTTACCAACAGACAAGCGCAAACAATAACTAAAAATGTCGGCAATTCGCTGTCTAAGACATACGGCGATGCTTCATTTGCTATTGGTGCAGACGGTAAGGAGCATCCTGAATTTACATATTCAAGTAGCGCACCTTCAGTTGCAACAGTCGATGCTTTGGGTAATGTAACAATTGTGGCTCCTGGCAGTGCAAGTATTATTGTAAAAGCTAAGCCTACTCCTAATTATCTGGCGGCAACTACTACAATAAGTGTGGTAGTATCCAAAGGAACTCAGAAAATTAATATTCCTGCTACTTTGTTTAAAGTTACTGGTAGCAGCCCTTCTGCTCTGGGAGCGCAGGTGCAATATGAGAAAGAAAAAGTGGTAATGGTTTATGAAAGTAGTAACCCAAATGTTGCGATGATGGACGGACTGGGTAATATTACACCTACCGGACTGGGTACTACAACATTGACAGTTACGGCTTCAGGAACTAGCAACTACAATGGAATAGTGGGTACATGTGCCCTTACAGTTGGTAATAAACTGAATAACACAATTACTGGTTTATCTAATCAAACCAAAGTTTTTGGAGAAGCAGCGTTCTCTCTTTCACCTATAGCAAATGATAATCCAACATTTACTTATTCTAGTAATAAGACTAATGTGGCTACGGTAGATAATAATGGAGAGATTACAATTACTGGCGTAGGAACTGCAACTATTACTGTTAATAGCTCTGCAACTGAAAGTTATAATGCGGGTTCTACAAGTATTTCTATTACTGTAAGCAGGGCAACTCAGTCTATAACGGGAGTTACAGATATGACAATGGTTTATGGAGATGCTCCTTTTAAACTGGCTCCCGCAGCTAATGAAAATCCCGCATTTACTTATTCAACAAATAATCCGGGTGTAGCTACAGTAGCAACCGATGGAACAATGACTATAATAGGCTCGGGTGTTGCTACTATTACAATTAACTGTGTAGCAACCACTAACTATAATGCAGCTTCTACAAGCATTACGGTTACTGCTAATAAAGCTCAGCAGGTTATTAGCGGTGTAAGTAATACAACAGTAGAATTTGGAACAGCACCTTTTGTGTTGAGTCCAACTGCAAATGGTAGTCCGGCATTCTCTTATTCAAGTTCTAATACTGGCGCAGCTACGGTAGATGCTAACGGGCAGATTACTATTATAGGAGTAGGTACTACGAATATTACAGTTAATGCCGGCGAAACAACCAATTATAATGCAACGTCTACAGTAATAAATATTACGGTAGTAAGTGCAGGCTCACAGATAATTTCGGGTGTTAAAGACACTACAGTGGTTTATGGATCTGCATCGTTTGATCTTCATCCTGTAGCACACGAAAATCCGGCATTTACATATTCTAGCAGTAATGCAGCTGTGGCAACGGTAAATGCTGCTGGTAATGTAACAATAACCGGAGCAGGTAGCGCAGCAATTACTGTTAACAGTTCTGCTACCACAAACTACAATCCTGCTTCATTTGTTTTTGTAGTTATAGTAGACAAAGCACCTCAAACAATAACAGGTATCAGCAATGAGACTATAGTTTTTGGAGATGTTCCGTTTAGGATCACTCCGGCAGCTAATGAGGATCCCGAGTTTACATATTCCAGCAGCAACATAAATGTAGCTTCTGTAGATAATCAGGGTGAGATTACCATAACTGGTGCAGGTAGTGCAACTATTACAGTTAACAGTCCTGCTACTGCTAATTATCATTCCACTTCTAAAGGTGTTTTAATTACAGTTAGTAAAGCCGATCAGTCTATTGTAGGCGTTAGTGATGTAACAAGTGTTTATGGAGAATCTCCATTCAAACTTACACCTGCCGCTAGCGAAAGCCCTGTGTTTACATATTCAAGTAATAATCATAGTGTGGCCACTGTAGGTGCCGATGGTACGGTTACTATACATGGTGCTGGTGTTGCTACAGTAACGGTTAACAGTCTGGCAACAGCCAACTACAATTCTGCTGTTGCCAATGTAATGGTTACAATAAATAGAGCTACACAGGTTATTAGCGATATAAGTAATTCAACGGTAGAATATGGAACAGCAGCATTCGTGTTGAGTCCTACAGTATATGGTACACCTGTTATCACTTATACAAGCTCTGATAATAATGTAGCTACTGTAGATAACTATGGCATGGTAACTCCAATAGGAGTAGGTGCAGCAGATATCACAATAAATGCTGCCGAAGTAGGTAATTATGCTGCAGCTTCTGCTTCAGGCACCATGACGGTAGTAAAAGCAGGATCTCAACTAATCTCCGGTGTTAAGGATACTACTGTTGTTTATGGAAGTAATCCATTTACAATTACTCCTGTTGCACATGAGAATCCAACATTTAGTTACACAAGCAGTAATACACATGTGGCAACTATAGCTGGTGATGGCACTATATCAATAATAGGTGCAGGTGATGCAACTATTACGGTTACTAGTGCAGCTACTACTAGTTACAATCAGACTTCATTTAGCTTCGTAGTTACTGTAAATAAAGAAACACAAACAATAACAGGTCTTAATAGTGTAACTAAGATTTATGGTGATGTAGCATTTACACTTACTCCTGTTGCCCACGAAAATCCTGAGTTTAGTTACTCTAGCAGTAATCCTCTTGTGGCTACAGTGTCAAGTGATGGTGAGATTAAAGTAAAAGGGGCAGGTACTACTACAATCACAGTAAATAGTGATGCTACTGCCAATTATAATTCTGCTACAGCAAATATTGTAATTACGGTTAATAAAGCTAATCAGGTGATATCCGGTATTAGTGATGTTACCAAAGTTTATGGAGATGCTCCGTTTAAACTTATTCCTTCGGCTCACGAACACCCTGTACTTACTTATTCAAGTAATAATACA
>JAVBKF010000216.1:0-3348 GCA_031554215.1 Caryophanales bacterium
GCTAACGATGTGGTTAATAATCTAAGCAATGGTTTTTATAATGGTCATAACTCAGTTGTCTCATCCGCAAAAAGTTTAGCTGACGCCATAATTAATGGGTTGAGAATCGGACTTCAAAATGGTATCAATTCAGTTACAAACGCAGCAAAGAATGTCGCACAAAGTGCTTTGGATGGGGCTAAGACTCTTCTTGGTCTACATTCTCCTTCTAAGGCATTCATTGAAGTTGGTGAATATTCAGGCGAAGGCATGATTATTGGTCTAAGAAGCATGACTAAGGCTGTCAGTAATACAGCAGCAAATATTGGTGAATCAGCTGTAACTTCAATATCAAAAGCTATGTCAGGAATTGCTGATATGGTTACTGATGATATTGATTCTGAACCGGTTATTAGACCAGTACTTGATTTTTCTAATATCCAATCTGGATTATCCAAGATAGATAATATACTTGCAAAAAATAAGACAATGAATCTTGATTTGGGAAATGTTTCAGCTACTAGTCATGCAGTAACTCAATCAGCCAAAATAGCGCATATAGATAAACAATCAAATATTCAAAATCAACCACCACAACCGATCATTAATCAATTCAATATGAGTGGTTTAACTGTTCGTAAGGAAGCTGATATTGACGCTATAGCAACAAAACTATATGAGAAACAAGAACAATATATGCGTAGCAGAGGAATTCGTGGAGCATCGTTTAATATAAAGTAGAAGGAGGATATATTCATGGATGGAGGTTTTACATTTAATGGTGTTCATAGTTCAACTTTTGGAGTTTTTGAAACTCCAGAGAGTCGAGTATTAAGCCCAAGAAAAAGACGAGAATTAATTCCTATTCCTGGACGTAATACGGCCTTTATTCAAGAAGATGGTGGTTACGAATCTCGTGTTGAATCTATAATATGTTCATTTGCTCAAATAACTGTACCGACGGTAAGTCTTCAACGACAAGTTAGACTTATTGCCGGTTGGTTAAAGGGTATTGGAGAATTGACATTTGATTATGAGCCAGAGATGCATTATAATGCATTTTTATCGGGAGCTCCACCAGGAGTTAAACATCTTCAATATACTCAATTTACACTCGAATTTACAATCAATCATCCATTTGCTTATGAAACCGCAATAAATAAAGTCTTTACAATAACAAACAATTTGCCAATAAAAATCGTAGCAGAAGGAACGGTTGAAACACCAATTCGAATGATAATAAAAAATACAGGCACAACGACAATCAATAATCTCGTAATAGCCAAAGAGTTTACAAATTAAAAGGAGGACATTATTATGCCTAAAAGTAATACGGCAAAAACTATGGTTTTAAATTTCCTAGCAAGAAACCAAAGTGTACAACAACCAACACAATTATATCTTGCTCTATTTGTAACAAATCCAACAGATGCAAATACTGGAACAGAGGCAAGTTATGACGGATATCAACGTCAAGTAGCTATTTTTGGTGGCCCTCAATTAAGTGGTGGAAACGCTATAATTCAAAATACATCACAAATTACTTTCGGTCTTGTTCCTTCTGCTTCAGGTAGTATTGCTTATGCGGCATTAATGACAGCTCAAACTGGTGGAGATCTTATGTACTATGGCCCTTTAGCCGCCACATATGCCCTAAATCAAGGGGTTCAACCGATTGTTCCTATTGGTAGTTTAAGTGTTAGCGAGAACTAACAATACAATCAAAATGGAAGTAAAGTGAGGTTGATAAAAATGTTTGATCGAAGCAGTTTTGACAGAACCTTATATGATAGAAGTTCAAACTTCGACGCCATCGAAGCAACCTTACGAGGATCTGGAACTTTAAAAACAGGAATAATAACAAAAGTATTTATTGATTCATTTATATTATCTGGCGAATCCAGAATGCAAGGCGAACTAAAAATGCTACAGACATTACCAATAGTACTAAATGGTGACGGACAATTTATAGTAAAAGATTTAAATTTGCAACTTAAATTAAAATCAACTTTATCTGGATCTGGAAACATTTTATCTGAGATAGGAGTTAAAATTCCTCTTGGTAAGATTTCAATGGAAGGGACAAGCAACCTTCAAGATTTTGGTGATGGAAATATAAGCGATCAATATATACAAGATTCTAATAATCAGCACCTTCTTGACAGTTTAGAGGATAGAATACAAGGACAACGTGTAACCGCAAATAAACAAGGATTATATCTTCGTCAAATTATGGGGGCAAATTTAGCTGGTTCAGGAAAAATAACTTTACCAATGACTATACAAATGTTTATGAAAACATTAATGTTTGGTAAAGGCGACTTATCCATGAGTAACAAATTCAAAATACTAACACATTTGCCTATCTCTATTCAAGGTCGTGGGGATTTGACTCTAAAAAGAATTGGAGCTTTAAATACTGAAACATTCGAATTAGAAAATATAAATCTGAAACCGGGTCAGACTTTAATTATTGATACTGATGAGTCAAATGTTTTCTTAGATAATATACTTGACGTTGACAGTGTTACGAGCGATTCGGTGTTCTTTCAATTACAACCTGGGGATAATAAGATTATATTTTCAACGGATAAAGTGTCAAACCTATCAGTAAATGTCTTATGGCAAAATAGATGGTTATAAATAGAAAGGAGACGTTTTAATGAAACCAATAGCAGTATACGAAGGAAATAGTCGAAAACGTCTCTGCTATCTTCAGAATGCATATGATATTTCTTATAAGAAACGATCTACAGAACTTTGGTATGCCGAATTCACATTACCTTATGGTGATCCGAAAAGAAAATACTGCTCAAGTATGAACTTTGTTGACATTTGGGATGTTGATAGTTCTGGCAAAGATAAATACATTGGACTCTTCCGTATAATGCCACAAGCATCTGAATTAAGCATGTCGACTAGCAAGGTGGTTTATACTTTAGAACACGCATTAGCCACTTTATTAGATGACACCATACTTGGTTGGACTGAAATAGGTAATCTAGGAGTCCCAACAAGTAATGTAATTACTTATATTTTAAATAAGCAAATAGTAAAACGATGGATTCTTGGAGTTTGCGATTATGTTCATTATTATCTGTATGGGTGGCAAGATGAAAATCTTCTTGGTGCACTTTATAGTGTAGTTAATAGTTTTGTTGAGGATGATTATCGTTGGGAATTCGATACTACAAAATATCCATGGACAATAAATTTAAGAAAAGTCAGCACAAAAGCCATAACAGATATCCGATATGGAAAGAATATAAATGGGATCAAGAAAACAATTGATCCTACGAATCTTACAACACGCCTATATTGTTATGGCTATGGCGAAGCTGATAACAAGTTAAACCTTAAATCTGTAAA
>JAVBKF010000125.1:0-9175 GCA_031554215.1 Caryophanales bacterium
ACCTAAATAGCCGTACACTTCTCCCTCTTTCACGGCAAGGTCGATTTGATTACAGGCTACTTTATTGCCATAGCGCTTTGTCAGACCGTGCGTTTCAATGATCATTACCTGACGCTCCTCGCAATTTCGGTTAAGTCTGCATCTGACTTATCAGCAATCAGTCCATTCAGTACACCATTTTTTGTCCAAACGAGTAGTGATGGATTTTCCATCGCTGCTAGCTTCTCAGCGACTTCCGCGTGGGCTTCGTTCATAGCAGCCACTTTCTCTGCACCGTACTCATCAATCATTGCTTGATTCGCCTCTGCTTGTTTTGCTTCATACTCAGCTTTCTGTTCAGGTGTGAGTGACGCTGCAGCTGAGTGTTGCTCGGTTGTTTTCAGCTCTGCCGGTAAACCTTGAACCAGTGTTTCTAAGTCAGACAAGGTATACACGTAACCACTCATCCCGCCTAAATCAACTTCTCTGCCAAATCCAGATAGAACCGGTAGATAAATATCACTACTTGCAGGGTCAATCTCTTTTAATTGGGCACGGATATTGGTTGGGATTATTGGTAGATTTAGCAACGTACTTCGTAGTTCTGCTTTTACATCCTCATTTGCTTCTAAAGACGATTGTTGCGTCGCAAAATAAAGGAGATCATCATAGCTGGCGATTGCAGCCGGAGATGTCGTCATAGTCATTTCAACACCTGCTAAATCACTTGACAGCTTGTCCTTACTTCCAATTAACGCCAATGCTTCATTACAAGCATCTACATTCAATGTGAAAACAGTCTCATAAGCATCTGTCATCACAAGCTCAGGTGTTTCAGATTCTAGTTCAAGTGGTAGGTCAAAATCAAATGCTTTGAAATCTTCGCTACTTTCTAGTTTCTTCATTGACGGATCCGTACTTGACACAATCGTTCCTAAGGGCTTGTATTCAAATTCCTTCCCCTCTAAATCTGTGTGCAAAGCTTCGATCGTCGTCATTGCTTCCTGCATATCAGCAGCAGTAATCTCAATTGTTTTGACATCGTTTACCCGAAAAACAGACATCGCATCATATGCGAATGACTTGAGCGGGCTGACCAAAATCACAAGGGCAACCATGACAGTAACTGGTACAATGAATAACGCTTTTCTTTTCATCTTTATCATCCTTTTTATTTTAATTGGTGACCTGTCCCAGAAACAATCTGTTTTCAGGTACACGCTGTTTATCCAAGTTATAGGATAGACCAGCAATATGTCCTCAACATGCCCTAAGGCGATGCAAAATTCACTTTCGTCAGTCGATCGCCTTGTGTGCATTTTTTTATCAAAAAATACCATCGTTTTACCCACAGTACGCATTCATTCAATGCGAACAGCTTACGATTTCATTGGTAGGTTAATCACGATTTTTGTTCCGACATGTTGCTTGCTGGACAACTCAATTGTTCCCTGACTAATTTCGATAATTTTCTTAACAATCGCAAGACCTAAACCATTGCCAAGCTGGGCACGCGATTGATCTGCTTGAAAAAATTTATCAAATACACGCGCCTGATCGGCATCCGATAAGCCAATCCCATTATCTTCAATAATCACTTCAAGCATTCTGCCATTCCTTTTAGCAGAAATCTTTAGTGTACCATTCAGATTGGAGAACTTAATCGCGTTTTCAATTAAATTGAGCCAAACTTGCTGCGTGAGCGCCTCGTCTCCAAAATAATCTAGTTTCTCTAAATCAATCGCCATTGATAAGTTTTTCTGAGACCACTTCTCCTCGAGTAGCACAACCGTTTTCCGAATCTGTTCATCTAATGAGAACAACTTAGCCTTTGCAAGGATATACTGATGATCCAGTTTTGAAAGCCTCAACATATTCGAGCTTAACTGATTGAGCCTGCGCGCCTCACTGATAATGATGGTCGTGTATTGCTGAAACGCCTCAGGACTAAGTTCCTTATCCTGAAGCATCTCCGCAAATCCCTGAATGGATGCAATCGGTGTTTTAAATTCATGCGAGACATTGGTGATGAAATCTTTCTGTAAATACGCCATGCTAGCCAGTTCTTTCGTCATCAAATTGAAATTCTCAGCCAAATGCCCCAGTTCATCATTACTACGATACATCACTTTCACAGAAAAATCACCTTTAGAAACCGCCTCTGCTGCCTGGCTAATCTCCAAGATTGGTCTTGAAATCCACTTCATCGCATAGAACAGCAGCAAACTGCCAAACAGCACACAACATAATAATGCAACCAACATGACCTCACTATAGACAACATGGGCTTCCTCAATGGTTAAATTTTTTTCAAAAAATAGCAAAAAAATAATCGAAGAAACTGCAAATGTCACAAAGCAAGCAAAGAATAGAATACCGATTGCAACGAACGTTCCTTTTGCGCGAATTGATCTTGAAAACCATTTAGTCATCATGCTTCTCCACCTTATATCCAAGCCCACGAATGGTGACAATATTAAATTCCGTTCGATGATCGAGCTTTTTTCTTAATTTTTTGATATGACCATCAACGGTACGCTCATCGGTATCGCTATCGAGCCCCCAGAATTCATCCATCAATTGCTGCCGTGTGAAAATTTGTTTTGGATAGCTCAGTAGTTTAAAGAGTAATTGAAACTCTTTCTTCGGTAGAACTAAATCCATATCTGGTCCGCTCATGCTAAACGTGTCATAATCAAGTAATAGCGGTCCAACCGTGAGCTTATGCTCATTTGTAATCCTTGCACGCCGCAGGAGCGCAGCCACACGAAGCAGCATTTCGTTCATATCAATTGGTTTCACCATATAATCATCCGTTCCAAGCTGAAACCCTTTCGCCTTATCCTCAAAGCGTTCCTTCGCAGTCACAACAAGAATGGGCATCTCATAGCCTGCCGAACGCAGATTCTCAATTAACTCAAACCCATCAAGATTCGGCATCATGAGGTCACTAATCATTAAATCAATTTGCTCACTCGCGATTATTGCCAGCGCTTCTTGACCATCCGCGGCTTGTATTACCTTGTAGCCTGCCTGCTCAAGACGTGCTGCCATCAAAATACGAATATTCGCATAGTCTTCGACTAACAGAATTTGAAACATCAATATGTACCCCTTTTTACGATGACTGTCCAACTAGTTTTATCTCATTATACCTGCTTTATCAATCCCTTGGAATGAGATTAACAAGATCGAAGGCGTTCAACCTCAGTTTCAATCATATTCGTTTTGTATGGCCTGTTTATGTCTATATGAAAAAACCTCAGAAAAAATCAGTAGAATGATTTTTTCTGAGGTTCAAAGAATTCCGCCAAGCACGGCTTTCTTTTTATGTTGTGTCTACATGATGATTGGATTTCTACAATGTACCTGTTTTTGCTTATGGATGAAAGCTCGGTTTCTTCCTTGTTTTTCGACGATTATTCCTGCCTCTTGTCGGTTTAGTACTTCTTTTCGCACGTCTCATTTGCCCGAGCATTGAAATGGCGCCGAGTGCGGCTAGGATATAGGCTGGTGTTTCCTCTCCATTGACCCATAAAATAACCCCAGATAGAAATAGTACTGCAGCCACTATCGTGGCAATAATTCTATGCGTATTCTGGTTCTGCGTATCAATGAGCTTTCTTTCAAAGCTACCTGATAGTTTCACCTTTAGTTCACCATCATCCATCTTACGTACTAATGAGATCATCTTTTTCGATGTTGGAATAATCTCCTTAATAATTTGTTTGCCTTGGTCTATGATCGTATTCACGGCACTATCTTTAAACTCACTACTGATGACATCTTCGATATACGGCTTTGCTGATTTTACAAAATCAAAATTTGGGTCAAGTGCAACACAAAGACCATAAATCGTACCCACTGCTTTACCAAGGAACGTCATTCTTGTTGGCAATTGGAACGGCTGTGTGAACAGAAAATCTCTGAATTCTTCTAAAGAATCATCACTGGTAAAGGCGCTAACCTCCACCTTATCCCCAGCGAGTTGACCAAAAAGCTTGGTTAGATTTTTTGAAAGAATATTGACATCAGCATTTCCTCGAAGAAAGCCTAATTGTAGGAGTGCATCAATGGCACCAGCTGAATCCTTTAGATAGACAGCAATCACTAATGCAACTAGCTGTTCGCGCATGGTGTTCGTAATCGAACCCACCATACCAAAGTCAACGAGAACGAGCTTCCCGTCCGGCTGCACCAGTACATTACCTGGATGCGGATCAGCATGGAAAAAACCATCAACCATAATTTGTTGAATATACATTTCAAATAAGTGACGAGCTAGCTTCGAGCGATCTACCCCGTACTGATCCAATTGTTCAAAATCATTTATTTTAACGCCCTCCATGAATTCCATGGTCAGCACTTTTTTTGAAGAAAAATCCCAATAGATTTGCGGAATATTCATGTAAGGATCTGTTAGAAAGTGCAATTGCATTTTCTCTGCATGAGCACCTTCTTTTTCAAAATCCAACTCATCATTAATCACTTCATCAAATTCCTGATATACATCCTCAAGGTCTATGAAATTGCCAAGCTTTGTTGTTCGATTTAGCAATCGAATCGCCGTTTTCAGTGATGCTAAGTCGATTGCAATAATCTCCTCTATATTCGGTCGCAACACTTTCACTGCCACGCTTTCACCTGAATGAAGGGTGGCACGATAAACTTGTCCCAACGAGGCCGCCGCAATTGGACGCTGGTCGAAGCTAGCGTACAACGCATCAACATCTTGGGAAAGCTCAGATGCGATTGAAGCAAGAATGAGCTCAGTATCAACAGGCGCAACCGAGTCTTGTAGTTTCGCAAGCTCGTCCGTATAGGCTTTGGGCAGAATATCAACCCTGGCACTGATGTGTTGGCCAAGTTTGATAATGAGTCCACCCATATCCATTGCTGTAGCGGTGAAAATCCGTGCTTGCTTTTGATACAGCCGGTCCCGCTTCACAAAATACTTTTTCTCCGAGATAAATCTCTTCTGCTTCCCTAAAATCCAAAACTGAAGTCCAAAACGAACAACCATCCGCATTGTTTTTCTAAAGCGAGCATTTCGGGCAAGTTTGAAGAAGTGTTTCATTCTTTTTCCTCGTCCATCTCTTCATCTTCATCTTCATCATCTAAATCCTCGAAAGCATTCTTTTTATCAATGATTGTCTGCGCAAACTTCTCGAGTTTCTTTGACTTGCTCATGAAGAAGTCAGCGAACTCATCAAAAACATCTGCGCGCACGAGTGCAACTGATCCTTTCCGCTTGTCACCAAATACAACGAATTTATCGCCTGCTTTAATACCCAGTTCTTCTCTTGCACTAGCTGGAATGACAACTTGACCACGCTCACCAATTGTTGTTGTACCGAGTATTTTCCCGTGACCAATGCCGTGTCCTTTTCCATGTCTCATCATATTAAAACCTCCAAATCATATTTAACTACATTTTTATGATACGTCATACTTTTCATACTTACAATAGATTTTTTATTTACACCTGATGAAAGATGTGGTTGATCTATGGTAGTCCCGGTCACGAATCAATAGCAGTTACAGCTGATGACAATTGAAAATTCAGATTTTCGGATAAAAAAAGCTCACAATCTGCATCAACATGCACACTGTGAACTTTAATTGTATGATTTTCTTCTAGACTACCCGAAAATAATCAAGCAATTTCGAGCTAATCCTTCTTCCGCTTACCCCAGTACTGATAATAATCGGTACGAATGAAGCCATTAAACAGTTTACGCTTTTTCGTCGCTCTCCTACCGTAGCATTTTTCAAACTCTTCATGCGAAGTAATCATATAAATTGACCAAGTATCAATGCTTGAAAAGGCTTGTCCCATTTCCTGATAGACGACCTCAACCTCTGGACGGTCATTCATACGTTCCCCATAAGGCGGATTCCCAACAATAACCCCAAATTCTTTCCTAGTTGTGAAATCAGCTACCTGCATTTGCTTAAACTGAATCAAATCCGCAAGCCCAGCTTCGGCAGCATTTTCTTCTGCTATGCGAATCAGTTTATGATCAATATCATAGCCAGAAATATCAAGTGGTTGATCGTAATTAGCTAACTGATCAGCTTCATCTCGCACCGCTGACCAAATCTCTTTCGGCATCCATGACCATGACTCACACAGAAAATCTCGATTAAATCCTGGGGCAATATTTTGACCAATCAGTGCAGCCTCAATTGGAATCGTTCCTGAACCACAAAATGGATCAACAAATGGACGATCTGGTTTCCATGTTGTTAATAGGACAAGTGCAGCCGCGAGCGTCTCCTTTAGCGGCGCACCACCTTGATCTAGACGATAGCCCCTTTTATGTAACCCTGCCCCACTTGTATCCAGCGTGAGGTACACCTGATCCTTCAGAATCGACACTTCAATTTTGTACAAGGCACCGGTCTCATCCAGAAAACCTGTTCTCTTGTGAGCTTGCTTGAGTCGTTCTGCAACTGCCTTCTTGACAATCGCTTGACAATCAGAAACACTGTAGAGTGTAGACTTCACAGACTTGCCCGTTACAGGAAATTCGCCGTCAACATCAACAAACTGCTCCCAAGGTACCGATTTAGTGCGTTCAAATAGCTGATCAAATGTATTTGCTGTAAACTCGCCAACAAGCACCTTAACCCGATCAGCTGTTCTCAGCCACATATTCGCTCGTGCGATCGCTCGTTCGTCTCCCTGAAAGATCACCTTACCATTATCGACAACGCAGTCATAACCTAATGCACGCACCTCTGTAGCCACCAGCGATTCAATCCCCATAGCTGCAGTAGCAATAATTGTATACATGTCAAAACTCCTTATTTAGATTAGAAAAGCCAATCGTATTTTCAGTTAAAAGAAAATGCCTACTTCCCTTGCAGAAAGCAGACAAATATGAAGGTTGCGCCCTATAAGCCATGTTCTGTGCCTCGGTACTACAAACGACTAACAGTCTCGTACGTAAGGTGATAATCATCTATCTTCAGATCACTCTGATCTTTCCTCCGTTCACAGCACTAGGTGCTGCCTTTCCTTCAGAAAAATTCCCCTACCAATGTTTGGGTTTCTCGCTCGTGGGGTTTACCCGTTCCACCTTGCCTGTTTCCTCGGCAAGCTACGTCACTGTGGCACTTTCAGGGTGGAAACCATATTCAGATGAACTTAGGTAACCGTTCCCGCCGTCAGTCCCTTCAAAAACTGCCCTAGCTTATTTTTTCACTAGGCACGAACACTACCGCCATCGCAGGACGGTGCGAGCATGGACTTTCCTCTACAAATTTGCAGCAATTATCCAGACGTTATTTCTATTATAACTCACGATTAATCATATTGCCAAATACAGCTTTCTCCAAATTAGAGATTCGCTTTAAAATATCGAAGTTTGTTGACCCACTCATCCGAGATTGTTCCTGTGTCGAGGCAAGTTTTGACATTTCTTTCATCTGACGTTTTAGTTGTTCGTTTTCCGCAAATAACTTTTCAACCTCAAATCGAAAAATTTCATAATCCTTGATGACAACATCTAGAAACGCATCAACTTCATCTTTTTTGTAACCATTCATGCCACTTTTAAATTCTTTTTCAACTATATCTTTAACTGTTAAGTTAATATTCGCCATATGTAATACCCCTCACATTTTATAATCCTATCTTATTCTTTCAAAAAAAGTTTTTCTTGTCAATTTACTTTGGAAAAAAACTTTATTTAAAGGCCTATTTTCCCACTAGAAAAGGAATGCCAGTAAATAAATGGCATTCCTTAGCGCTTATTTTAGCAACCTGCACGAGGCATTGGTGATCCGAAGTAAGCTTCTTGGCTTACTGCGTTGTTGTACATTTGATACTGATGCGGGAAATAATGGTTGTTTTGGTATACATGTGTATTCATTGTTGTTTCAGTCACAGGATGGATATGAGGTACGATGTGAGTGAATTGGTTATGCTTCACGTAGTTGATTGGCGGGTGACAGACTGGCGGACACATATTCGTCGCACAACACCCGGGAAGCGGAATTGGATTACATCCAAACATAGGAGGGCGCATTTTCTTTCTCCTTTCGGTCCTTTATCAAGTTCAATAATAGAATATGTTGATGCTAGTGTATTGACCTAATCAAAACACCCAAAAAAGCGAGTACTTATCCAAACTTCATTTTCAAAAGTCAAGCACATCTGGATACTTTCCTGTATACATTAGATGTGGAGCATCGTGATGACACTATTTTTATAGAAATCAGAATAAAGCACGGAGGTGTATGCTTCACATGGATAGAGACCAATTTGATCAGATTAAAAAACAGTTTCACGGCCTTGTAAAAAACATAGATGAGACATTGCACAAAAAATTCGGCAATGAGGTCTTTCAATCTGTGGAACAATTCATTAAGAATATTCCGCTAACTGGGAATTTCCAACTGGATTGGTCAGAAACAGAATCAGAATATCTGCTCAAAGCCAATATTGCTGGTGTCCCAAAGGATGAAATCGCACTTGACCTAGTCGGGAATCAATTGAAGATATCCTATCGTGCTGTATCAGAAACCACTGAAAAAGTGTACAACAGAGTATTTACTTTCCATCAACCAATCATTGAAGAGAAAATTGTCGCAAAACACCAAGATGGTCTACTAATGATTACCATTCCAAAATCAATGAATAAGAAATCCATTGAGATTGATTAAATGGCTTTGCTGGCTGCCTGACCACTCCGTCTGTGTTGTAGTCAAAATGAACTGTGATGTTTATTCGAGCGGCTTTAGCAGTGCCTAGGATCATCTCAGTGCAGTATGAATAAAAAGACACATGAACATAGTAGTAAATTGGTTCTAGCCTTGGCTGTTCTCAGTTCAGCGGTAATCCCCATATCAAAACAGTCCATTGAATGGTTCTAAAAAAAAAAGGGTTCCTGCCATTTCAGCAGAAACCCTTTATGATTCATCTGTGACTAAGCGCGCAAACTTGCACCGCATTTTGCTTGAACATGTTCAATGACTTCTTGATGAACCGTGTTTACTTCTTCGTCAGTCAATGTCCTACTTGGATCAAAGTATCGTAGTGAGAAAGCAATTGATTTCTTACCGTCGTCAATATTTGCCCCTTCATAAATATCAAATATCAATACCTCTGTCAACATGCGCCCACCGGCTTTTTCAATTGTCTTCTTAATTTGCCCGGCCGTCATAGTTGCATCAACAACAAGCGCAA
>JAVBKF010000184.1:0-3528 GCA_031554215.1 Caryophanales bacterium
TTGTTGGTCTTAATCCTGAGAGCACAAATGGGTCGCTGTGAAAAGAGATGCGCTACTGATCGAATGCATCAGGCTTATCTTTCCTACCGCAACAAGCTTTTGGGTCATGCAATCAACCATTAGGAGGAAAATTGGAGATGAAGAAGTTTGCGAAATGGATTTTAGTTGCTGTTCTGGTTGTTTCAACACTGACACTTGCAGCATGTGGGAATGATGATGCGAAATCAGCTTCAGGGTCTATTAGTGGGGATATCAATATGGACGGCTCATCGACCGTATTTCCGATTATGGAGGCCGTCGCTGAAACGTATATGGGGGAAAATTCTGATGTAAGGGTATCAGTCGGTGTTGCGGGAACTGGTGGTGGCTTTGAAAAATTCACAAAAGGTGAAACAGACTTTTCAAATGCTTCGCGTAGGGTAAAAAGTGAAGAAATGGCACTCGCGAAAGAAAATGGTGTTCAATATACGGAATTGCAAGTTGGGTATGATGGTCTAACGGTTGTTGTCAACAAAGAAAATGATTTCATTGATTATTTGACAGTGGCTGAGCTGAAAAAGATTTGGGTTGATGATGGGACGATAAAGACATGGAATGAGATTCGCCCAGAATGGCCGAAAGAAGAAATCAAGTTTTACTCACCTGGGCATGATTCAGGTACTTATGATTACTTTGATGAAGTCATTCTAGGTGGTGCCGAAATTGAGAAAACGGCTCAGTTATCAGAGGATGATAATGTGCTTGTCAAAGGTGTCGAGGGAGATGAAAATGCGATTGGCTATTTCGGATATGCTTATTACCTTGAGAACAAGGATGAGTTGAAAGTGGTGCCGATTGATAATGGTAGTGGACCGATAAAGCCTTCATCTAAGACGATTGCTGATGGCACATACGCACCACTTTCAAGACCGCTTTACACCTACCTAAATAATGCGTCCTATGCTGGGAAACCGCAAGTGAAAGATTTCACAGCGTATCTGCTAGAAAATGCAAGTCAGTATGTAGAGGAAGTAGGCTATGTCAGCTTGCCGGTGGAAGATTATCAATCACAACTAGCTGATTTAGCTGAAATCGAGTAATTCAGTGGTTGAAATAAAGTAAGAAATGCAAAGGGTAGCGAATCGTAATCCTTCCTTATCCTTTGCCTTTATTTCTTATGTGAAAAGTGAGTAATGTCAGATTTAAGGTGAGGGAACGTATGAGGTCAAATCAAGGATCAAACAACGATCAGAATGAGCAAGAAAAGCCAGAAACGTATCGAAAATATTTTAGACATTCCGGAAGCGGTTTCGTTGAGAAGCTAGTCCCAAAGTTATTACTCGTGACGGCATTTGTGTCAATTGTGACGACGATTGGCATTGTGGCAACTTTATTATTTGAGACTGTTCATTTTTTTACACGTGTTCCGGTGATGGATTTTTTAACAGATACAACATGGTTGCCGTGGAATGAGGAGACGGGATCTTACGGCATTCTCGCACTGATTTCTGGCACACTTTTAACAACGGCTATCGCACTCTTTGTAGCGATCCCGATTGGTCTTGCATCTGCAATCTATTTGAGTGAATTTGCCAGTGAACGGACTAGGAAAATACTGAAGCCTGTTCTTGAGGTGCTCGCTGGGATTCCTTCGATTGTGTATGGATTCTTTGCCCTGACATTTGTTACGCCACTTCTGCAACAAGTGATATCAGGGCTGCAGACATTTAATGCGCTGAGTCCTGGTATTGTTATGGGGATTATGATTATTCCAATTGTGGCTTCCATGTCGGAGGATGCGATGAGTGCTGTGCCAGTAGCGATTCGGGAAGGGGCACTTGGTATGGGGTCGACGAGGCTAGAAGTTGCTTTGAAAGTTGTGCTACCTGCAGCCATTTCTGGTATTATTGCCTCTTTTGTGCTCGCTTTCTCACGGGCAATTGGAGAAACGATGATTGTTTCAATTGCCGCTGGGGCATCTCCTTCGATAAGTCTTAACTTCCTCGAGCCAACGCAAACAATGACTGCCTACATTGCCCAAGTCACCACTGGCGATGCGGGTTATGGTACAACGATCTACTATAGTATTTATGCAGTCGGAATGACACTGTTTATCGTTACTTACTTGACGAATATGTTGGCAGGCAAAATTTCACGCCGGTTTAGGGAGGAATATTAATGAGCGCCTTTGAAAAAGATCAACAATTTGGTAGAAGGTTATCTGCGAGACGCAGGCTCAATCGCCGCGTGAAATACCTCTTCTTTTTTGCAACAACAATTGGTGTTTTGGTCCTGACAATGCTCCTCGCTGATATCATTGGTCAATCAATCGGCTGGCTGGATATTGATTTTCTAACGAATTTTGCTTCTAGGATTCCAGCGGATGCTGGGGTTTATGCCGCGGTGATTGGCTCCCTTTATTTACTAGCTGTTACGGTGCCAGTGGCTTGTACAATTGGTATTGGTACAGCCATTTACTTAGAAGAATATGCACCAAAAAATAAATTCACTAGGATTGTTCAGACAAACATTTCAAACTTAGCTAGTGTTCCTTCGATTGTGTTTGGTTTAATGGGTCTCACTGTTTTTGTTCGGACACTTGGGCTTGGGCGCAGTGTACTTGCCGCTGGACTCACAATGAGTCTGCTTGCATTACCGGTGATTGTGATTACTACGCAAGAGGCCATTCGTGCAGTACCAAGTCATTTGCGTGAGGCTTCTTACGGAATGGGGGCAACCAAGTGGCAAACGATCCGTAAGGTTGTTATTCCTGTGGCAACCCCCGGGATTCTAACTGGAACAATCCTAGCGGTTTCAAGAATTATTGGTGAGACCGCGCCGTTAATTGTACTCGGAATTCCAGTATTCGTCGCCTTTTTGCCAACGAGTGTCATGGATACATTCACGACACTTCCGATGCAAATTTATAACTGGACATCGAGACCTCAGGAAGAATTTCAACATGTTGCCGCTGCCGGTATTGTTGTACTATTAGTGATCTTGTACCTCATCAATGCAGTCGCGATCTTAGTTAGAAATAAGATGCAGAAAAAATATTAAGGAGCTTGCCCAATGAATGTGATTAAAGTGAAGGAAACGCATACTGCACCGAAAACGGGAAATAATCAACCGATTATTTGCACAAATAACCTGAACTTGTGGTATGGTGAAAATAAGACGTTAAATGAAATCAATATGACCATTTATGAAAATGAAGTGACAGCGATTATTGGACCGTCTGGTTGTGGTAAATCGACTTTTATCAAAGTACTCAACCGGATGGTTGAGATTGCACCAAATGTGAAAATTACTGGTGAAGTGTTATTCAGGGACCGAAATGTTTTCGACCATAGCGTAGAGAAATTGCGAACCTACATCGGGATGGTTTTCCAGAAACCGAATCCATTTCCGAAATCGATTTTTGATAATGTGGCTTATGGCCCGAGGATTCATGGAGTAAGGAATAAAAAAATTCTTGCTGAGATTGTTGAAAAAAGCATGCGGAGAGCAGCATTATGGGATGAAGTCAAGGATCGTCTGCATACAAAA
>JAVBKF010000123.1:0-2804 GCA_031554215.1 Caryophanales bacterium
CCTAACCGTTGGCATCCTAATTGTTGCCGCCGTTCTCCTGCCACTTGGGTGGCGGCTCTCCAAGCGGGCGGATCTTTCGTTCACGCTGATTATTCCGACCTGCATCGCTGCAAGTCAGAATGTCTATCTTCTATTCGCTGCTCCCGGCATGACGGTCTCGACGTTACGATTCCTGATCATCATAAACTTCTTGATCTCCCTCAGCAGCCTCGCGGTCCTGCTCGCCAGCTACTCGAGAAGGGCTGCGGAGTACACGCTCCCCGCCCGCCTTGCGATCAGACGTGCGCTGACTTTCCTCGGCATGTGTACAGTCTATGGCGCCGCGACGATGGTCATATTCGGCGCCCACCCCGAGTCGGCCTTTGCGTCCTATCGAAACCTGATTGCTCCGGCCGTATTCTTACTCCTTGGTCTTCTGGCCTCGCCTTGGACCTCCGAAACCAAGTACATGAGACTTCTACTCTTGATTGGCCTTGGGTCTGTTCTATTCGGCTTCTACGAATGGAGTTCGCCTACTTTCTGGCAAACCGCGGATATTCGTTCCCTGTGGGAGGCCAAGGGGATTCGCGTGAACACGCGGGGAATACCACGAAACTTCTACTCTTCTGAGTTAATTGGCGGCGAACAAATTCGACGAATGGCCAGTGGCTTCGCGGACCCAGTAAATTTCGGAACGTTTCTATTCGCAGTCATGGCAGCAGCATGGTATTTACGATCGCGCGTAGTATTGATCATGGCGGCAGTCGGAGCAGCACTGGCGGTCAGCAAGGGTGTTCTACTAAGTACCCTGGTCTTCATCGTGGTCAACACTCGGTACCGACACGGACGCGCAATGTTCGTGCTTGCGTGCATTGCCGCCGCGGCCGTCGCCGGATATTTTTACGTTTACGCTGCGACAGCCTCCACTGGGTCAACTGGCGCGCACGTCGACGGCTTTCTCACAGGAGCTCGAGAACTTCCATCCCATCCCCTGGGTCGAGGAATGGGAAATGTTGGCGTGCTGGCTAATCTCTTCTCTGAAGGTGCGGACACAGGCATCGTGGAATCGGCTGCTGGAGTAATCCTTGGACAGTTGGGCGCCCCGGGTGTGGTCATCTTCGGATATTTTTTCGGCACCCTCGCGTTCGCATGCACAAAGCTTCCACGGGAGCGCAGCAGGATCATGGCCCTGGGCCTCTTGACGGCATTTTTGGCCAATGCAACCTTCAACGAGGTCGCCATGAGTCCGAACTCGTGCGCTCCGTACTTCGTGATGATCGGCCTCCTCATAGGTGCTGAGCGCAAGCCAACCGCAGATCCAGGACTCTGATGCAACAGCCTTCGTTCCTCGGCCATGGTCGGCCCCGTGCTAAATTTGATCTGGCACGGCAGCACAGGTTATGTGTTCGCGGCTCTACCTGTCCGCCTCGTCACGCGCCGGTGGCGGGTGTTCATGCCTGAACAAACGCTCACAGGGAAGGCCCAGCGTTTTAGACGGCAAGCGATTCTGACCATCGCCGCACGCGGAATCTGGGCTGTTCTACAGGTGGTCGTCCTAATACAATTAGCGCGCGGACTTTCTCCGTCAAGTTTCGCGCTCGTCACCTCGTTGATGGTAGTCCTCTATGTCGTCGTAGCGTTAAACGGACTCGGCGTCGATCAACTGATTCAATTGCGTCGGAGCCGCACGCCAGACGAGTCTTCACTTGAAGATCTGTATCGGTGGCGCCTTCAGTTCACATATCTCAGCGCAATCGTCTGGGCCGTTGCCCTAGGATCGTCTTATGCGATTCAGCAGAACCCTCTCCTCCTCGCCGCCTTACCGACCGCGGTATGGCTCATCACAGAGCAGCCTGTAACAATCTGGAATGGCATTTCTGTGATCGAGGGCCGACCCGCCGACCTCATCGGCTCATACCTATTTCGCCGTGGGATCGTAGTCCTCTTCTTGCTTGTTCCGGCCTCAAGCGAGACATCGATTACCGTGCTCTGGTCTTGCGGTATGTCGGTTGGCGGTATCTTCTCCTGGCTCTACGCCAGGAACCGTTGCGAGGGTTGGTGCCGACCGCTTTGGCCTTGGGGCCGCGGCCGCCCGAGGACGCGGGAACTGGCCTTTGGCTTCTGGTGGCAACAGGTCGGGAACCAGATCCGCGACTTGGACGTAGCTGCATTGTCCGCGTTGTCGGCCGCGGTGGGCGGCACATATGCCTTTCCCGCTCGGCTTGTGCGCCCAATGAATCTCGTCACCCAGGCCATTGGCACCGTCGCCTACCCGCTGCTGGTGCGCCGGGGACGTGGCTCCAAGTCCGAGTTGGTCCTCGGAGTCGCCGCGTCACTTGTGCCCGTTGGGCTGGTGGCAGCGGTCGTTGCCCTGCTCGCACCGACGTTGCCGTCAATCATCGGGTTGGAGTATGCGTCGGCAGTGGCGCCGATGCAGATACTTTGCATCGCCGCCGTAGTTGGGGGATCTTCGATGTCACTGGGCTTCTTCCTGCAGGCCCAGGACGATCGAGCCATCTGGTTTTCGGGTGTAACCACGTTGATCGGTGGAGTCGCGCAGATATGTATTGTGGCGTGGGCCGGAGTGCATTGGGGAGCCGTCGGTGCCGCATGGGGAGCGGTAGCTTCTCAAGTGCCCGTGGCCGCCTGTTTGATGGCATACGCCTTGCACAGTTGCTCGGCGGCGAACTGAATCGCCCCCTGATGTGGCGCCACACGTGCTCATCGACGCCAACGGCCTCGACGCCGTCGAACCTGTGCGGGTCGTCGATCAGTACCCGCTTGCCTCGGTGAGCACTCCGTTATTGGCGGTGCTGCACGCGACC
>JAVBKF010000048.1:0-4132 GCA_031554215.1 Caryophanales bacterium
GAAAAAAATCTTTTTCTTTCTCCGATACAGAGACTAAGAAGGAAAACTAAATTAGTGGATTGAAATTTTACATGATTTGAACTGAAATTTGTCCAGGATTAGATCCCAGTTGTATGCAAATCTATGTGTCTGGCAAAAGTGTGGGTTAAGGATGAAGAAATTGCAAATTTTCCACACGAAATAGTAAGACCATAGTTGACTATCACAGGAGGTTTCCAAATTGGGTAGAAATAGCAATGAATATCTTTCTGATCAGTACTCTTACGATACGGAAACTCAAGAACTTCCTGGTTTTCCTTCAGAAGAATACAAGAATGAGAGGTATTTTGCATCGACAAGTACAGAACAAACACAAACGCCTCTAAGACGTACAAGTAAATCCAAACAAGTGCTAGAGGCAAAGGCAATGTCACAGGAATCCCATACTGGGAAAAAGGCGAGTAAACAAAGAAGTAAAACTACAAAAAGGGTGTTAAATCTTCTTTTTTACATTTTCATTGTGCTGATTGTTTTGGTCACTTATTTATCCAGTAGCCAAAACAAAGGTTACCGATCCATTGGTGGGTATTCCGTTTTCTCTGTTCTGACAGGAAGTATGGAGAGCCAAATTCCGCAAGGTTCACTGGTGCTTGTCAAGAAAGTAGAAGACTCGAAGATTAAGGTCGGAGATGTCATTACATTCGTCATTAAAGCCGGCGACACAAAAACGCACCAAGTAGTAGGCATTCTTGATAACTATAATAATAGTGGTCAAAGAGGATATCGAACAAAGGGTTCAGAGAACGAGCTAGCAGATAAGGAAATTGTCTATGCTGGCAATGTGATTGGGGTTGTAGAGAAGCATGTTCCGAAATTAGGCACGATGTTTTCCTATGTAAGAGAGAATATGTGGTTACTTGTTGTAGTATTGATTTCTTTCTTCATCGCAAGCTTCTCCCTGAAACGATTTTTCAGTTTGAAAAAAGGTGAGAAAGAGTCTAATAGTTTCAACTAACAAACAAAACAATGACAGGGGAGAAACCACAGATGAAATCAAAATTTCTAACAATCATACTTGCTTTGACTTTAATCACTTCACTTGCCTTTCTAACAGGATGTAGTGATAAAGACAAAGCTGAAGATAAAGATAAACCAAAGACAGAGCAAGAAGAAAAGAAGAATGAACCAAAGGAAGAAACAAAGGAAGAGCCGAAGGGTGTTACTTTATCTGCCTACGACAAGATTGAGCTAGGCATGTCATACAAAACAGTTACAGAACTTTTAGGAGGTGATGGGATCCTACAGTCAGAGGCTGGGGAAAAAGGAAGCGAGACATATGTATCCGTTTATAAGTGGGATGGCAAAACCGAGAAATCATATATTATTGTCGTCATGCGTGGAGATATGATTACCTCAAAAACGCAAGCAGGTATGGAATAACGATTCAGTAGAAAAAGGTCTAGTTTATCTTTCTATAATATCTTCAGAGAATCGATCTAGTTTTAGAAATGCTTTGTACTCTTAGTATTGCTGCAATAATCAGTGAATGTTTCATGCTAAATTAAAGACATTTCTAAGACTATCGATCTTTGTTTATATAAAAAAATTATAAAATTATTTAAAAAAAAGGAGAAATGACATGATAAACAAAATGTTTACCAACAAAAAGGTAACAAGCACGCTCGCTACCTTGTCTATTATTGCACTTCTGTTGTCAGGAACATTTGCATGGATGGACTACGATCAACATAAGAGTAATGAAGCTTATGGATCAGGCAAGAAATATGAAGTCACTTTGAATGAGGACTTCATTGGTATGACGCAACAAGAGGTGAAGCCAAATGCGCCAGTTAACAAAGATATTAGCGTCACTAACACTGGTCAAACAGATGGTAGTTTCGGAGACCTATTTATCCGCGTACAGCTGAAAGAATTTATGGAAAAGTATACAGGTAAGTATACGTACTCACCAGAGCGTCTTATGGTAGCAGCACCTGAGCCTTTTGATTACAAAAACGCGAAGGATTCTTCTAAGGATGCGAATGGTACAGAGAATTTCGTAGAATACATGAACCGTTTATATGGTACAAACGCGAAATTCAACAACACAAAGGTTACAGATACAGGAGCAACGAATAGAACTGATGGCAAGATGGACAGTTACGGAAACTTCATTACTTTTGAAAGCTCTGCAGATGCTACTGCTTTTGCAGCAGCGTTGAAAACGGCATTCCCTGACTACTATGCAAGCGGAACTGGTACAGTTGACCCTGCTACAAAAGTAATTGCTTATAAAGCAATGGAAGACATAGATACGGATGATGGTACACAAGTTGAACGTTACTATATCGCTACACAAGCGAAAGATCCAAACGGACAATATGGTAAATTCTTACCACTTACGTACACAGTTGACCCTTCAAATCCTACAGTGATTATTCCTGGAACAACAAACCAGTCACTTGAAGCGCAAACTGCGCAAAATGATGGAACAAAGAATTGCTGGCAATGGCAGCAAGACAACACGGTAGATGGTGTACCAGCAAATTGCCCGCAAAGCAATCCACATGGTGGAGATGGCTTCAACCATGAATGTGAATATCCAGTTCACAAATGGTTGTCGAATACGGCAGATAACCTACAGAAAAACCTAAGCACCAATAAAACAAGTGATTACTTCTCATGGCAGTTGGGTGACGACGTGATGATGCTTTCGGCTTGGGATGGCAATCCAATTGCGAAGTGGATATTAGATCCATCAGATAACGGTTGGGCATACTGGGGCGAGCCACTTGCACCAGGAAAAACAACTTCAAACCTTATGGATTCATTCACGCTGTACGGAGCAATTGACGATCCGTTCTACTATGTGATTCATACAGACATGGAAGCTGTTTCACAAGTTGACTTAAAGCAATGGAAAGATGCGCCACCAGAATTTATTGAATCATTTGGACCAGTATTAGTAAAAACAGATAAAGCAGCACTGAACACAGCGATCTCGAATGCAGGAAAAGTAACTTTAACTGACTATTCACCTGCAACTGCAAAGGCTGTAGAAGATGCTCTTGCTATAGCGAATGCAGTCAAAGCAGATCCAGAAGCATCACAATTAGCAATTGATGAAGCTGCATTAGCGCTAAACAATGCACTAGGTAAGCTTTCTGGAGATAAGACAGCATTAGGACAAGCGATTGATGGAGCAAAAACATTCGATCCAACACAATATTCACCAGAAAATGTAGCGAAGATTGAAGCAGCAATTGCAGCAGCAGAGGCTGTATTTAATAAAGTACCAGTTACACAAGCAGAAATTGATGCAGCGAAGAACGCATTAGAAGCAGCAGTTACTGGAACGACGCCATTAGCTAACAAAACAGCACTTAAAGCACAAATTGCACGTGTACCTGCTCTATTACAAACAGATTATACAACAGCAAGTTGGGCAGCGATGCAAGCAAAACTCGCACCAGCGAATACTACTGATGGTGATGCGAATGCAACACAAGCAGCTGTCGATACAGCAACATCTAATCTAAAAACAGCAATTGACGGATTGGTTAATACAAAAGCATTGGTTGATGCGAAAACAGCAAGTGCAAGTGCATATGCAACACCTGCAACTTACACAGCAGCTTCATTTGCACCATTCAAAACAGCGTATGATAACGCAACAGCTGTGTTGGCGAAGCCAAATGCAACACAAGCAGAAGTTGATGCAGCGAAAACAGCTTTAACAGATGCGAGAAATGCACTTCAAGGTAAGACAGTAACAGGTGTTACAGTAACACCAGCTACTACAAGTGTTTCAAAAGGAACGAATCAAGCATTTACAGCTACAGTTGCTGGAAATGGCATTTCACAGAATGTAACGTGGACAGTCAATTCAACGATTTCATCCATTAGTTCAACTGGTCAATTGACAGTAGGCGCTGGAGAAACAGCGACAAGTCTAATTGTGACTGCTACTTCAGTGGATGATCCAACCAAATCGGGAACAGCAACAGTATCAATAACAGACAAAGCGGCACTTAACACAGCAATTACAACTGCTGGAGGATTAGTTTCGACAGAGTACACAGCAGCTACATGGGGTGCAGTGCAAACAGCACTTACAGCAGCAAATAGTGCAAATACTGCAATAACTACAAAA
>JAVBKF010000010.1:0-15273 GCA_031554215.1 Caryophanales bacterium
AAAACCATCCCTATAGCTAGCACCATAAAATAAAAAGATTCCTTCTAAAACGCTGGCCTGATTCCTCATCGCTAGGTCTAACCTAAATGGTTCGACAGGGATATCATCTCCAGACTGAATTTCCTTAAACGACTGTGTTAACATATATTTCATAAAAAACAACCCTTGTATTAGGTTGCTTTTCCCGCTGGCATTAGCACCATAAATCACCGCACTTTTTAATAACTTAAAATTGGATTGCTTAAAACTATTTGACTCTGTTAATTCATGAATTGATGAAGCAACCATACTGAAGGTCACTTTATCTTTAAAAGATCGAAAATTAGACATTGACATTTCAACTAACATCTGATCACATCCTTATCCTCATTATATCCGAAAAAAATTATTATATCCACTTTTTTGAGACTTTTTCTCAAAAATGCAGTGGTTGTGGGTTTTTTATATCCCTTTACAATCATCAACGGGCATTATCACTATCCATATAAAGCCTTTACAATTGATCTTTTTTTCCCTACTATTGTATAAGAAATGAGGGGAGATAATGGACACAATCATTGATGGGAAAATTGATTTATTTAGTGAATTGTCAGCAGAACAATTTGGGCGTGTTGCGCGGTATGCTTCAATTCAGCGCTTTCAAAGCGGTGAGCATCTTTTTTATCAAAATGAGGCTATCACGTCTATTTATTTCTTGCTCAGTGGACGGATTAAAATGTATCGCCTCAATTCACAGGGAAAGGAACAGATTATTTCTGTTCTTAAATCAGGAAAAATGTTTCCGCATATGTGGTTTGATGGTAATCACGGGTACCCTGCGAATTCTCAGTGCATGGACGATGTTTGTGTTCTCACCTATAGAAAAGATGATTTTGTCAGCATGCTCGAAGAAACCCCACTCATCTCCATTAAGCTTTTAGAGAATCTTGGCGCGGTGATACAAGAGCTTCAAACAAGGCTGGAGGAGCAGGTCTTGAACAATTCGATGCAACAAGTCGTTAGCTTGCTACTAAGGCTGGCTAAAGAATCTGGTTTACAGCAAGCTGATGGGTCGGTGATTCTTGAACTGGATTTGACACTGATTGATTTAGGCAAGATGATTGGTGCGACTAGGGAGACGATTAGCCGTGCCATTAGCCATCTAAAAGAAGTTGGCGTGGTCACGGAAGTATCAAAATACACATTACAATTTCATGAGCGTAATTTGAGCCAGTTTCTTGGCCCGATGGAAAAGTAATCACCCGTAGGCTATCTGGCGGTTCAGCCGTTTCATTTCAGCCCCCGTCACAAGCACGCAGACTACAATCAATTTATGTGAGTTTCAAACAATGGGCTATTTCCTCACACGCAATCACAAAAGAGAACCAACAAGTTATTCATCTATAACTAGCGTTGCATTTTGCATGTACAAGAGCTCTATAAGGACTGCCGTTTCATGCAAGGCCAATAGAAAAATAAAAGGAGACATCACCATAATTTCCTAAGTGATATCTCCTATTATTTTATTATGAGCGATATTTCAGAATCGCTATCTAGTCCGAAGTCTTCATTTAACCACGATGGAGAGCATTTCTACTTCATCATTTCAGCTAAATCATCTGCTGCATTCGTTGTTAATTTTAGGTTGAATGTGCTTTGTAGTACCTCTAGAACGCCTTCAGAAATAAATTCGGGTGGTTTTGGTCCAATGCGAATATCTTGAATGCCTAGGCTAAATAAACCAAGTAAAATCGCTACCGCTTTTTGCTCAAACCATGAAAGGACAATGCTCACCGGCAAGTCGTGCACTGTGCAGTCAAAGGCATCTGCTAGTGCTAATGCAATCTTAACTGTTGAGCCAGAGTTGTTACATTGACCAAGATCAATATATCTCGGAATATCTGTCCCTGGAACTGTACCAAAGTCAACATCGTTGAAACGGAACTTTCCACATGATGTTGTTAAAATAACTGTTTCCTTCGGTAATGTTGTCGCAAGCTCACGATAGTAGTCGCCACCTTTTCCTGGTGCGTCACATCCTGCAATCACGAAAAATCGTTTAATTTTCCCTGCTTTAACAGCATCGATGATTTCTGGTGCAATCGCGAGGACTGTTTCATGATGGAAGCCAGTAGTCACTGTTTTATCGGATTGCCAATTTGATTCTGGTAATGATAGCGCTTTAGCAATCAGTGGTGCGAAATCATCATTCTCAATTTTGGTTACATCTTCGAGACCTGCAATGCCGTAGCTGAAGAAACGGTCAGCGTAACTACCTTTAATCGGCATTACGCAGTTTGTCGTTGCTAAGATTGCTCCTGAAAACTCTTCAAATAATCTTCTTTGGTCAAACCATGACTTTCCGATATTCCCTTTTAGATGTGGGTACTTCTTTAGTGCTGGATAGCCATGAGCTGGCAACATTTCAGAGTGTGTGTAAATATTGATTCCTTTTCCCTCTGTTTGTTGCAGTAACTTCTCAAGTGCAAATAAATTGTGGCCTGTGACAACAATCGCTTTACCCTCTGTTTGATTTTGAGAAACAGCTACTGGTTCAGGAATCCCTAATTTTTCTGTGTGTGCTCTATCTAATAAATCCATTACACGAACAGCAGCTTGCCCCACTTTCATTGCCATTTCGATATGCTCTTCCGTGCTGAAATTTGAGTTTGTTAGTGTCAGATAAAGTGCATCTTGCGTGACTTCATCAACAAACGGATCTGTGAGTCCGAGTTCAGCAGCATGATGACGATAGGCCGCGATCCCTTTTAATCCAAAAATAATGGTATCTTGCAAACTTGCGATTGTTTCATTTTTCCCACAAACGCCGATGACTTTACAGCCACCATCAGGTGTTTGTTCACATTGGTAACAGAACATAACAGTTTCCTCCTAGATTTGGTTAATACGTATAGATTATATATCGATACAAACACTAGTGGAGTGATATGTATCACGTTTTTTGATAAGTCGCTTTTTTATTTACAATAAAAATAGCCTAATTCTGATGATCAGAAAGTAGGCAAAGGCTAATTTTTGTTGGTTTGCACTGTCAGTTAGCCGCAGGCGTAACCGCAACTGTTAGGCGAAGATGGAAAATAACAAGACTGGTTTCACGTTTAACGCGATTGGTCATTCACAACCACCAGACAAGCTATGCATTTTGCAAATAAGCTGCGAATACTTTTTGATGCGGAACCGGGAGTGCGTAGCCACCAATATCTACCACGCTTACCCACTGCATTGGAGAGCCAACCTCTGGTACGGCTTCGCATTCAGCGGCATAACCAACAATATGCCAGATCAGATGGGTAAACACATGCTTCAGTTGTACCATCTGCCGAAAATCAACTAGTGAAAAACCGAGCATACCTGTCATACCAAACTGGGCGTGGCCTAACTGTTGCTTTTCCGCCGCCCCAACTTCGATCGAAGGAAATTCCCAGAGCCCCGCGAGCAAGCCTTTTTCTGGACGCTTCTGCAGTAGCACCTCACCACGGCTATTCTTAATGACAGCTGTCACAACAAACTGGTCTTTCGCTTTCTTCTTCTTTGATTTCACTGGTAACACATCCGTCTTCCCTTGTTCAAAAGCCTTGCAATGTTCTGATACCGGGCAAATGAGGCACTGCGGACGAGCTGGCGTACAAATCAAGGCACCCAATTCCATAAGCCCTTGATTAAACGAGGATGGATCATCATATGCTATCGTTTCGGAGACCTTTTGCTCAAATACCTTCTTACTCGCAGGTAAGAAGGTATCCGCTTCAATCCCAAATAGGCGCGCATAAACGCGCATCACATTGCCATCAACTGCCGGCACCGGCAAATCATAAGCAATACTGAGCACCGCACCAGCCGTGTAATCGCCGACTCCTTTCAGCCGCTTCATCGTAGCCAAATCTGCAGGCACAATGCCCCCATACTTCGTCACTACATCGCGAGTGGCATGATGCAAATTCCGCACTCGGGAATAATACCCCAAACCTTCCCACATTTTTAAAATTTTCTCCTCATCAGCTGCCGCAAAATCAGCCATTGTTGGATATTGTTCAATGAAACGATTAAAGTATGGAATTACCGTATCAACGCGTGTCTGCTGTAACATCACTTCCGACACCCAAATCCGGTATGCATCCTTATTTTGCCGCCAAGGTAGATCGCGTTTCTCAGCCTGATACCAAGCAATCAAGTTATTTTGAAACTGTGCTACATTCATTCTAGTTCTCCCTATCACGCCGTTAGCTTCACGATTGACCTCAATATTTAGACAAAATAAACCTTACAAAGTAATCACTTCAAATGCAGTTGCTAGTTCAATAAAGTGTCCCATTGTACTCACTTCACCCGCAACAAGTGCATCCGCTACTTGGTAGTGCTCAACGCAGGTCGAGCAAGCCAGCACATTCACTCCTTTTTCTGTGAGTTCCTGCAAATGGACCGAGGCTAGTGAACGATCGGTAGCCAGCAACACACCGCTATTCATTAAAAAAACACTATGTGGCAGCGCTTCTTTCTGTTTTAATAATGTAAAAAAAGTTTCAACAATCGTTTCACCTAGATTTTCATCGCCTTTTCCAATCACATTTGATGTACATAAGATAATTTTGTTTTTCATATTCATTCACTCCTTTTTTACCACCCATTTTACACCATTAATAAGGCCATGTAAATACAAAGCTGGTCACTCGTATCCGCGCACCCTTTCACATGAAATGAAAAACAAAAAAGCACAGGTGAAAGGTTTACCCTCTCCCTGTGCTGATGATAGTCCTTAGCGCTAACACATCACTCGTTTACGGTTACTGATCGACTTGCGTATCTGATCCGCTACTATCTGTTGACTCTTGATCGCTGTCACTCGTTCCGCTTTGTTCAGTGCTGTCCTCTGACTCCTCAGTTGACTTCTTTTCGTCCACTTCTTTATGTGTGACAGTGCTGTCTTTAGCAGTATCAAACGATTTCAAAGCGCTTAATGGTTTCTTGATGAAATTGGTTGGGTTCACCGCAACACCATCTTTACGCATCTCGAAATGAACATGAACCTCGGCATCTCTGTTGATTTCACTGCTGCTTGCTTTCGCAATCACAGTTCCCTGCATCACTTTGTCACCAGATTTCACTGCAATGTCCTTCACAGATGAGTACTGCGTTACAAGCCCTTTCTCGTGCTCAATTTCAATGATGTTTCCAAGGAGCGCATCTGTCTGAACGCGCGTTACCGTTCCACTCATTGCTGATAGCACATCAAAACTGCTATTGTCCTTTACAGCGTAATCAATTCCTGTGTTTGGCTGATAAGTGTCGCCATACTTTACTAGTGCAGCTTCTTGGGCTTGCTTGTCTCCATTGATGTCATAGAATTGACCCTTAATCACCACATTTTCTGCGTCAAGGATTGGCATTGAGAAATTTTCAATTGGCTTGTTTACTTCAATTGCTGGAAATTCTTTGTTACCTTGAGACTCTACGCTAGGCTTTTTCGGCGTTGCTGAATTCTCTTTTCCGTTTTGATACCAAACAGCCCCAATCATAATCAATGCCACACAAGCTAAGTATACTGCTGGCAAAAACCATTTTTGATTCAAAATATTATTGTTCTTTTTCGGAGAAGGATTTTCCTCTCTCATTTGTCATCACCTCTGCACCCATTCTGAACAGGTGAGAGAGAAAATATACATCGAGTAAATCTTTTTTCTTCTTGATTTCAAAATTGGTCGTTCAGCTAATGCTGTTTCGCCCACTAGCAACTATCCCACCACTAGGCTTCCCGACCCACTAAACTCCTTTTAGATTAGCGCTGATGATACAAGAAACTACGCCCATCCTGCGCACCCTCTCAACTTGGCAACAGGTACACTACGGTCTACTAGAGGCAATCAACGATTATTTCTGTGCTGTAAACTCTGGCAGAAAGGCACTTGCCTCAGAAATCTCGACACCACTATAGTAATGCCCAACAATCTCCTTATACCGCTTGCCTTCTTTCGCCATACCATTAGCACCATACTGGCTCATGCCAACACCATGTCCATAACCTTTAGTATCAATAATAATTTGCCCATCTTTTTGCTTCCAAGTGAAATCGCTCGAGCGTAACCCAAGTTTTTCTCGCACTTCTTTTCCGGTAAAAATCTTGTCACCAATCTTAAACTTCGCCACACGCTTACCAGCTGTTTCTGCAATTTCTTTAACCTCTGCCCCTTTAGACAGTTTGACTGACAGCCTTGCTTCCACATCTGCAACTGAAAATGCTGACTGACTATTGAATTTAGGCGATTCACTATCCCAATGACTATCAACACTTCTGAGATAAGGCAAGGAGCTCGACCAGTAGTCCTCTGAATTCTCCGTCAGACCATTGCTCGTTGAAAAAAAGGATGCTGTAATCGGTTGCCCATTATACGTGAGTACCTTGCCACTCGTCTCTTCCACCGCTTGTCTAATTCTTGTGATTTTCCATTGATAGTCATTCTTCCACAAGCTCCTGAGTTCAGCATCACTTTTATAGACCTGATCTTTCACTGTATCTGTGACATCTCCACCCGAGAGATTGGTTGGCTCATTCATTTTTGCCTTGACAATGTAGGTACGTGCCGAAAGTGCTTGCGCTTTCAGTGCCTCCATTTCAAAGTCAGCCGGCATCTCAGTCGCAACAACACCAATAACATAATCCTCTAGTGGTATAGTTTCAACCGTTTGCGTGTTAGCCCTAAAAACAGCGACAACACCGCCTTGAACAACTGGGCTCGTTTTAACTACTGCTTCTTTTGAATCTTTTTTTGCGAGAGGGGCTTGTTCCTGATTTGGCATCACGAGCAAAGTTGGAATGATCATTACCATGACAAATAGAATCACGACGGCAACGAATACTGGTTGGAATTTTTTCATATTGGCTCTCCCTATTTTTGTTCTAGCATTGTAAAATATCTATGCGTTTATACAGAAAAATATGATGAAGAAAATAAATAACTATTTCTGACGTAGTACCACCAGCGATCCGTTTTTTAATTCGCAAATGGGATGAGTAGATTTGTTGAACGTATTCAAGATTTACTAAATCGACGGATGAAATTGATGCCCAAATTGCAGCAGATGGTGTAGTATATTTACACAAGGATGCCAAACAAATGCCAGTACGTGTGATAAAAATAACCTTGCCTTCTGGAAAAGAAGCTTTACACTTGCAAAATAGACTCATCCAACATAGATTATCCATAACAAACCAAACGGAAAAAAGCACCTACAAAGTAGATGCGGGAATTAATTATACAATAAATATTTAGATGATTGTAATGACCATCAGGCAATGCTTGTGGTCTCAGCTTCAATGCTTACCTCTGTTACCCGTTCTACATTCGCCCCAAGTGCCATGAGCTTACTATGGAAATCAACGTAACCACGATCAAGATGCTTGAGTTTAGTTACGCAGGTAACACCGTCTGCAATCAGTCCGACTAGCACGAGCGCCGCAGCTGAACGTAAATCTGTAGAACTAACATCGGCACCTGAAACCTTCTTCATGCCATTGACAAGAACAGAGTGACCTTCAATTCTCACGTCTGCATTCATGCGATGAAATTCTTCTACATGCATAAACCGATTTTCAAACACAGTTTCTGTAATCACACTAGTACCCTTTGCACGTAGCATTAATGACATCATTTGTGACTGCATGTCTGTTGGGAATCCTGGATGCGGGAATGTCTTGATATCAACTGGTTGCAAATCGTCGTTGCCGATGACACGCAAACCTCCGTCTTCATCAATAATGGTAACCCCCATCTCTTCCATCTTCGCGATTACTGGAAATAAATGCTCACGACATGCGCCTTTAATGAGCACATTGCCACCTGTAATGGCTGCTGCCACCATAAAGGTACCTGCTTCAATACGGTCATGAATAATCGAATGTTCCGCACCAAATAGTTGTTCAACACCAATAATTGTAATCGTCGAAGTGCCTGCCCCTAAGATTTGACCGCCCATTTTATTGATAAAATCAGCAAGATCCTTAATCTCAGGTTCCTGTGCAGCATTTTGAATAATTGTTATACCCTCGGCAAGTGATGCTGCCATCATAATATTTTCCGTTGCGCCAACGCTTGGAAAGTCAAAATAAATTGTCGCGCCATGCAACTTCCCGTCGACTTCCGCATCGACGTAGCCATTCTCTACTCGAATACGTGCACCCATCGCTTCAAATCCTTTGAGATGTAGCTCAATCGGCCTTGAACCAATGGCACATCCACCAGGAAGTGCAACTCTAGCCTTGCCTTTACGAGCAAGCAGTGCACCCATCACAAGAATTGATGCTCGCATTTTTCTTACATATTCTATTGGTGCTTCAAAATCTAAATCCTTAGAAGCATCTACAGTAATGACATTCTCAGCGAATGTGACGTCTGCCTTGAGTGAACGTAACACCTCATTAATAGTGTACACATCTGAAAGCTCTGGCGAATTGCGTAGTACGCTATAGCCCTCGCTTGCAAGTAGGGATGCTGCTAAGATCGGCAAAACCGCATTCTTTGCGCCCTCTACTTGGACAGTTCCTTCAAGTTTACTTCCTCCGCGGACTAATATCTTTTCCAAATGAGTCCCCTCCGCGCTATTCATTTTACATATTAATATTCATTAATAATGATCGGGGTTCCAACAGTGAATCTAAGTGATCCATCTCCCTCACCACTTCTAAATGCGAATTGCAAATTCATATGATTTGCCAAGCCATTAGTAAAGAACTGACTTTCGGCAGAGCAACTTAGAAAACCCTCTTCTTCTGTCTGCTCAATCATTTTTGCATCAAAATCGTCTAACCACTTTGACCGCATTTTTAACGAGTCCTTATCCATATTACCATCAGTCAAGCCAGTCAAACAAGAAAAACTTTTAGCATCATCACTAAAACTTTGCCTTGCCAACAAATTGAGTAAGAATATTCTTGAATCCGTGTTCCATTTATTTCCACTTACTGTATAAAGTATCATTGATTTTTCATCGCCCTGTGCGATGATTCTTGCGGATACTTGCATTCTTAACTGAGGAATATCTTTACTTGCAGTCATAGAAGAACGGTCTGTCTGCACAAATGTAAATTGGTTTTCTTTCTGAAACAATCGACCAATATCGCTACTGCTTTTAGCTTGTTCATCTCGAACCACAACGGTCCACCCACTGATGGAAGCATCAGGATTATGTTGCTGAACAAGACTGATTAGTTGTTCAATATCAGTTACAGCAGTAGCATTTGAGGTGTCAAATTGGAGAAATAATAGCAAAAAAGGGTACACTAACATCATATAACGCTTCATATAAAATTTCACTCCCCATAATCATTTTTTCCGGGAGAGTGACTTTACATACTAGATATTAATTCCAATTGAAATTAATGTGTGTATTTTGTTCAAAATGGTGATGATACCAGTGCTGAAAATAACGACTGACAGCTTTATTTTACCCTTATTGATCATCCAATCAGTTCACAGCATATTTTCAACTAAAACGAGTAACGCTAATCCAGCGATATTTTCTGTTTAAAACCCAATTGCTATCTGTGAATCAAAAAGGTGTGGAAGCTGTATGCCTTTTAAGCAACTAGCTTCCACACCAACTTTAATTATTAAAATAACCGGATAACATCGCGCCAAGTTGTAAATAGTCGATAAAGAAATTACTAACAACCGAGCCTAATGCAATTGTCACAAGTATAAATAACAACCTTGCTTGGAATACTTTGTTAGCACGCAACAATTTATCAAAATTAACCGCTTGTAGTGACCACCAGGCGAGTGCAATAAAGCATAAATGAGAAATAATCGCGATGGTAGCACCGCTTGCACTATAATAATCCATGTTTCACCTCAATTCTGGTTAGGACAAAATACCGCTTAGGAAATTAAATCCAATACTCGGTATGATTCCGAGTACAATCGTACTAACGGCACAAAATCCAATCACCAGCATCACAGCAACAGGAACATGTAGTCTGCTACTACTCCTTGCTTGTCTGAAAAAGATTTGTGTTGTCATTCCAAAATAGTATACATAGGAAATCACTGTTGCCAGAAGCAGGACAGCAGCAAAAACATATAGCTGTGCTGATTGACTCAATAGCAGCATGAATATATTGAGCTTACCAATGAACCCGGCGGTCAGCGGTATACCTGCCAGTGATAAAATAAATATTGTTGCACAAACCGCTAGGATTGGTGAACGCTGGTAAAGCCCCGCAAATACTGTCATTGTTTCTGGCTCTGATTCATCCATCACAACTTGCACAATCGCAAATAAGCCAATTGTCATGAGCATATATGCGAGTAGGTAAAACCAAATTGTCTCGTAAGTAAATGTTGCATCAAAGACAGAGAATGCAAGTAGCAAGTAACCTGCGTGAGCGATTCCTGAATACGCCATTAATCGTTTCACTTTTCTTTGTCGTAATGCCAAAATATTGCCATAAAGCATCGTAATACAAGCGACAACACCAATTAATATCTGCCCTGATTCAAAGATGTTATAATCGCCATCAGAATTTAAGAACAATGTATAGAAGAGGCGCATCAATAGGATAAAACCTGCTGATTTAGATACAACACTTAAAAAGGCTGTGACAGGCACTGTAGAGCCCTCATAAACATCCGGAGCCCACATCTGAAATGGTACACTGGCAATTTTAAACGAAACACCCACTAAAATCATAATAAAGGCAATCACAATCAGGTACTCAAGCTGCTCTGTTGCGATTATTGACAGGTTTTCCTGAATCACAAGCATGTTCGTTGAGCCTGTCAGTCCATAGATATAACTGAATCCAAACAGCGTGATTGCTGCTGAAATACCACCGCTAACGACATATTTCAACGCCGCTTCATTGGATTTCAGATTGTTTTTCCGGAGCCCAACGAGCACATAGGAAGATAGCGAAAGTAGCTCGAGTGCTACAAATAGTGTCACTAAGTCGTAGCTCGAAGCTAGCATCATACCGCCGAGAAGCGCAGATAGGAAGAGCATATAGTATTCAGCACGATATGGCTCGAGCCTTTCCTTCGGCTGATAATTTGTTGCAAGTAACAGTACAAGGGCTGCACCAGTCAAAATCAGCAATTTAAACGCCCTTGAGACACCATCAATATAGACCGTGTTATTAATTAGCATCGCCGGGTCATCATTTAGCTGGAAAACCACTGCGATGAGCGCAGCCACAACACCAGCGAATGCAAGGTAACCCAGAGAGACCCGGGAAGCCGCTTTACGCATCAATAAATCTGCGAGTAGCACGCCAATCATCGTACAGATGATAATCCCTTCTGGTAGCAGTATGCGCCAGTCGAGTGAGGTCATTTCTTGTAGCATACGATCACCATCCCTCAATTCTTTGCACTAGGAAATTGATAAACTCACCTAGGTCTTCACCAAGTAACATCGGATAAATACCAAGCACGGTGATAAAACAAGTTAGAAACGCCACTGGTATGGCTTCCAAAGCACTAATATCTTTAAAAGAAGATATATGACTTGGCAATTTCAATTCACCAAATGTCATTCTCATTGTGGCATTTAAAATATACGCTGCTGTAATCACTAAGGAAATTGTTGCCACGACCGCAAGGACTCTTTCCGTTTGGAATAAACCAACAAATGTCATCATTTCACTCACGAAATTTGCGAGCCCTGGTAATCCTAGCAGTGCCATTGAGCTGAATAACAAGACCCCTGAGAACATTGGTGCCTGTTTCGCCAGTCCGCCTACTTGGTAAATATCTGTCGTTTTCGTACGATCATAAAGGATACCGACTAGGAAGAATAATAGCGCAGATAGGAGACCATGTGAAATCAGCTGGAAAATTGCGCCTTGGAAACCCATTGCATTCATAGCGCCAAGCCCCATCAAAACAAAGCCCATATGGGAAACAGATGAATAAGCCAGCATCAATTTGAAATCGGTTTGCACAAATGCAAGGAATGCCCCGTAGAGCAAATTAAACACACCAAGCAGTGCTAAGAATGGCGCAATGTCATGAAACTGTTCAGGGAACATCTCAAGTCCAAAACGGATTAATCCGTAGGCTCCAATTTTGAGGAGCACGCCAGAATGAAGCATTACGACCGGGATTGGTGCTTGCGTATGCATTTTTAACATCCAAGAATGGAATGGGAACGATGGCAATTTAATGGAGAATGCCAAGACAACACCGATGAGTAACGTCATTTTCATTTGATCTGTCATCAGTGACTGCGTCGGGTCTGCCAAGTTATCAATTAAATAATTAATATCTGTTGTCCCAACAGTTGCCTGAATCGTCATAATGACGAGTAGCAAGATCGCTGACCCAATGCCATTATAAATCAAGAAACGATAGGCTGCTTTTTCCTTTTGCTCATAGCCCCATTTTCCAACAAGGAAGAAGGCCGAAACCAGTGTCATTTCAAAGAAAAGGAAGAAGAGAATCATGTTTCCTGCGCTGAACACCCCGAGCATGCCCACTTCAAGCAGTAGGAACAGTGCATAATACCCTTTGAGCTCTGTGATTATTTTATAAGAGGCAATTGCTGCAAAGGTTGTTAAAAACGCCGTTAATAGTAACATAGTCATTGAAAATACATCAATGTTCATTTGATAGTCAACAATAAAATTTTGTCCATTACCATTGCTGCCGTTTCCGAATTGAAACCAATCGAGCCTGAGTGCAAAATCACTCAGCGGTTTCCCCATTCGGTGCGCGACAAAGATATAGCTGATTGTCACAAGCGATGGTAAAGTAGCTAAAACGCCCACCAGCTGAATGAGCTTTGTTTTGTTTTTTGGTAAACAAAGGATGATGATCATCCCAATGAGCGGTGAAAAGACAAGGAAGTTCAGTACTATTGAATCCAATCCAGATACCCCCCTGCAATTACAAATACGATTAGTAGAATCATCATGCCTACAAATGCAAATGTGCCATATGTTTGCACTTGGCCATTCTGCACTCTAGCGAACCCGCTAGATGAAGCTTTAATGAGCCGACCAATCCCGTTCATAAATCCTTTGATAAAGATAAATTCAACTAATGAAAGCAACGTACCAAATGTTTTCGTCGCTGGTATGACAGATACCTGATAAAGCTCATCCACGTAATACTTACGACTGAGCAAATGATATACCGGGCCTGACGATTTAAATACTTTTCTAAAATACCCCGCGAGCTGGGACCGTTTACGCACATCTGTTCCAAAAAATGGTGTGATATATCTAGCGATAGGATCTTCTGGTTTCACGTACATGACACCAGCAATGAAAACGCCAATTAAAGTGGCCAAAATGGCAACAACCATAATCCAAATTGGTGAACTTTCATGAGCAAGATGTAAATACGCATTCCCTTCCTCCAGCCAATCGCCAAGGAAAGTACCGAACCAAGTAGTATTTATATACCCAACGACGATCGCTAGTACACCAAGAACCATCATCGGCCACACCATTGTGTTGGGTGACTCATGTGCCCGCATTGCATGTGCTGTTGGCTGACCAAGAAACACGGTGAAGAATATGCGGAACATATAGAAAGCGGTAAGCACTGCCGTTATGACTGCTAAAGTAAACAGCACCGGCTGATCCGCATTCCAAACTGACACAAGGATTTCATCTTTACTAAAGAATCCTGATAAGAAAGGAACCCCGGTAATCGCTAGTGTCCCTACTAAGAATAATGGGCCAGTAAACCGCATTTTCTTCCAAAGACCACCCATTTCGTCGATGTTCTGTGTGTCTGTAGCGTGAATGACGCTACCAGCAGCTAAGAATAAAAGAGCTTTAAAAACAGAATGAGTCGTTAAATGGAATATCGCTGCGGTATAACCTGAAGCGCCTAGCGCAAGCATCATGTAGCCGAGCTGACTAACCGTTGAGTAGGCGAGAATCTTTTTAATATCTTTTTGCACAAGGGCAATTGATGCCGCAAATATTGCCGTAAACCCTCCAACAATTGCGACAACGAGTAATGCCGTCTCACTCTCAGCAAATAACGGAAACATTGTTGCAACAAGATAGACACCAGCCGCAACCATTGTCGCTGCATGAATGAGTGCAGAGACAGGTGTTGGTCCCTCCATTGCATCTGGTAGCCAAGTATGTAACGGAAATTGACCAGATTTCCCCATTGCCCCGATAAATATCAGAATCGCTGCAACCGTAATCCCGGTATCAGAGAGAACCCCCATCTGAACCTGTTCAAAAATCTGACTAATATCAAACGTACCAAGCTGAGAATAGAGGAATAGAATCGCAATAAACAGCGCGACATCGCCTATTCTCGTCATTAAGAATGCTTTCTTCGCAGCCTTCTTAGCACTTTCCTTATGATAATAAAAGCCAATAAGCAGGAATGACCCCAGGCCAACAAGCTCCCAGAACATATAGAGTTGCAATAAATTTGGCGAGAGGACAAGTCCCAGCATCGCGAAAGTAAAGAACCCTAAATAGCCATAGTAGATATGGAAACGGTCGTCACCCTTCATATAACCCATAGAATACACATGAACGAGTAGACTGATGAGCGTAACAATGACAAGCATAAGTGCATTCAGCTGATTGACTTCTACGCCAACCGTAATACTACTAAACCCATCATTAATCCAGATAACCTCATTGCTATAATTTCCACTGGTCATTTGCGAGACCAGTACAGTTGACGCTAGAATAAAGGCAATGGCCATGAAGCTACTCGCAACATAAGCACTGGCTCTTTTCAGTTTCTTACCAAACATCAACATGACAAAGCATGAGATTAGCGGTAGAAGTGGGATACCCCAAACAAAATTCATCATAAACTGCATTTCCCCTTTTAAAAGGTGCTTAGCGGAGCTTGCAATAACCATTCATGGTTCAGGTCCGCACCCACTTTAGTGTTTCATTTTACTTGCTTTATCAATGTGAACCGTCTTCATATTCTTATAGAAAGCGATCAAAATTGCAACGCCCACTGCCGCTTCACATGCAGCGAGGACAATGGAAAACAATGCGAAAATTTGACCCGATATCGAAGGTGTAACACCATACTTACTGAAGGCAACAAGGTTAATATTCACAGCATTTAACATGAGCTCAATAGAAATGAGGACAATGATAAAGTTTCGCTTTGTCAGCGCACCATATAGTCCAATACAGAATAGAATCACAGCTAACATGAGATAGGCTTGCAAAGGAACTGGTCCACTCATTCCCCTTCCCCCTCTTGTCTGTCATCTTTTTTCGCTAATACAATCGCACCTACAAGCGCTACTAATAGCACGATAGAAGCGAGCTCAAACGGA
>JAVBKF010000025.1:0-5331 GCA_031554215.1 Caryophanales bacterium
CTACCAAGAGGGGCAAAATCAGGCCTAATGGAAGCTGAGAAGATTTTGCAACATGTCCGGGGTATTTCATTTATTTATCTGGATGAATCTGATGTCGTCCGCCATCCACTTGTTGCCCGGATTATTAGTGCTTATGAAAAGCATGCTGAATTCTCGAATAAAGAGAGGGCATGAGGGTACTTAGGTGAACCACATCGTCTGAGAAAATGAGGATTCTATTGGGGTGTTATTGCCCAAAATAGTGGCGCGGGAAATTAGTTGCTGAAACAAATCATATCAATGGTGTTGCACTTGTGGCAAATATCATGCGGAATTCTGACTTTAAGAAAATTGAAGATATGAAGCAAGCATAGACAACGGGAGAATAGGCGCTGGTTCTGGTGTCTATTTTTTATATGCCGATATTGACGTGCCAGTTTGGCATTTTACGATAAGATATTACATTTATCGATTTTATTCTATGATATAATACACCTTGAAAATACAGATAATAGAGGGATCGAATATGGCAACGTATACACCAATGATTGAGCAATATTTAGCAGTAAAAGCCGATTATCAGGATGCATTTGTTTTCTACCGCTTGGGTGACTTTTATGAGATGTTCTTCGATGATGCTTTGAAGGCATCTAGGGAGCTGGAGATTACTTTAACAAGCCGGCAAGGTGGCACGGAAAATCCAATCCCAATGTGTGGGGTTCCGCATCATTCAGCACAGGGCTATATCGAGACGCTCGTTGCCCGGGGGTTCAAGGTTGCCATTTGTGAGCAAGTTGAGGATCCAAAGCTGACGAAAGGAATTGTGCGCCGCGAAGTCGTGCAACTAATTACGCCAGGAACGGTGATGGAAGGGAAAAGTCTCTTTGAAAAAGAAAACAATTATATCGCTTCGATCAGCCAGTTTAGCCCGCAGGTATTCGGTTTTGCGTATGTCGACTTATCGACTGGTGAGCAGAAGGTGTCGATCGTGGCAGATGGTTTTCATACTGTGCTAAATCTGATTTCAATGCTTGGGACAAAGGAAGTTGTCGTGGCTGTTGATTTCGATGAGACATTGTGTAAGCAGTGTATTGATCGTGGTGTACTGACGATGTCACTTGAAAATGAAGTTGCCGCTGACTCGCCGTTATTTGGATCGCTGTGTGATGATCAGCTCCTCGTTACTAGTGGTCGTTTGCTCAGTTACGTATTGCGTACGCAGAAGCGGAGCTTGGATCATTTACAAGCTGTGGAGATGGTTGAACTGCAAAATTTCTTGCAGATGGATTATTTTTCAAAACGTAATTTGGAGCTGACAGAGACGATTCGGTCGAAAGGGAAGAAAGGTTCGCTCCTTTGGCTACTCGATGAGACGCAGACTGCGATGGGTGGAAGACGGCTAAAGGAATGGGTTGAGCATCCGCTGCTTAGTCGTGACCAGATTGAAAAGAGACATTTCCTTGTGGAAACTTTTATGAATCATTTCTTTGAGCGCGAGAATATTCGGGATATGCTTGGTGGTGTCTATGACTTAGAACGACTTGTTGGCCGCGTTGCCTTTGGTAATTGCAATGCACGCGATTTACTACAATTGAAGAAATCATTACAAGCTGTCCCTGCTATTAAAGGGCAACTGATGGAGATGACATCTGATGTGACGACTTCCATTGCTACGGAGATGGATCCTTGTACACCCGTTAGTTCGCTCATTGAGGAAGCAATTAATGAAAACCCACCATTGTCGATTCGCGAGGGAGAAGTCATCAAAACAGGCTATAATGCAGACCTTGACCAGTATCATAGTGCTTCAAAGAACGGGAAGAATTGGATTGCTAAACTGGAGCAAGATGAGAAAGAGAAGACGGGCATTCGCACATTGAAAGTAGGTTACAACCGGATATTTGGCTACTATATTGAGATTACAAGGACCAATATTCATCTGCTTAATGACGACCGCTACGAGCGGAAACAAACGCTTGCAAATGCTGAGAGATACATCACACCGGAACTAAAAGAGATGGAAGTGATTATCCTCGAGGCTGAGGAGAAGAGCGTTGAACTCGAATATCAATTATTTATAAAAGTCCGTGATGAAATTAAACGCCATATTCCAGCACTACAGCGGCTGGCGAAGCAGATTAGTGAATTAGACTGTATTCAGTGTTTTGCCAAGGTCAGTGAAGATCGTGGTTTTGTTCGTCCTGAACTGTCAGATGACCGTGAGGTCGTTATCAAGAATGGGCGTCACCCTGTTGTAGAGAAAATGTTGAAAGCACAAGAGTATGTGCCTAATGATGTTGAGCTGAATGATCGTGAACGCGAAATCCTGCTCTTAACAGGACCCAATATGTCTGGTAAAAGTACCTATATGAGACAAGTCGCTCATATCGTGATTCTCAATCAGATTGGTTGTTTTGTACCAGCTGAAAAAGCATTGCTACCAATCTTTGATAAGGTGTTCACACGGATCGGAGCAGCAGATGATTTGATGTCTGGGCAGAGTACTTTCATGGTTGAGATGATTGAGGCGCGGAATGCAATGGTGCATGCCACAAGACATAGTTTACTGCTTTTTGACGAAATTGGTCGTGGGACGTCTACTTATGATGGGATGGCGCTCGCACAGGCAATTATTGAATATATTCATGCAGAAATTGGTGCGCTGACTTTATTTTCAACCCATTATCATGAGCTCACGATCCTCGAGAAATCACTATGTCGTTTACAAAATGTGCATGTGAGAGCGGTTGAACAACATGGCAAGGTTGTTTTTTTACACAAGGTGGTTGAAGGACCTTCAGATCGTAGTTATGGTATTCATGTCGCTGAGCTTGCTGCAATGCCGCCGAGTTTAATTGTTCGGGCAAAATTAATTCTTGAGGGGCTTGAGTCCTCGGATACGAATGTCTTGTTGTATCCGCCGGAGCCAGTACAATTGCAGCTTTTTCCGGGGGAAGCGGGCGAATCTGAACTTGAAATGAAACCTGTAGCAGTGGTAGAAGATTGGCTGGCGAAAGAGATTAGTGAACTTGCTGTCTTAGAAATGTCACCACTAGATGCGCTCAATACGTTGTATGCGCTACAAGCGAAATTGAAGAATATATAAAGTTAATGACAATGACAAGTAGGGTGTGCTCATGGGAAAGATTCGATTATTAGATGATGATTTAGCGAATAAAATTGCGGCTGGAGAAGTGGTTGAACGTCCAGCTTCTGTTGTGAAAGAGCTTGTAGAAAATGCGATTGATGCTGGCAGTACGGTGATTGAAATTTTCGTTGAAGCAGCTGGCCTCAAATCAATTCGCATTGTCGATAATGGTGAAGGCATTGCCGCTGATGATGTACTACATGCTTTTGAGCGTCATGCGACGAGTAAGATTAAGAATGAACATGACCTGTTCCGGATTCGCTCGCTAGGATTTCGTGGTGAGGCATTGCCAAGTATTGCATCGGTTGCCCATGTGATCATGCAAACGTCAACAGGCGCTAGTGCGGGTTCGCGTGTTGTCATCGAAGGTGGCAAATTGATCACGCATGAAGGAGCACCAGGACGGCAAGGCACTGATATCACAGTTGCGAATATCTTTTTCAATACGCCAGCACGGTTAAAGTATTTGAAATCTGAAGCGACTGAGCTTGGCAATATTTCGGATGTTGTTAACCGATTAGCCATTTCACATGCTGAGATTTCTTTTAAACTCGTGAGTAATGAGAAAACACTTTTGAAAACGGCTGGTAACGGGAATATTAAACAAGTATTTGCTAGTATTTACGGCATTGAAACGGCGAAGAAAATGGTTCCATTTCAAGGAGAGTCGCTTGATTTTACCATTGATGGTTTGATTGGTATGCCAGAGATGACGCGTGCTTCGCGTAGTTATATGACGATTCTTGTTAATGGTCGCTATATTAAAAATTTCCTTGTTGCCAAGGCGATTTTGGATGGCTATCACACATTGTTACCAATTAGTCGCTATCCATTTGTGCTGCTGAGTATTTCGCTTGATCCCTATCTTGTGGATGTCAATGTTCATCCTTCAAAGATGGAAGTACGCCTTAGTAAAGAGAAGGAATTAATGGAACTGGTAGCGGCGACAATCAAGGCGAAACTGCAAGCGCTGTCATTGATTCCAGATATGGTTGTACCTGTGAAGAAAGAGAAGCTGACAAATACGCAGACTGTTTTATCATTTGATGAGGTCTCCCAAACGCCAAGGCAGGTGATTGACTATTTTAATGAGCAGTTAAGTCATCCCGGTGGGGAAGCGAATGAAGGAGTTCCGCCGTTTTCAAGTGATGGAGAAATAGCAGGAATGAAGTGTGAGCAGCTACCAGACACTGTTGTGAGCCTGGCAAGTTCTGATGTCGATGGAACGATCGCTTTTCAGGATGCTACGCATGTGGCGCTTGCGCATGTTGATAGTGCTGAGCCAAGGGTACCGTTTGATCGTGCTACGGAACAGGTTCTAGGGAGTGGGCAGGCGCACAGAGCGGCAACGCTTGTCGATGATGACGAGGGACAGATTGTGCCTGAAACAATTCGCACACGCAGGCAATCAACTAGTTCTGTGCTAGCGGCTGCTCAGGCGGTACAACAAGCTTCGATGGCTGATAACTTTGATAGCGACAGAGGTAATGTAGGAATGCCGGGACCTCTTGAAAAGTCCAGTTTGCATACTGGAGAGGTTGATTTTTTTGGAACCCACTCAATGAATCAGAAATCCAAATCCCAGTTAGCTTCTGAAAACGAGGAGGAAGCGGTAACTAGTCAGGTGCCGCCACTCTATGCGATTGGGCAACTGCATGGTACCTATATTTTGGCACAGAATGAGAATGGTTTTTACATGATTGATCAGCATGCTGCACAAGAGCGGATGAATTATGAAATTTACAAGGTGAAAATTGCTGAGTACGGGCAAGGACAACAAGAGTTGTTGTTACCAATTACGCTTGAATTTCCTTCTGATCAATTTCTAAGAATTCTGGAGAGCTTACCCTTGCTTGAAACAATTGGTCTCTATTTAGCGCCTTTTGGAACGAATTGCTTTATCGTTCGTTCCACACCTGTATGGTTTCCGAAAGGCGAAGAGGAAGCGACACTGGATGAAATGATTGAGCAGGTGCTTCGTACAAAGAAAGCGGACATTGGAAAACTTCGTGAGGAAGCGGCGATTATGATGAGCTGTAAAGCGTCGATTAAGGCGAATCAGCACCTGAAACTAACAGAAATGCAGGCGCTCCTAGATGATCTACGCCGGACGAATGATCCGTTTACCTGCCCGCATGGTAGACCAGTCATCATTCATTTTAGTCAATATGAAATAGAAAAAATGTTTAAAAGGGTCATGAGTT
>JAVBKF010000229.1:0-2711 GCA_031554215.1 Caryophanales bacterium
ATACCAAACGCAATCGCCATTGAGATTCCACCCAAAAGCTGCATTCCTAACAAAATACTTTCGCCTAAAGCTACCCATGCTTCCATTTCTTCTTCCTCTCCTTTACCTATCTTGTAATGCTAAATCGAATAACTCTTCAATTACCTTGGAGTGCTGTTGATATAGCCAATCCTCATACTCCACTTTCTTTAAAGCGAGCAACTTTTCCGCTCGTTCTTTGTACACTTTCTTTTGTTGCTTACTTGGTTTGACATCGTTACCCGTGATAACCACCTCCTTTCAGTGATTTAGGCAATAAAAAAACAACCCGAAGATGGTTTCGGATTGCACTTTGGTTTGAATTACATTTTTCTACATAATTTGATCATTAGCGTATAATCATGTCATCATCATTTTCATGTTTCATAACTGTCCTTGCCGTTTGTTGCTGGTATTCTTTAAAATGCATTTAAAGACCCCTCCCTATTCAAATTCTTCGTTTACTTTTCAAATGGCATTACAATTAAAGCAGCCGATGTAGCACTTCAAAGTAATGCAAATAATTAATTCTCTTGCCCCTGTTTATAGTTTTCTTGTAATATATTTATCAAAGCAATAATTTGCTTACAAAGGAGTTTTATAATGGACATTGCCAATGCAATAAAATTGCTAGGTGTCATTGTTGGCATCATACACGGTTCTCTTCAAATAAAAAAAACATATTACCGAAAAGAAGAAGACGGTAGACAAACCACAGATCCAAACGATAGATCAATCAACCCCTCTATCGTTTAACGGAAATAACTATGGGACAATCAATATCTCATCCACCAAAACCTCTGCTGTACAAAATCAATACTATGAGGAAAAACTTGCAAAGGAAATCGCAAAAGAGAAACACGAAAAAGAATCTCGACAACTCAATAGTTTGTTGAGGATAGTCGTTGGAACGACAATCTCAATGGCAATCTTTTTCTTCTTAATTGATATCAAGCAGCCTGCAACGAATCATAACTCGACAATCCCTAACATGCCAGATGTCAGCTTATTAACTATACATATCTATGCAGCTATACAAAATACCATAGAAATTACAGCGATCCTATGTTTTTTCTTGATTTCTCCTTACTTTCTTAAATTATTAGAGATCAAGAAACATATAGCGACTAAGGATTTTATTTTCATCAGCCTTCCTGCCATCTTCACTTTTTTAGGAAGCATTCTTACGGTCTTTATTCTACATAAATTTTCTTTCTTACATGAACCAAGCCAAGGTTCTTCGATTGCAGAATCTCTAATTTTATTTCTTACCGAGCCTTCCTTTGTCGCTCTACTTTTCTTACTATTACTTATCGTATTCACAACCCGTATTTTTCTAGGTCATATTTTGATAACAAAAACATTCTACAATATCCAGGAAAATTTCAAGGTTTCTTTATCTCTTTTCTGTTGTTTTTTCTACCCTTTATTAATTTTGTTTACAAACAGCTAGAGAGCAAAATACCTATGCAGGGTGTAATAAATATCAATACACCATGTGCGAATAAACGATCAGTTGGGTCATTGTTTTCTCTTTTTAACAGTAAAATAGAATGGAATGATACTAAATAGAATACTGAAATAACTACACGAATTTTAGGGTCATCGCTAAACATATTTAACACCGTAGTTAGATACAAGAGATTAAAAAAAAGCAAACTAGCTGCTTCTATCACGACAAGAAGAAAATCTCCAATTTTCCTCAATATTTTTAATGACTTGTTTTTGCAATGGTTTTCTCTGCATTTAATCATACCCATTTCCCATTTTCACTTTCCGCTCGCTCTTTGTAAACCCTCTTTTGTTGCTTACTTGGTTTGACATCGTTAGCCATGATAATCACCTCCTTTCAATGATTTTAGTTTCCTCGAAAACTCTAACATGGCATGAACACTGGATTCTAAATGGTATAAGTGAATTTGCCCCTCCACTATTTCGAGGCAATTTTTTTATTTTCATTTCATAATCCTGTCATCCGGGCGTTGTCATAAAATGGTTTTCGAGGTTACTCTGATTTAGACAATAAAAAACAACCCGTGAATGTTTCGAGTTGTTTTTTTTTACAAATTTTATAGTTTTTGTCCCACTTCTCCGTATAAACTGATAAAATCTATGTATCTACATTGAGAGGAAAAATTACTATGGTTACTTTCGATTTAACAGCTATCTTCATTGCAGTGATTGGGTTCATAGGCATTTATTTACCCTTGAACTCTCCAAGAAAAAAAGAAATTCTAAAAGAGCAGTTATTTCAAGTTTTTGCCCCAATACATAAACTCCTAAAATTGAAAAACAAGAAAGCCACTGAGAACACATTGGAAAATTCAATTAAAGAGATCGAGCAAATCATTTCAAACAACTACATTTTAGTTCCTGTCAGAGTTTATGAAATCTTTTATTGTTTGCAGATAGCAATTATCGAAAAGAATGAGAATGATATTTCAAAACTTAGCCAAGATTTTGCTAATCTAATTGATGCTAATTACGACTTTGTAAGAAAGAAATTAGGATATCCAAACAAAAGTTTCTGGAATAATTTCAAAATTGCTGATAAAGAATATAGAAAGATTTTTTACCTTAAGCTCGTGTATTTCGTAATAGCACTTCCCTATCTAAGTTTTTGTGTGTATGCCATTATTTGTGCTGATCATAAATTGATAACTGCAACGCTCATGTATACACCATCTCTTGCT
>JAVBKF010000071.1:0-3171 GCA_031554215.1 Caryophanales bacterium
GTTGCGGACTTTCCAAAAAGATGCCTTACTGTGATGGAGAGCACAAGGCGGCATTCCAGTCTGTTGTGCGGGCATCTCAAATTGAAGAAAAAGAGAATACCAGTAACTAGAAAATCTACAAACTTACATCTGATTTTACCTATCCTTTGCCTACTGAAATCTTCATGATATCAGTAGGTTTTTTTTATGCTTTTGATAATATGGCTTGATCTTTTCTTACACCATACATCCAACTCGACACCCTACTTGAAATCGTGAGCGACAAATAGAACACACCTAACAAAGAGAGAAAGAAAACGGTACACTTCAAAGAAAAAGGAGTGACCAAAATGCTGAAGATCAATAAGATAAAAGAATTTTATATAGCAAGTGGAATAACGGATTTACGAAAGTCAGTGGATGGATTGACGATAATTCTGCAGGAAGAATACAAGCTGGATGCATTTTCGAATCACTTATTTCTATTTTGTAATCGAGAAAGAAATAAGCTGAAGATCTTGCATTGGGAGCATAATGGTTTCTGGTTATACTACCGCCGGTTAGAAAAAGGAAAGTTCAAATGGCCAGATAAAGAAGGTCAAGTGAGTAAAGTCAATCGCGAGGAATTAGAGTGGCTGCTTGGTGGATTATCCCTCATTCAACATCAAAAAAAGCATGAAGAAGTACAAGCAAGAATCGCCTATTAATATAGAGGAAAAGTTAGAAAAACATTGATAAAACCAAGGTTTTTCTGCTTTTTTTTGTTATAATAGAGGTATGAAAAAAGAGAGAATCGCTCCAGATACAGTAGAGAAATTACATACAGAAAATGATCTGCTCAAACAAGAAAATGCTGAGTTAAAAGCGAAAGTCAATTGGTACGAAGAGCAAATTCGTTTAAGCAGACAAAAAAAGTTTGGTAGTAAGAGTGATCGGGTTGATCCTGAACAGCTATCGCTATTCAACGAAGCTGAACAAGAGTCGGATTCCAAGCTAGAAGAACCTACAATTGAAACCATCACATACAAACGTCGAAAAAAAGTGGGTACAAGAAATGCTCAACTGGAAAACCTTCCTGAGGAGGTAATTGAGTATCACCTTTCAGATGAGGAAAAAGTATGTCCGTGTTGTAACAGCGAGCTTCATGAAATGAGCGCAGAGACAAGACGCGAGGTGAAGATTATTCCAGCACAAGCAGTCGTTGTGAAACATGTACGCCATGTGTATGCCTGTCGTCAATGTGAAAAAGAAAACATCACAACCACGATTGTCAAAGCACCCGCACCAAAAGCACCCATTCCCAACGGAATTGCCTCACCTTCGGCAATCGCCTTTACGATGAGTCAAAAGTACTCTGAAGGAATGCCGCTCTATCGGCAAGAAAAATATCTCGCTGGTTTAGGAATAGAGATATCCCGCCAAACGATGGCAAATTGGATGATTTACAGCGCAGAACATTGGTTAAAACCGCTTTACGAAAGACTACATCAATTACTTGTAAGTAGAGACATTCTTCACGCAGATGAAACGACTTTACAAGTATTACGTGAAGATGGGCGAGATGCGTCCAGTCAATCGTATATGTGGCTCTATCGAACAGGTGAAGCAGAAGAAAAATCTATAGTACTGTTTGATTATCGAACGACAAGGGCAAGCAAACATCCAAAGCATTTTCTGACAGGGTTTAAAGGATACCTCCAAACAGATGGGTATGTAGGATACAATAACATAACGAATGTCACTCAAGTAGGTTGCTTCGCCCATGCTCGAAGGTATTTTGTCGATGCCCTTAAGGCTGCGCCCAAAGAAAGCAACCAGAATACTTATACAGCTGAAGGGTTGAAATTCTGCGATCGTCTCTTTGAGATCGAACGAGAAATCGCCGAACTGTCTCCTTCGGAACGCTTTGAAATAAGACAAACGCGCAGTATGGAAGTACTCACCGCTTTTTCAGCATGGCTGAAAACCATGAAACCGAGAGTTTTACCAAAATCACACTTAGGAAATGCCATTACCTACTGTTTAAATCAGTGGGGTAGCTTAGCCAACTTCATCAAAGATGAACGACTTGAACTCTCTAACAATTGTGCTGAGCGTTCGATTAAACCCTTTGTCATCGGAAGAAAAAACTGGCTATTTTCCAATACACCTAAAGGCGCTGAGGCAAGTTCGCTCATCTACAGTATCGTTGAAACCGCCAAAGAAAATCGATTAATTCCGTTTGAATATTTGAAATATCTCTTTGAAAAGTTGCCCAACATCAATATCACCCATTTTGAGTCCCTTGATCTTCTTCTCCCTTGGTCAACTACTCTTCCTCAATCTTGCTTTGCTCCCAAAAGACTAAAATAACTCACCCATCAGGATCTTACTCTGATGGGTGTTGTTTTAGGTGTGCTCTATTTGTCGCTCACACCGAATTTAAGTAGGACAGTTTGACTATCACTCAATGACTTGCAAAAACTCCTTCAGATGGATCATTGCCTGATCGAATAAAGTTATGAGAAAATCATACAAAAGCTTACATCATCACTTTCAAACATGGAGCAACTTATTTCATCAGTTACATGGTAAAATGAACTTGCCAAACTATTTTGAGGAGAAACTATGATAGTTTGTAGTGGACCGATTGATTGTGATATTTTTTCTTTGATAAAATCAAACTATAATGAAGAAACAAATTATAAGCAATGAAGAAGTCAATAAGCAGATACAAGAATTCTCACATAAAGAATTTGTATTGGAGTAAAATCTCAAGCAAGTTTTGAATCAAGGAGCAAGTCATGAAACCGCCAAAGAAAATCAATCTCAACAGGGATTTGCCAAAAATACGTAAATCTTGGTCAATCGATTCAACAACCAAAATTATTCCTGCCAAGAAGGGCAAGGGTTCGACCTACAAAAGAGAAAAAAGCAACTTAGACCAAGAAGAGTGAATGAACTATGTTAAAACTATCTCATTTATCCGCAGGATACCTAAAAAAAATAAATACCCTTTCTAACATTTCATTTGATGTGGCAAAGGGTTCTTTTTGCACAATTCTTGGTGCGAATGGCAGTGGGAAGACCTCACTGATTCGTTCGGTGATGGGATTGATGCCATTTTGTGATGGAGAAGTATTCCTAGATAACACCCCCATTACAAAAATACCTCGAAGGGTGATTGCACAACAGATTGCAGTTCTTTCACAG
>JAVBKF010000202.1:0-7992 GCA_031554215.1 Caryophanales bacterium
AGATCTACTTACCTCGGAGGTTATTGTGGACACTCCACCAATGGAGCTCCCTATGTATAGCCCAATTTCATTCCGATTAGGATAGTCAAGTAAAATATTTGAGTCCTCAATCGCCTCTTTGCTGGCGATGTAGGCTAACTGAGCACACCTGTCCATATATCTTTTATCCTTTGTACTCAGTTGATCAAAAATAGTATCACTTACCTTTCCAACAAAGTTTACACCATCAATATCGGATTTTTCAAAATTCACTTCTTTTTTTTCAATACTATTCCAAGCTTGCGATGCACTTAAACCTATTGGTGAAACCATGCCAATACCCGTAATCACAACTCTTTTCATCAAAATCACCTCAAACAAATATTTTTTTTCTTATTTTCTTTTTTATCATTATTTAAAAAAACATATAAACAACTAAAACCATTAAATTTGTAATTAATATTAATACAAAATTATCTGTCACTGCAACATAATTTACAAAATTAAACATAATCTTATCAAAAAACAGTCTAACATAAATACTTGCCAAAAAATAAGATAGAATAATAACTAAGAATGCAACTATCCCATTCAATCCTAGGTGCATTTTTGTGATTTCTTTGGTACTAAAACCATTTAGCCCAAGAATAGCAATTGAACGCTCACTGTTTCTGTAAATAAACTCTAATAGAGAATAGAGTAAGGTCACTTCAACAAAAATTGCTATAAAAATAATTAACGTGATTTGCTTATTGATTACTTTAAGAATATTTTCACCAGATTGTAAAATATCTTCTTTACTTAGACATGTAGTTGTTTCCTCCAATGATGGGTGCTGATTACTACTTACTAAAACTTCAGTGAAAGGAGTGCTTTTGTCAAAAAGTGCCTCAAATTTATGCTCTGAAATGTAAATAGATGACACTGTTTTAACGTTATTTACCGATTCTATCTTAATTTGGTATTCATGGCCACTAATAATATCCTCTAAAGTTATAATATCACCAGTGCTCACATTATACTTTTCAGAAAAAGCACGTGTAATAACAATCTCATCACCTTCCAGCGGAAAGTATAATGACCCCTCGGGAACGACATATACAGATTGGCTGATGCCATTATTATCATATAAATTTAACAGCTTTACTGTCTCATCACCTTTTTCTAAACTAGGTAAAGGGGTTTCTCCTAAAAAATACATTTGTGAAAACGATGTCTCATTATCTATATCTTCAATATACTGCTCTACAGATACCTTAAGAAGAAAAGAAAAATTTACGAGAAAACCCACTACAAATATCAGTAAGGTAAATATAAGCATTTCACGTTTTTTTCTAAGAAATTTCAATAAACGATATTTAAAAACAAAAGAAATATTAATTTTTTTCTTTAAAAAATTTGGAAACAAACTTCGTTGCCTTTTTTGTTTTTTTTGTTTTGGTAAATATAGTTTCAAGGCAACAAAATTGTTAATCAACATTACTAAAATAAAAGATAAAATCACAGATAAAACCAATAATCTTCGATCAATATTCATAATAGGATAATTATAAATGTCACCGTTCATTTCCATGATTATTGGAACTCCAAGTAAGCCTACTACTACACCTGAAGCCCATGCAAAGATTGCAACAAAATTTGTTTCCTTGGCGTAATGAATAAAGATCCGCCACCTTTTGTACCCTAAAAAGCTCAGAATCTTGATATTATTACTTTCACTTTTGGAGATTTCATAGTGATAAACAATTGATAACATTAGAGCAATGAAAAACATAATCAATGTTACTAATATTGCTAAATCTCTGGGAGCCTTTGCATCTCCCAAAACTTGTTGAATTCTTGAGTTATTTTCCGAATCTTTTATGGAGACTGGTTGGTACTCTGTTATTATCTCGTCAATGCTCAAGTTGCTAGAGTAGGAGTAATAAGAAAAACTACTTTCAAAAATTTCATCAAACTTCTCTCTAGAGACAAAGCCAACTCCAAATTTTTTTGAGTTTGCCTGCAAAACCATTTCACTATTTTTAGTCGTTATATAATCAGGTGAAATCGCAGTGCCAACAATTGTTAGAGTTTCATCATAGACCTCAATTTCATCTCCTAAATGCAAATTATTCGCTTCTAGAAAGTTTTTATCCAATAATATCTCATTGCTGTTCTTTAAGTCACTCCCGCTAGTTACTTGATACTTGTTTATATTACTACGGGGTGGAAAAATGCGTATAGTGTAATCGTTAGCCTTATATTCAGCAAATTCCATTTCTTCTATATCTTTATTGTCTGAAACCAAAGGAGATGCGGACTGAAAGGCACCTCCCTCTACATGATGACTGCTGTTGAAATTCTCAACAGATTCTAGAACACTACTTGTACCAATAAAAAAGGAAAGAAAAACAGAGGTTGCAATAAAAAAAATACTGAATAAAATACCTAACTTTAAAATATTTCTCTTACTTCTTCTGTAAACTCTTTTGTTCATGACATTCATTCGTCGTTTTACCATTCTAAGTCACCAGCATTTTTTATATTAGCATTACTGTAATAATCGGCTATTTCTCCGTCATGGATTTTGACAACACATGTCGAGATATTCATTACTAAAATATTATGAGTAATCAAAACAATTGTTTTCTTATACTCTCTTTGTACCATTTGAAGTACTTCGAATACATCTTTAGTTGACTTCCCGTCTAAGGCTCCAGTGGGTTCATCACAAAATATTATATCTACATCTTTGTTTAGTGCCCTTAAAATAGCACACTTTTGTTGTTGACCGCCCGAACACTGATTTGGAAATAGATCAATAACATGTCTAATCTTCCATAAATCAATTAAATGGTTTACTTCTTCTCTAATATTTTGATCCAAACAAATATTTTCATAAAGAGTTAAATCCTCAATCAAGTTATATTCTTGAAAGATAAATGCTATTTTTTTTCGACGAAAAAAGCTGACTTCTTCTTCGTTAAAACTTTGAATATCATTTCCATCTACTAAAATTTCACCTGAAGAGATACATTCTAATCCAGATATGCATTTCAGAAATGTTGTTTTTCCAGAACCAGACGGACCAACAATTGTACAAAAATCACCTTTTTGAATTTCTATATTAATTTCTTTTAGAGCAACTATTTCATTAGATCTGCCTTCGTAAAAAACCTTAGACAAATTGTTTGTTTTGATCATTTTTAGCTCTCCTATTAATTCTAAATTCTCTAACTATTTCTTTGTAATTAAAATAAAGTAAGAATAATACATGCTATCAGCAGGAACAATTTCAGACACTTTAAGATTTGAAAGATTAAGTATTTCTAAAAATTCACTCCAATATTCAACACTTTTGAAATCCTTAATGACTCTATTCAATAGCACCTCAGCATAAATCAAACTATTCCCAATATCAAACTTGTATCTATTGACAAAATTCCAATCCTTGTTATGAATAGAAATTAACTTTTGTTTTTTTTCGAACTCCGGATAATACTGACACACTACTATCTTTCCCTCACTATCTAGAATAGACCATAGATTCTTGAAAAGTGCTAATTTTTCTTCATAACTTAAATAAAATAACATGTAACCCATTGTTACCCAATCAAATTTTTCATCAAACATCGTTTTTGTTATGTCTTCCTTCAAAATGGTCACATTACTAAGACTGTGATACTTCTTTTGAATCTTATGAAAAATGAAGTCTTGCCTTTCGATCCCAATCACATTGACATCCTTATTAATTGATAGAATTAGGTCAATATAACTACCATGCCCACAGCCAATATCAAGTACTTTATTTACAGAATTATTTAAAACTAAATTCTTATATTTTTCCTTTGTATATAATTCAAATGCCAATTTACCTAAATCAGTATAAAAGTCTTCAGAACATCTAGGAAGAATCTTTTTACTAAAACTCATATTCTCTAGTTCAAGAATGTACTGAACAAATATAAAGATGTAGACTATATCGGTACTTTTACTAAGCTTCTCTACTGACTGCTTACGAATTAAATCATTGATATATTTATAATCATTAAAAACAACTTGAAGAGATTTCTTAAGGTTTTGTACATCACCTTTTAAAAAATGTGCTTTTTCTAGATCTGAAACTACATATTCTTTAGAAACTTCCAGAGAACTATTTGCTTTTTTAAGAACGCCTAAATTTAAAGCGAGATTAACAAAGTCATCAAAAATCATTTCATCGTATACTTCAGTGCTTTTTCCTTCAAATAGGGTATCATTTTTATAAATATTTATTAAGACAACATGTCTCAAAAAGTTTTTTATTTTCGAAAAAATAAGCACTTGAAATAGGGGTGTATCTCTTTCTCCGAATATTTCAGATATGCGAGTTATAACATTGATAAGCAGACTAGAACTGTTTTTATTATCTACTACAACTTCCCTTTCTCGTTCAACTATTGTTTGATAATTCATAGTGCAACCAACGAATTTTCAAGTACTTCAAATGTTTTATCCATATTTTCTTTTGTGTGAGCTGCTGAAATAAAAAACCTTAATCTTGCCTCATCTTCTTTTACAGCAGGATATATAATCGGAAGAGCATTAATTCCATTGTCAAATAGATATTTAGCAATATTCAATGCAGTTGAGGAGTTGCCTGTAATCATTGGTATTATTGGTGTGTTTTTACTCTTTCCAGTATTAATACCTATTTTCTTCATTCCAGCCAAAAAATATTTGGAGTTTTCATGAAGCTTTTCTACATACTCTGGATGTTTTTCACATATACAAATTGATTCATACGCTGCAGCTGCATTAGAGGGCGTAATTCCAACGCTAAAAATGAAGCCTGGAGAATTATATTTTAAATACTCTATAAAATCTTTATTACCAGCAATGTACCCACCACAACTATTTAATGATTTACTCAATGTACCCATTAATATCTCAACATCTCGCGGGTCTACACCGAAATAATCTGTTACACCTTTTCCGCATTTTCCAATTGTGCCAATCGAATGTGCTTCATCAACCATTAAAATTGCGTCATATTTATTTTTAATAATAACAAGATCTGGAAGTGGGCAAAGGTCACCATCCATGCTATATACCCCTTCTACAATAATTAGTATTCTATTAAATTTATGACGTAATTTACTAAGCTCACTCTCCAAATGTTCTACATCATTATGTTTAAAAGGCTTACGCTTTGCTTTTGAAAGTAGTGCACCCTGAATAATGCTATTATGAGCCAGAGAATCGTGCAATATTAAATCACCCTCTCCTACAATATTCCCAATTGTGTTTACATTTGTACTATGTCCACCAACTTGAACAATAGCAGAATCAACACCTAAAAAGGAAGCAATCTTATCTTCTAAAGCTTTGTGCAATTCAATTTCTCCACTCAAAAGTCTACTTCCGGAGACGGAAGTTCCATACCTTTTGATAGCACAGGTCACAGAATTGGTAATTTCTTCAGATCCATTTGTTCCTAAATAGTTATATGTAGAATAGTTAATTAGTTCCTTATCATCAACACAAATGGTATTAGAAGCAATTCCTTCCTTCATCTTGAAATATAAAAGATCTTCATGAAGCTCTTTTTGTTTGTTAAATGCAATCACTTCTTCCAATTCAGACATTTTGTTGGAACTAGATTGAACATTTGTTAATCCAATAAGACTTTTCACTTTGTTGGAGAGTTCTTCCACTGTAATATCGCCGTTTATAGTAGAAAGGCTTTCTAGAATCTTTGCACTTTTTAATTCAGGATATGTGTTTGATAATTCTTGCAAAAGATCTAACATCATCATAGAATCCAATCCCAAATCATTTTCAATTTTTGAATTCCATAATATATCCTTCTTCTCATAACCGGTAATATTTGTCAAGACTTCAATGCAAACAGTTTCAAAAGATTTTTTCATGGTTTTGTCCCCTTTAATAATTTTTCTTTCGCCTTATATCGTAGAATGAATTATTACATAACTTTCATTTAGGTAGAGTGTTATATAATTAATGGAGCGGGCTAACTACGAATTAAATTTTATATAGGAGCCCAGATCAGGAATTGTATTAATGCATATAATGCGACTTGAGCTTATTCTTTAAATTACGATCAAACATATTGTTTAATTTGTTCATGTAACGATGCCGTAATACTAGTATCTTCCCATGGAAGCGCAACATCTGTGCATCCAAAGTGGCCGTACGCTGCAATTTGCCTGTAAATTGATTTACGCAAGTCAAGCATTTTGATGATATCTGCTGACCAGCAAAGACTCAGCAACTATTCCAGTTCCAAATGTATCGATGGCTATGGATACTGATCGTTCCCCACCAATAGCATATGCCAATTGCACTTCCACTTTATCAGCAAGGTCAGCTGCAACAATATTCTTTGCCACATACCGTGCTGCATAAGCAGCTGAGCGGTCTCCTTTTGTTGGATCTTTCCCCGAAAAGGCACCACCGCCATGGCGCGCATAACCACCATATGTATCGACAATAATTTTTCGGCCAGTGAGTCCCGAGTCACCTTGTGGTCCACCAATTACGAAGCGTCCAGTTGGATTAATAAAATATTTTGTAAACTCATCAATGTATTGACTTGGTACTACAGGTTCAATCACGTGCGTTTTCAGATCTCGTTGAATTTGCTCCAAGGCTATTTCAGCATCATGTTGTGCTGAAATAACGTTTGTATCAATGCGCACTGGATGATTATTTTCATCATATTCCACAGTAACTTGTGTTTTGCCATCTGGACGTAAATAGTGAAGTGTTCCATCTTTGCGCACTTCTGTTAGCCGGAGGGATAGTTTATGTGCAAGAGAGATTGGAAGTGGCATGAACTCCGCCGTCTCGTTACAAGCAAAATCAAACATTAGCCCCTGATGACCTGCTCCAATTGCTTCGATCTCGGCATCAGACATAACGCCTTCTCTCGCCTCAAGTGCTTGGTCAACACCCTGTGCGATATCAACAGATTGTTCATCAATTGATGTAAGCACAGCAAAAGTTTCTGAATCAAATCCATATTTTGTTCTGTCATAGCCAATTTCCTTCACAGTTTTGCGCACCAATTTTGGAATATCTACATAGGTTTAGGTCGTAATTTCCCCAGTAACAAGCACAAGTCCAGTTGTCACAGTCGTCTCACACGCTACCCGTGCATTTGCATCTTTTTCAATGATTGCATCCAAAATTGCATCTGAAATTTGATCACAAATCTTATCTGGATGCCCTTCAGTTACAATTTCTGAAGTGAATAGTCTCCTTTGTGCAGTCATCCCTCTGTCTCCTTTGCCAATGTCAGATATATTTTTATTAGACATAGATATTTTACTATTATTATGATGATTTATCAATTATTTCTATAAATCTTTAAAATTTTATATCAATCTTTGTTATTAATTGTATGCTATAATAGATCCGAAAACCATAACAAGGAGTCTTTGGAATGAAAAGGAATAAACCTCCTATCTATTTTGCAATGGGTAGTTCAGCTAATAGAACTTTAATTGTAAAAATACTTAAAATACTGTCTCAAATTGATGTGAAAGTTATAGCACCAGTTAAATTCTATTTAAAAAAAGAAGATATGAAACTGTTTGCAGAAAATATTCATTTATATGATTTCCTCCCTGCTTTAGAAACGAGTAACCTCGAAAACAAATTGTGAAAAACCATAAAAGTAAAAACAGGGGAGCCAAAAGTGAGGCGAGAGCGAAGAAAAGAAAAAAAGAGCAGCACGAAAAGCCGTCAAAAGACGAGTGGGAATATCAGGGAAAACAATTAGGTGGCGGACATGGACGAAAGGTTCAGAATCGGATCAAAAAAACCAGTTTGACGAAGTGAGTTAACTTGAGCATCAAGATGAATATTGAAAGCAGCAAGAGTAGAAAAAAAGGAAATACGTTTCTTACCACGTTGCTTAGTATTTTCAATGCCATAATGGTTAAGAATGCGCTGGTTAACCCATTCAGCGGCAGTACGTTCTTTCATCTTGAGTTTCCAAGCATGGGAGTGACGAGGAATACGGCA
>JAVBKF010000249.1:0-3921 GCA_031554215.1 Caryophanales bacterium
CAAGCCTCAGAATCTTCATCTATAGTCAGGGAAAAATCTTTTAGTAAATTTTCTAACAAGTACTCAGTCTCGCTTAGTACTGTAGGAATCGTTTCTGCTATCGTACAGTGAACCTCGTTGTAATAGTTCTTTATTTCATCTGCACCGACACCAGTGAAACCTTTACTGTCAACGAGCTCGTTAATAGCAGACTTAATTTCTAATAGGGTACTACTTTCTTCATCTGAATACATCGATAACTTCGATAGAAGTTGTTTGTACTCATCGATCACAATTTTCTTTGCACTCATTTCTTTCCCACCTCCTGATAGGGCTCTGTCCCATTGTGAGATGAATTGACACTTGCAACAAGGTCCATTTCGCTTGCAAGTTTGATATCGATATCCTTTGCAGCTTCAATCATTTTAACGAGCTTTTCTTCATCTTCAATTAGCAATTGTTGATAAGCATTCTCGACTTCGATAATTGCTTTCATCATTTGGTTAATTCTATCCGCAACTTCCATTCCCTCCAAATATTGAAATTCATGGTTCTGATTTAATCTTTCGACTGATTGATGCATTCTTGAAATGATAGGCAAAATCTGTTCGTCATCTATCACAAATTCTTTCCCCATTTTTCCACCTACCTTATTGATTATTCAACTCTTTTATCTCATGATCGATTGAGTCAATCGTAGATTCATACCTTCTAATTTGATACTCGTAATCGCCTTGCAAATCATTTAAAGAAGATAGTGCCTGCTCAAGATACTCACACACACCCGATACTTGGTCACGATATCTTTTGGCCTCATCACATGATAGTGCATCGAATCTTTCATTTTCATTTCTAGCTTTAAATCCATTCCATCCCTCTGGATGTTGAAATGAAATTTGCGATATGTCTACCCATTTGAAATGCGTTGTATCTGTGCTTGGTATTAGCTTTCTAAGACAATCATTTAACCGCTCTTGTTTCTCGGAATTCAATCTCAATTCATCATTTAATTCGTCAATTTGTCTATCAATTTGTCTTCTCTCTATCTTTAAATCTTCGACAGCTGCTGAATATGTCATTCCAACATCCTCCTGTTATTAAAACAGTATATAATTGTAATTATACCAATGTTTGATAATTCATTCAATATGGTTAATGTCTAATTTTAGAATCAGCCATTAATTCGGAAGGTCAAAAAACGTCAAATCCCGATGAGTAAAGAGAATCTAAAACATTGAAGAGCTAATGAATGCTATGTATTCTTAAATATACACTTCGAGGGTGCGAAAAGGGTGCAAAAAAAACTCTACACAAATTAATAACGCCTAAAGAAAAAACCACCGTAATCCCTTTATTCATCAGGATTACGGTGGTTTTATTTTTACACAGTTCAGGGCAATTTAGCCCTATTAATGGAAACGGCGGTAGGCAGGTGGTTTTATTCTGGAACATGTCCTAGTATTCAGCTGTTAAAGGCTATATTGAGGATTATTAAGTTCTATTGTTTAGTATTGATTCCGATTCGAGAAGGTCAAAAGAAGGTCAGAAACACGGAAATGCTTTGTGTAATTCAAATAAGAAACCCAAAATATTGAAAACAAAATTACATCATCTGTTCTTTGGTACGGCTACCATATTAGATGTTTTTCCATTCAGATTTTAAAAACGTAATGTTTTTCTTTTTCATATGTACCCACGCTTCTTTCAGCTCTGATGCTGAAAGTACCTCATAAACAAAAACCCAGTACTGATCAAAGTCGAATTCTACCAGATTTTTCGCCATTTTTTTTAATTCCCCTACATTCTCTTCGTTACCATTTTTCTTAAAATAGAGGTATATGAGTAAAAGTGAAATACAGTCTTGACCCATATCAATTGTTAATCTTGGTAGGTCAAATTTATATTTAATCGCAAAATATACAACATAGCTAATCAACTCATAATTTTTACTGTTACATCCCAATTCTAGTGCCTTATCCGCAAATTTAGATATATCCTGTGTATCAACTGCAAAAGGAGAAAACACATACTCATCTAGTAATGGAATCAGATAAGGATAAATAAGCGCAAGGTGGAAAATTGTTTTTACATAATAATTTCTCGCATTAGTTGACAACTCTTTTTTTGATAACACTTTAATCGCATAATTAATAATCGCAGAATTCGTATCATTTTCATGCATTAGTTCAACCACTAAATCCATATATGATCTCACATCTAAGAAGTTAACAACCTCATCTGAATTTGATAGTGTATGCGAATTAACTCTACGAATCCATTGAGCCGCAGAAGCTAAAGGTAATTCGTTTATCTTTGTTTTTTTGTGGTTTAACGCTAACCCAAAAGAACGCAATTGTTCAGCCAAATCAAGGAGAAATAATTGCCCCTCCTCATAGGTCGATACATAACAGGTAAAATCATCTATATGACGTGTAAATCTCCATTTTTTATCGATTAATTCTTTATCAATAACCACCATAATGATCTCAGAAAGCAGATTTGATACATGTGGTCCGATCAGTAATCCATGTGTTTCGTTATATTTTATCCGTCTAGTTTCAGCGTCAATTTTATTATACCAGAGCTTTGGTCTATCTTGATTAATCTTAGCTGTCGCTTTGCCTACAAGCGCCCATGGAATCGAATGAGTGTAGATACTCGGAAAAAAATTAGAAACATCCGCCTTTACTATGAATTTTGAACCAATCAATAAATCTGGTTCAGGAGTTCCGTCTATTCTCCAATTATTATAGTTCATTTCAAAAAGACGTTTAGAATTCTTTAGTTTTCTTATGTGAGTACGACTAACTCGGTAATCCTGATTCTCAGTATTAATTTGAAAATGATTTTTTAATTGTTCCCAGTTATTTTGAAGGCATTTGCATAGTCGATGATATAAAAAAGGAGATGGTATACCCATTTGACGTGGAATGTTGGTATTACGAATGCTTTCATAATAAACATATTGCGCTGGATTACAAGGAATGTTTTGCGAAACGGTAGAACAATATTCAAGAAACATCTCCGATGATAGGAATGGAGGTATCTTTTCACAAAAAAGACCATAACCAAGCAATCCCTCATACAACTCTTCAGATGAGATTTCATTTAGAATCTCAAAATAGGACTTTTCCATACTTTTTTCCATCTTTCGATTTAGTCTAATAGTGTCCAAGAAACAATAGACATACTATTTCATCCTTGTTAATGAATTTAATATTTATTCAAGTTCAGCCAAAATACTCACCGCTAATTTTAATAAGATGTTCCACATTCCGCACTTGTCAATGATAAATGTCTGACTGGAGCATAGTGGAAGGAATTTAAGGAATTGACAATGATAGCACACAAAAGACTGGTGCTTTGGTCATAAGGAGCGGTTTTACCCTTATGACCTTATCAACCCTAAGTCACATAAAATTTAACCATTAATCCTCAAACTTCCCTGGTACACATTCTTCATTTGTTAAAAACTGTTGAAACTCATCATAGGTCTTTATATAGTTCTTCAAATCCTTTTCAAGAGCATATCGCTGGTTATTAATTGCTTCGTCCATAAACATCATATACAGCTTATAGAGCGATTCAGAATCCATTTTATCAAACTTAAAATGAGCCAAGAGAAACTCCCTTTTCTCTTCCTCAGTTTCTAACTCTTCCATAGCAAGTTGTATCCGTGCCTTATTATCAATAAACCGAAGCATTTTCTTTTCTGATTCATATCTTGTTTCCTTACCAAGTAACTGCTCAGAATCAACTTCTAATACTTCTAGCAGTTTTTCTAAACGATTCCCAGTAGGAAAGGTTGTGCCTTTTTCATAATTGATGATGCTCTGACTTGTTAGGCCAATCATTTTGGCTAATTGCTCTTGAGTAAGCCCTCTACCTTTTCTGATCAATTTTAGGTTTTGTGCAAACCTTAAAGTATCATTCATACTTCAT
>JAVBKF010000161.1:0-14646 GCA_031554215.1 Caryophanales bacterium
TTTGCCCCCTAGCGCCAATTACAGTACATTGGCAATAGAAATTTATTTCAAGTTCATTTCAAGGAGGAATTGAATGCGTTTAAAAATGGTGTTCTTGGATCAGGACGAGCTTTATCTCACAAGAGTGATGAAAGTTTTTCAACGGTACTTAAGTGATAAGGTCGATATATTTGCATTTACCGAAGAGGCGCTTTTGCATGAGTTTATGTCGGTATCTCGGCCCGATGTGCTGTTATTGAATGAAAAAATGGCAGTAAATCTTGAACAATTTTCAACAGATATCACCGTGATGGTTCTTGTTGAATCACATGAAATTACTGAGTTTGACGGTTTGCCAGCAGTTTGTAAATACCAAAGGCCAATTACGTTGTATCAAGAGGCCCTTGCAGCTTGTTTAGATTCAGAGGAAAAGTTATCACAGTATACCTTTTCTAGTCAACATCGCTCTGAAATCATCGCTTTTTATGGTGTTGCTGGAGGTGTTGGTACATCAACTGCGTCAGTTGCTTATTGTATCAAGGAAACAAAACAGGGAAAAAAAGTACTTTATCTTACTGTTGATCCGTTTATCTCTGCATCACTGTTCTTTCATGACGAAGGAAGGTTTCGCTTTAGTGATGTTGTTTATTGGTTGAAAAGCAAACAGCTACATCTATCAAAACGACTAGAAATTGGCGTCTGCTCAGACCAATCAGGCATTGATTTCTTTAAAGAGGCCTGTTCCCCGCTTGATATGGCGGAACTAACCGCGAATGAGATGAATACCTTGTTAGAAGCATTACAGATGTGCAGTAAATATGACAAGATCGTGATTGATCAAACATTGCAGCTAGATGATATGGTCATAACGGTCGTAAGAAAAGCAAGTAGAATAGTATTGGTTGCGAACGGACTAACAGAGAGTAATCAACGCATGGAACGGCAAGTGGCTACACTCCGCATGCTACGGGCAAATCTCGGAATTGACTTGGATAGCAATATTTATCTACTGCTTAATCGTTGGACCGAAGTTGCCTCCAACAAGTGCCTACCTCTTAAAATTCAATGCATAGGCAAAATCCCCGAGTTTTGCAAGGCATCCCCCAGAGAAATAGCAGAGCAAATTGCTAGAACACCAGATTTTTTTCTTCATCCTCAAAGTGAAAGCCAATGATGTATCAATCAATAATCAATAACATAGAACTTGAGCAAATATCTATTGAAATCAAACGAATAGCAACGCAATCATTAGCGCTAGCAAAGCTCTCGGATGAACAGCTTTTAACTGAAATTGAGCAACTAGTGAATCAACAATTAGAACATCAATATTTTTCCGTCAAGCAAAAAGTGACTTTGGTTGAACAAACATTTAGTTCATTCCGGGGCTTTGGTGTGCTTGATGCCCTGATTAAAGATGACGACATTACAGAGATTATGGTCAATGGATTTGATGAGATTTTCATTGAAAAAATGGGTAGGATTGAGCGAATTGACTTGGTTTTTGCGAATGCTTCCACTCTGGAGCATACCATTCAAAAGATTGTTGGTATGGCGGGGCGCGAAGTAAATCAGGCACATCCTATTGTAGATACGAGATTACCGGATGGATCACGCGTAAATGTGGTGCTTGCACCAGTAGCGTTGAATGGTCCAATATTGACGATTCGTAAATTTTCTAAGGTACCAATGACAATGGAGAAGTTAATTGGGTACGACTCGTTATCTAGTGAAGTAGCAGCTTGTCTTGAGAAGCTGGTACGTGCTAAATATAATATCTTTATTAGTGGCGGGACAGGTTCTGGTAAGACAACCTTCCTGAATGCGCTAGCAGGATTCATTCCAGCGGACGAACGGGTGATAACGATTGAAGATTCTGCTGAGTTACAATTGCCTGCAATTGATAATCTGGTCTCGTTGGAAACACGGAATGCCAATTCTTCTGGTGCAGGTCAGGTAACGGTGAGCGAGTTGATTCGGACATCGTTAAGAATGAGACCAGAACGGATAATTGTTGGTGAAGTACGAGGGGGAGAAGCCTTGGACATGTTACAGGCGATGAATACAGGCCATGCGGGTAGCTTGTCAACTGGGCATGCGAATTCACCTCATGATATGTTAAGCAGGCTGGAAACGATGGTTTTGCAGAAAGGGTTCGATTTGCCGCTCGAAGCAATTCGCCAGCAAATTACTTCTGCGATTGATATTATTATCCATCTATCAAGGATGCGTGATAAATCGAGAAAGACGGTGGAGATTTCTGAGGTCATTGGGATCGAGGACGGTAAGATTACCTTGAATCCACTGTTCATTTTTGAGGAAGAATCGTTGAAATCAGCCGCGAAGATTGCTGGTAGACTGGAAGCAACTGGGAATACATTGAAGCATCAGCTTAAGTTACAGCAGGCGGGAATTGAATGGGGAAAACCATAGGCATAGGTACCGAAAGGGAATAGCTATGCTTTGGTACAAAAACCATAATGATACGTCCTCTGCCATTTTGAAAATGATGCTAGACCAGGGATGTGTTATAGCTTGTGAATAGGAGGATTCGGTTAAATTGAGGTTTTTATGGTGGGTGCGTAGCAGAGGTACTGTAGGGATTTTCAAAAAACAAATTGATTATACCTTTTATCAGATGCAGTTGACAGAACTTGTGACTGGTTGGTTGATCGGTTTTGGTTGTAGTTTTTTTGCAAGCTATGTTCTTTTTAGACTGCCAGTTGTAAGCATTCTTCTAGGAGGGTTTGTTGGTTTCATTGCGATTCCGTTCTATCAGAATACGCTCAACCAAAAACGGAAAAAGGAATTATTAGTACAGTTTTCTGATCTGATGGAGTCGCTTGCTGGATCTTTCTCAGCTGGACTGAATATACCTGATGCATTTATGGATGCCTACCAGTTGCTCAGTGATCAATATGGGGAAACTTCGTATATTTCCCAGGAAATTAAGGCTATTCTTGTCGGATTGCAGAATAATTATTCGATTGAAATGATGTTGGCTGATTTCGCCAAGCGTAGTGACTTAGATGATATTCAAAGCTTTGCTAGTACATTTGTTGTCTGCAATCGCCTTGGCGGCAATATGAAATCAATTGTTACAGAAGCAAAAGAGATTATTAGCACCAAGATAGAGATTGAAATGGACATAGAAACGACGATTACTGAAAAGAAAAATGAGCTTAATATTATGATGGCAATGCCCTTCATTATCATTGCAATGCTTGGGACACTTGGCAATGACTTAGCTGCCAATACGCTATTAAATGTGATCGTGAAGTTGATTGCATCAGCCCTGTTTATGGTTGCTTACGTGATTGGTAGAAAGATGATCAAGATCGAAGTGTAATGTTACCTGCGGAAAGTGTGTTTCTGAGGGGATGATCAAAGTTGACGTGTGCCAGTGATATGCTGGTCTAGTAGCGGGGGTAGTGGATGAATTACACGCAAGCTTATATTATGCTGGTAATCGGAACGATGCTCGTAATCCTCTGGGGTTACCTTTATTACCGGTCAGCAAACCAGTTTGAAGACGTCATTCGTCGTGTTAATCGCAAAGAGTTCTTTTTTCCATCGCTTTTCTGCATCGGATTCACAGCTATTGCGCTGTTTTCAATCAATTTACATTCACCTCGATTGAAACAAAGGCGGAAGTTGATTGCTGAAGTACATGGTGAGGACCGTGCTGAATTTTATCAATATGTCATACTTGCTGGGCAGTTTAGCTACTTCCTAACACTTGTACCGATTGGTCTGTTTCTTGGGGCATTAGCGAATGATCCTACAGTCGCTATCCTGGGGATTATTGTCGCTTTTGTGCTCGTTTATTACTTGAATTATGAGATAACAGTAACTGTTTCAAAGCGAAGAGAGGAACTATTGCTTGATTTACCGCAAGTCTTATCGAAGCTAGTTCTCCTAGTAGGTGCTGGACTTGTCCTGCGTGAAGCATGGGTTAAAGTAGCGCAAACTGGTTCCCGGGCACTTTATGCCGAGATGCAGGTGACCAGTAATGAAATAGATAGTGGCATCACCGAGCAAGAGGCGATGCAGCGTTTTGCGCAGAGATGCGCAATTAAAGAAGTACGCAAATTCTCTGCTGTTATTATCCAAAACTTGCAAAAGGGGAGTAGCGACCTTTCATGGTCATTGAAAGAGATGACCAATGAAAGTTGGGAGGCTAAGAAAAATATGGTGAAAAGGAAAGGTGAACTTGCAGGACAGAAATTGTTAATTCCAATTGCCATGATGTTCATTGGCATTTTGATATTGATACTCGTTCCAATTTTCGCAAACTTGCTTTGATGTTGCTACTATCTAAAATGTCTATTTCGACAAAAAAATCATCGGGGGATAAAAAATGAGAAACAAACTACTGGAAAAATATTTAGTTGGAAAGTCAAAATGGCACTCTTTCTTTAAAAATACTCGTGGAGAAACCAATATTGTTGCCATTATATTGATTATTGTTGTGGTCATCGGATTGGTTGTTATATTTCGAGATCGGATTACGATCTTGATTAACAATATTTTTGACAAGATTGATGCTGAAGTGAACAATATTCCGCTTTAAATAGGAGAATACCTCATGCGTTTTATTAAAAGTGAGTCTGGCGCCGTGACGATTGTAGAAGCAACACTCGTTTTTCCGTTTATTCTCTTCGTCCTCGGCTTTTTTATACTAACTAGTTTATATGTGTTACAAAAAGCTACTTTAAGTGCTGATGTAGAGCGTGTGGCGTTAGTGGTTAGCAAAACCAAGGCCATTCCCGGTTATGATCAGCTCGGACAGGTTGTTTCGGAGGCAACTGATTTTGAGAGGGCTCCAACCGGAGCTGAGATTGCAAGTATGATATCAACTATGGATCCATATCGTTATCATACTTGTGAAATTGAGGGGCTTGATTCATTATATACGCAGTTTGCTACGATTATCGGCGAGGAACAGTTCTTGTCACCAAGCAGGACCGATTACTCGGTTAGTTGCCAGAGTAACGGTTTTGGTCAGGAGATGATGATTGAAGCATCGCAACAGATCAATTTACCGCTTTTTGTGAGTGTGCTAGGTTTTGATGAAGCTTTTGAAATCAAGACAACGGCTCGTGCAACGGTTAGTGACCCAGCTGAATTGATTCGCAATATGGGCGTTGCAAATGAAGTTGAATTTTCTTTCTAGAGAGGTGAATCTATACTGATTTTGAGAGCGGATTAGCATTCCTACAGTCGTCAATTAAGGGCGGGGGGTCATAGACTGCGAGTTAAGTATGTGTCAAGACGAGTGAAAGGTCGGCAAATCGCATTTATGAGAAGAATCTTATGTTGATGGTTCGTTACTGTATTACGCTGATGAATGGGGTGTTTTATTGAAAAAGAGGCTTCATGAAAGGCAGGGGTCTATTACGATTTTTCTTACACTGTTGATACTGCCGATGTTTTTATTAGCAGGTGTTATCATTGATACGGCGCGTGTGGTTTCTGCCAAGAGTATGATCTCCGGAGCAGGAGACTTGTCGATGAATGCTGCGCTTTCTAGCTACAATACTGAATTAAAGGATGTGTACGGTTTGTTTGCTGTTACTGAAATATCAACGACAGAAATAAAGACTTATTTCCAAAATAGTCTATCTGGAGCATCTAGCATGGATGATTCTGAACTCAGTCATTTTATAGATTTAAAGACGACAAGTTTTGAGGTGTCCGGGGTCCCGGGTACAGAGCTGACGAATCCAGATGTATTAGAGCGGCAGATGGTTGAGTATATGAAATACCGCGTGCCCGCTGATGCTACAAGCGTATTTGAACTGAGCCAAAGTGATGATGCAAAGCAGAAGCTAGTAGCATTTAAGGTTTTTTTGCAGCGTCTCAGTCAAGTGGCGATGGATAAACAACTAACGATGGATAGCATTGTGCAAGAACCATCCGCCGATAGTGCTACTCTCGATGAAGCAGACATTTTAACTGAATCTGTCTCCAGTCTGCTTCCTGCTGGATATAAGCAAGCTGAAGTTGTGGGCTATAGTGAACAATCTGCAATGAATGATCATTTTCTGATTACTTTGGAAGATACTATCGATCAATTGGATCAACTGACGTTTACAGATACTTATTTAATGAATTATCTAACAGAAATGTTTAGCTGTTGGACCACGCCGACTTTAAAAAAGGAAGGAGCATCATTGGACAGAGGTGAATTATCGGCGGAAAATAATTATTTTTACCGTGGTGAAATTGAATATATTATCTGGGGTGCTGATCAGGTGAGCGAAAATATTCATTTTGCTGAGGAAGCTTTATATAATACGCGGTTTCTACTGAACCTCTACAACCTCAGTGCAAGTCTAGTGCCTGGGCGATATAAGGAACTTGATCCAGCAGATCAAACGGAGCAACTGAAGCTGTTGTCAGAAGCCGTTGTGAGGGAAACTGAGCAGGATGTAAAAGCACTCATAAATGGGGACTCAGTGCCTGTCAGAAAACTAGTTTCTAACTGGCAAGGTGCAGAGAGTCTTCAGCTAGTTAGCGAGCAACCCCAAAGTGATGTCTCCGCACAAATAAATCATTCAGCCATGCTGAATTACCAACAATATTTGAAGATATTTGTTTTGTGTATGACAATTTCTGAGGAGAAGAAATCAGATATGCTTATCCGGTCTTCACAGTTAATTCAGATCAATTTAGCTTCAAGAGGTACCTCTGGCGTAGGCATGAGTGCGCCGGTAGACCTCACCGAGGCGTATACATTTGTTATGGTAAAAGCAGATGTTTCGATTCGGACAACATTTTTAGCCCCGGCGGGGAGTGATTCAGTCGATGCTGGCAGCGGACGTATAACCAATCATTATAATGGTGTGAGTGGTTACTAATTTATTGGATCTTGAATAAAATTGAATTAGCTATCAGGTGAAATATGAAACGATTTTTTCGTGCAAATAAAGGTTCACTGACAATTGAAGCGTCTCTCTCCCTTAGTATTTTCCTCTTTGCCTTCGTAACATTATTATCATTTATTAATATTGCGCGAACTGAGAGTCGTATTCAGCATGCTATTAACCAGTCTGCTAAGGAATTATCCTACTACCTGTACGTATTTGATCAGGCGGTAGTGCTTGAAGAACGGGGTGTTGCTGAGGAAGACATTGAGGTGATGGTTGACAACCTAATTCAAATGAATCAATTCATTGGAGAAGGTGGTTACCCGCCGCAGTTTGCAGAAACAAATCAGCAACAAATGCAAGTTACTGCGTCTAGTAGCACACCGGCTGAAGTAATTGGGTGGCTCACAGAGGTTGCCTTAAATGACCCGGCAAGTATCACTTCTAACATAGTAGCAGAAACGTTAGCTAGCCAATTGGTACCGAAATACTTATATCCCGGTAGCACAATGGCTGAAATTGATCAACAGTTGAAATCCTTACATGTTGTTGATGGGCTATCTGGTTTAGACTTTAAGCAGTCATCGCTATTAGCTGACGGAGAATCAATAAACATTGTCGTTGAATATCGAATTGGAAGCATGATCCCCAGTTTTTTTAATAAAGATATTGTAATTAGTCAAACAGCTAGTACAGCTACGTGGACGGACGAGAGACAAATAATAACGTCTAAATGGCAACTGAATAATGTAGAACGTGGACAGGCATTTCTTGCAGAAATAAGAGCAGAAAATCCAGATACTGCAGTGAAGCCAGGACAGGGGATTGATCTCTACAACAACGGTGTCTGTACGTCGATATTTACTGTAAATCTTTTCACCCCATCGTATTCGGGCGTAGATAGTGCAAGTAACTACACCTTAAACCATTCAAGGGTTAGATCAACGACACGCACCTATGCAGCTGAAGCAGTTGAGCAGACACTTGGTCTTGGAGATCGTATTGAAATGCTAGACGGCCAGATGATAGAAATAGCGACTCCCTTAAATACAACAGTACTGATGATTGTCCCAGAGGAAGCACAGCGCTTTCAAACGGAGCTTGAGACGATCGCTACAGAAATCGAACTAGAAAAAGGTGTCACAATTGAATGGCAGTATCGAGAACCTGCTTTGCTGTAACTGTCATATGATCCGCTATATCAAAGGAGAACCAATGGATTTTTTCTATGTAACAAGTGCTTTTATTGCAACCTATTTTGCGGCAGTCTATCAATGTATGTATTCACAGGCGACTAGCCCATGGCTCTTGAAGAAGAACTTAGGAATGACCGGGCTATTCTTTGCCATTTATTTGTTGTTGGGTCTACTTTACGGATTCATTGCACCGGGTGAAGGTATGACAGCATTAGAAGGAGTGGTAGAGATTACGTTACTATTCACATTATTTTTAATTGCTATCATTGATATGCAAGAGAAAATAATTCCGAATACCCTAGTGGTTTTCCTGCTAAGTAGCCGAACCATCCTCCTTATCGCTCAGTTCATTCAGGCACCTGATCACATCAAAGAGAATCTATTTAGCGTGATAGGCGGTCTAGTAACTGGTGGTGGGATTATTGTACTTGCGATGATTCTGTCAAAAAACAGCATCGGCGCAGGAGATGCCAAAATGTTTGCCGCCATCGGTTATTTTGTTGGTTGGGATGTTCTGTCCGTTTTCTTTTTCACATTTATGATTGTCGCTATTGCGGGTTTCTTTCTCATAATGCTGAAAAAGGTTACGTTAAAAGACACCGTCCCCTTGGCACCATTTGCTTTTCTCGGGACATTGCTCTTTTATCTTATTTCATAAGTGAAACTAGACGGAATAAATAAATCGGAGGTATGCCCATGGATAAGAAAGTCATTACGATCGTGATATTGTTTTTTTTAGTAGCCATGGCATGGAGTGGCACTTTCTATTTAGCATCTAAAGAAAAGCAGCAATACAAAACGCAGTTGGCTAAAGCGGAAGAACTTGAAGAAAAAAATATCTACATTGATGCGGCAGCCACATACAAAACTTTGTTGACAATGGACCCCTCTAATTTTGATCTCGTCATGAAATATGGAGAAATGTCTGAGCAGCTAGGCAATGAGGCTGAGTTTTTGAAATCATGCGCGCACGCAAAGCAAATTGACCCAGAATCACCAATACCCTATCTAGCGGAGGCAAATTATTACCTTGAGGATGAGCAGGTTGCGAGTGCGATTGACGTATTGCAAGAGGCTTCGGCTATCGAAAGCAAAGAAATAGACAAGCTATTAGCTAGTTTATTGGGTGAGTACAATGAAATGTATGCCTCACTTTCTGATATTGGTGACTGGAATAGCGGTTATGTTGCAGCTGAGAAAGAAGGTCAATGGGGGCTAATGAACAGTAATGGTGATTTCACTATCTCGCCACAATATGCTGCGATTGGAGCTATTGCCGAAGGGGAAGAACTGATCCCTGTTCAGCAGAATGATGAATGGTTTTATGTTGACCAATTGGGGTATCGCAAATTGGTGGCCGATGACCAATTCAGCTATCTTGGTCATTTTTCAGAAGGCGTTGCGGCGGCTGAGTTAAACGGGAAATCTGGCTATATTAATCAAGATTTTGAAAAGTTCCATTTCGAGTTTAGTTACGTTAGCGCGATGAAAAATGGTGTCGCAGCTGTCAAAAATAATCAAAATAAATGGGCTCTGATTGACGGAGAATTCAATCTAATTACAGGATTTATTTATGATGATGTTGTGCTAGATAGCAATCGCATTTGCTCAATGAACGAGGTAATCTTCGTCAAGCAAAACGGCTCCTTTAGCTTAATAAACACGCAGGGGAAACCAGTTGGGGACGAGCAATTTCAAGCTGTGAAACCGTTTGTTTCTAACCAACCTGCTGCTGTGAAGCAGGATGGTCAATGGGGATTTGTTGATTTGAATGGGGAAGTGGTCATTGCCCCACAATATCAAAATGCCAACTCGTATTCATGTGGACGTGCAGGCGTATTGATTGATGACCAGTGGGGATTTATTGACAGCAAAAATCATATCCAAATTGAGCCCTCATTCTCCAGCGTAAAGCCATTCTCACAAGAAGGTGTTGCCCCAGTAAAACGTGGCGATTCAGATTGGCAGCTGATTCAGTTGTACGAATACTCGTAGCAACGCAACGCAAAGTAGGGATTACACTGTTTATCGGATAAGCTGGCAACATAGTGGGTGCAACAACAATGATAATTTATTAGACAGAAAGAGGTGAATTGAATGAAGAGAGTGTTTACATTTGAAGAGGTAGGAGAAGAACGATTCCTTGGATACCAGGTTGCGGTGAAAGAGGTCGTTGATTTATGCAGTTTAGGGATGATAAGGAACAATCAGATTGATTGTTTCCTGCCCATAAGTAGTTCTCAATTAAACGAGCAACAACAATTGAAATATTCATTAGGAACAATGGTTTCTTTGACTCAGTTTCTAGAACAGACATTGAGCCGGAAACAAATTCTCGATACCTTGATTAGCGCAACAAAAGCAATTCACCAATGTCATGAATGGCTACTGCCACAGACAGGGATTGTTTCTGAATTAGCACATATGTATGTAAACCCATCAACAGGGCAAATCGCATATGTCTATTTACCAATTCAATCAGAGATAGAAGAGATTCACTTAGCCAGCTTTTTTCGTGTAGTATTAGACGAAATCAAGGTAGAAGCAAAAGATCAAGCCTGGTTGGGCGATATAAAACGATTTCTCGACGCAGAGCAACCTATTTCAACGAGCGTTTTTCTAACACAACTAGACCAGTTATTAGCCAATCGCTTTATTGAGAAAGAAAACCAATACGATATTCCGGCCCCTACATCTTCTGAGGTAAATGAATCTCAGGCGTTGGACTCGCTCTCCAAGGGAGTGCAACCTGACAAAGTACTGATTCAACAGCAGAAAAGGCAACCCTTTTTTTCGCGAATGTTTATTAAGCAAAAGGCAGTAGCAGTCAGCGAACCACAGATTGGAAGAAATGTTACAAGTAAAGATGAATAGAATGTCAAACCATTATTATCGTTATCTGAAATAAAAAATAGGCTTTGGCCGGGTACATGAAGCAAGCCAAAGCTTTGTAAGATCATTTTGATTTTCTAATTTCCTCAGGAACCTTTTCGTTACGACCTGCTACGAATATGGCAGTTAGAAACACCAATGAAACAGCGATGATGACAATTGTAGCCAATATCTTGACCTCCATGTTCGGTGATAGCTGAATTATAGCACAATCATATTTTGAATAATAATAATTGAATCCACTATTATTTCAGTCTAGGGGTGCGGTTAAATATCCGGTGCATCATGTAGCCGATGACAAGAAATTACCAGGTGATTAACAAAACGACTTGTCAGCGTCCAAACATCAATACGGAGTCGTCTGCATAAAGTAGAACAATAAGCTTTCAGAAGGAGGCTAGCATGGATATCCTACAAAAAATTGGACGCTTTCGTGAAGAAGAAGAAAAGTTAAAATGGTCTGGCACATTTCGAGAGTATCTGCAGTTGTTAAAAATAAAGCCGTGGGTGGCACAGTCAGCCCATGCACGAGTTCACAATATGATCAAAGATGCTGGCGTTGAGACAGTAAACGGGATTAAAAAGTACAATTTCTTTAGCGGTGAATTATTCGGACTTGAGGAGCCGCTCGAGCGGCTAATTGAGGAATATTTTCACCCTGCTGCAAAACGACTAGACGTTCGGAAGCGCATTCTGTTGTTAATGGGACCAGTTAGTGGGGGGAAATCAACATTGGTTACCTCACTAAAAAGAGGTCTTGAAAAATATTCCTATACCGATGCAGGTGCAATCTATGCAATCCAAGATTGTCCAATGCACGAGGACCCACTGCACCTCATACCCAATCACCTCCGTAAGGATTTCTATGAAGAGTATGGAATCCGGATCGAAGGTAATTTATCACCCCTAAACCTCATGCGACTAGAAACGGACTACAATGGCAGCATTGAAGATGTCATGATTGAACGTGTTTTCTTATCCGAAGACAAACGTGTTGGGATAGGTACCTTTAGTCCGTCTGACCCGAAATCACAAGATATAGCAGATTTAACTGGGAGCATTGATTTCTCAACGATTGCTACCTACGGCTCAGAATCAGACCCGCGCGCATACCGATTTGATGGTGAGCTCAATAAGGCGAACCGTGGGATGATGGAATTTCAAGAAATGTTGAAATGTGATGAGAAATTTCTCTGGCATCTGCTTTCGCTCACACAAGAAGGTAATTTCAAAGCAGGACGTTTTGCACTTATATCTGCTGATATTTTAATTGTTGCCCATACAAACGAAACAGAGTACCGTTCATTTATTGCTAATAAAAAGAACGAAGCACTTCACTCACGAATTATCGTCATGCCAATTCCCTATAACTTAAAAGTGAGTGAAGAAGAAAAAATTTATGAAAAGATGATTCAAGAGAGTGACGTCGCGAATGTTCATATCGCACCACATACGTTGAAAGTCGCAGCGATGTTTTCGATTATGACTCGTTTGAAAGACCCAAAAAAAGCAGACATTGATCTTGTCAAGAAGATGCGTCTGTATGATGGCGAAAATGTTGAAGGTTATTCAACTGCTGATATTGATGAACTCAAAAGGGAACATCATGATGAAGGAATGAGTGGCATTGATCCTCGTTATGTAATTAACCGAATCTCATCAACGATTATTCGTAAAGAGGTTACAACAATCAATGCGCTTGATGTACTGCGGTCGTTAAAAGATGGTCTAGATCAACATGCATCCATTTCGCAAGATTTAAAAGAGCGTTACATGAATTTCATTTCCGTGGCGCGTAAAGAATATGACGATATTGCAAAGAAAGAAGTTCAAAAGGCATTCGTCTACTCTTATGAGGAATCAGCGAAAACATTGATGAACAATTATCTAGATAATGTTGAAGCCTACTGTAACAAATCGAAATTCCACGATCCACTGACTGGCGAGGAATTAAATCCAGATGAAAAGCTGATGCGCTCCATCGAAGAACAAATTGGTGTTTCAGAAAATGCAAAGAAAGCATTCCGTGAGGAAATTTTAATTCGGATCTCAGCTTATGCCCGTAAAGGCAAACGATTTGATTACAGTTCCCATGATCGCCTTCGTGAGGCGATTCAGAAAAAGCTATTTGCTGATTTGAAAGATGTCGTTAAGATTACAACATCAGTGAAAACACCAGATGAACAACAACTTAAGAAAGTGAACGAGGTTGTTGCCAGATTAATTGATGAGTATGGCTACAATGCGACATCTGCTAATGATTTACTGAAGTATGTTGGCAGTTTGTTGAACCGATGATTACGTTGGCAGGGCATGAGATGAAGTGAATGTTTAAGTAAGAAAAACGTCCACAATAGGTAGCGGTTTTGTAGCTGTGGGCGTTTTTCTTTTGTGTATGTAGCTGTTAATACGAGTCGATGATGAAATGATTGGATGTCGCTCTAAGGTTTATTCTCAATGATTAATCTAAATTTATAGCACTTTTTATGTTTATGGAAAATATGAATAAGTGAAAGGGAGCTCGCGCCATTATCTAACAGTTTCCCATTGTTTGCATGAATCAATAGTGAATGAGAAGATTGATGCTATTTTGAGAAACCATCCAATTGGAAATATAGACTATTGCGAGTCAGGAAGATGTGGTACTGTTTGTGGATCAGAGGCAGACGACCTATCTGATGAGAAAGCCTGGAAACAATCGAAAGAAGGCGAAAATGACATAGGTTTTGTCTATATTTAGTAACAATCAAATCCTTTATTCATAGGGATCAGATCGTTATTTAAACCTTTTCTATGGTAGAGTCTGACGTCAAAAAAGCGTTACAGTAGTTTTACCAACTACTATAACGCGTAGAAATAAGTACCGAGTTAAACGGAAGCTTTCGCTAGTGCAGCTTTGACAAGCTCTACGACTTCCATTTCAGTACTCTTTTGTAGTGCTTCAGTCGCTAAGACTTCCATATCGGATTTCTTCAGCTTGCTAATGATTGATCTGGTTCTTAGCACAGAAGTTGCGCTCATTGAGAATTCATCTAGACCAAGTCCAATGAGTAAAGGTGCAGCTAATTCCTCACCAGCCATTTCACCACACATACCTGTCCATTTACCTTCTGCATGGGAGGCATCAATCACCATCTTTACAAGCCTCAAAATTGCAGGATTATAAGGTTGGTACAAATATGAAACGCCTTCATTCATGCGGTCAGCAGCCATCGTGTATTGAATTAAATCATTCGTTCCAATACTGAAGAAGTCGACTTCTTTGGCGAACTGGTCCGCAATAATTGCAGAGGCAGGAATTTCAACCATCATCCCAACTTCGATTGAATCAGAAACAGCAACGCCGGCAGCTACAAGTTTTGCTTTCTCTTCGAGTAGCATAGCTTTCGCTGATCTGAATTCTTCGACAGTAGCAATCATAGGGAACATGATTTTCAAATCACCATGAACGCTAGCACGAAGTAGTGCACGTAACTGAGTCCGGAATAGTTCTTGTTCGCTACCCAGGCAGATACGAATCGCTCTGTATCCGAGGAATGGGTTCATTTCTGGCGCCATTTTCAGGTACGGAAGTTCTTTGTCCCCACCAATATCCAGTGTACGCACAACCACAGGTTGGTTACTGACACCTTCAAGCACTTTTTTGTACGCTGCGTATTGCTCATCCTCTGTTGGTGATTCTTCGCTCTCCATATAGAGAAACTCAGTGC
>JAVBKF010000195.1:0-5151 GCA_031554215.1 Caryophanales bacterium
GTACATCACCAAACTCACCTTCATGAGCCAGTGCCACTAATAGTTTGATTCTAGCTTTCTGTCCGTTTAGACCGTTAGAAAAAATCACACCCCGTTGCTTTAAATCACGACCGCCGCCCTTATAGCCATAAATGTCTTGGGCAATCCCATTAAAACAACGTGAAACAATCACAATTGGGATCTTTTTCTCCAGTAACTTCGTCAGCCCTGGTAATGTGGCAGGGGGGAGATTCCCTTGCCCAAGAGCTTCGATGACAAGTCCATCTACTGCCATTGATGCGAGTGCATAGAGAAGACTGGAGTCCATACCAGCATGTGCTTTAATGAGCGGAACATGTTGGTCAACTTGATGAATGGTGAATTTTTCACAGCCTAAAGGTTGGTTGTGAAAGGAGACACCACGTTTTGTGATGATACCGATTGGTCCATATTGCGGACTTTGGAAAGTTGATAGATTACTTGTATGGGTTTTAGTGACGTTAATTGCCGCATGAATTTCATCATTCATGACCACTAGAACCCCTTTGCCAATTGATTGGTCGTCTCCTGCTACTCGAATCGCATTCATCAAGTTGGAAGGACCATCTGCCCCCAGTTCGTTACTTGATTTCATGGCGCCAGTTATGACAATTGGTGTCAGGAGGTTGACGGTTAAATCAAGGAAGTAGGCTGTTTCTTCAAGTGTATCCGTACCATGTGTGATGACGACGCCCGCAATGATCATTTGTGATTGCTTTTCTTCAATTAATTGCTTCATCAAAAACATTTCTTTAGGTGTTATGTGGGGGGAAGGTAGCTTGAATGGCTCCTCAACAATAAAATGAAATTCATCCGTCTCTGCAAGTGATTTGCTGCTGATTGGGTTCTGAACTGATTCAACGACCGATCCAGTCTGCTGATCTTCCACCATAGAAATTGTGCCACCTGTATGAATGATTAAAATATTCTTCTTCATGAATCCACCCTATTAATTAAATGTTGTGCTACATGTTCAATTCTACCACATTCAAACTGAGTTGAGGGGGCAAAATCTTGTGCTAGTTGATGAATGGCATTTGAGAAATGTGTGAAAAAATTTGTTGTATATTTTGTAAAGTTGAGGAAAAAATAGGCTCACAACAGTTTTAAAATAAGTGAGGGAGTTTTTCATGAAAAAATACCTGATTCTTGGCGCATTTCTCTCTGTGATCTTTTATTTTCCAGTGTCAACCGTATCTGCGTTTTCAAGTAGTGACGTGGTGAAGGGGGAAACTGGTAATGATGTCATTGAGCTACAAGCAAGGCTACAAAATATCGGTTACTATCAAGGAAAGATTGATGGCATATTTGGTTACGATACATATTGGTCTTTACGTAATTTCCAAAAAAACTTCGGGATGGGAGTTACGGGTATTGCCAATCTGCCGACGAAAACAATGCTCGAGAAGGCATCACATTATAATGAAGCGTGGGTTATGGAACAAATCAGGCTCGGTAATGAGTTTACTTACTATCAAGGTGTGCCAATTGAAAAGCAAGTGAAGCTGGCACCAGCACAGAAGAAGGAGCCAGTCGCGCCAGCAGGCAGACAATCACCTCCAAATGCCCAAACGCCATCACGCGAGGTACCAGTAAAGAAAACGCCACCAGAGGCACCGGCTAAACAGCCGGTCGCACCACCACCTGTTCCAGCACCACCAGCTAAGCAACCAGAGGCACCAGCACCACCAAAACAGCCAGCGCCAGTGCCGCCGCAGGCACCAGAGGCACCGACTGCGCCGGCTCCTAGCGCGCCTCCTGTACCTGAGACACCAGCAGAAACGCCAGCACCAGCGGTACCTGTAAAACCAGAACCACCAGCAACTGCAACAAATGAATCGGTCATCCCAGCAGGATATACTGCTAGTGAAATTAAATTACTGTCCAATGCGGTGTACGGAGAGTCAAGAGGTGAGCCGTATGAAGGGCAAGTCGCTGTGGCTGCCGTTATTTTAAACCGAGTGGAGAGTCCGTCATTTCCGAATACAGTTTCTGGCGTGATTTATCAGCCTGGTGCTTTTGTTGCTGTATCTGATGGACAAATTAACTTAACACCAAATGAGACAGCGAAACGCGCTGTCATAGATGCGATAAATGGTTGGGATCCTGCTGAAAATGCGATTTATTACTTTAACCCTGATACAGCAACAAATCAATGGATTTGGGGACGGCCACAAATTAAACAAATTGGTAAGCATATTTTCTGCCGATGAACAATGAATCTTTTATGGGTCCGAATGAGGGGAAGAATCCTCATCTTCGTTCACCATTACGTCATCTTGGACTATAGGAGTGAGACAAAGTGTTCCGAAATATCATCATCGTTATCCTAGCATTGGGGCTTGTAGGGACAAGCTTTTGGGTCTATGACTCCAATCAAAAAATAGCCCAACTCGAAAAGCAGGTTGAAAACAATTATCAAAGAGCATTTAACAATTTCAATGACGATATCAATGCGATTCATGAGACAATTGGCACCACACTCGCGATGAATTCACGCCATTCGTTATCGCCAGCACTGACAGAGGTATGGCGTATTACTTATAATGCGAACACCAACCTTGCTCAGCTACCGATGGGACAGGTACACTTTAATCAAACGGAGGCGTTCCTGACTGATATCGGTGCATTTGCCTACCGGACATCGGGGCGTGACCTTGATGAGAAGCCGCTCACCGAAGAAGAGCGGAATACCTTAGCGAGCTTATATAAGCGCGCGGGGGATATGCTATCAGAAATTCAAAAAGTCCAAAATGAGGTTGCCACTGACGGATTAAAATGGTCTGATATTGAAGCGGAAACGATTGCAACTAGTGAGGATGCGGTCAACAGTCAAATTGTCGATGGGTTTAAGTCTATTGAAAAAGATGTTGCAGGATATGACGTTGGGACTGATTTGGGCACCGGTTTCCAGACAGCCGATAAGCAGTCGAAATCATTTGAGAATGCAACAGGTGAAACAATTACTAAAGAGGAAGCGGCTAGCATGGCACAAAATTTCATTGGGGTCCAATACGCAACTGATGTGAAAGTGACAACAAACAAAGAGGGGTCGCCTTATGGGTTCTACTCCGTTCATTTTGTTGATTCAAAAACCGGGATTACGTATACGATGGACCTCACAAAAAAGGGGGGACATCCGATCTATTATTTAAGTAATCGTAAGCTTGGCACGCAGAAGGCGAGTGTCACGGATGCAGCAGCGAAAGCCGAGCTGATACTTAAACAGCGCGGACTGACTGACTTACAACTGATCGAAACTGCACAGCAAGGGTCATCCGTATTTCTAACGTATACGCATATTGAAAATGATGTGCGGATTTACCCAGATACAATTAAAGTGAAAATGGCGCTTGATGTGAATAAGGTCATGGCTTTCACAGCCGCTGACTATGTAGAAAATAATAAACCACGGACTAATTTAACGCCAACGCTTACAGAAGCTGAAGCTAGCGCCAAGATTAGCCCAAGTGTTCAAATAATGGAGCATCACCTATCAGTGATCACCACTAGTGAAGGCGAAGAAGCGCTTTGTCATGAGTTTCTTGGTACAGTTGGCCGAGACACTTACCGGATCTTTATCAATGCGGAAACTGGGGAAGAGGAACTAGTAGAGCAGATGAAAAGACCTAGTAAGATGTGAGACGATAGGCGACATGCGCAAGAATAGCAAAGGGACAAAAACTGATCTGTGGATCATTTTTGTTCCTTTTTTAACGCCTACGGGTAGTAGTAGATTGAACAAGCGACTTCGTTGTTCGCTGGCGTTCATTATTCAGGTAGAATAAACGGGTACTGTTCGGGTAGAATCACTGAAATGACTATGTTTACTGTTAAAGCTTAATAACATAAAGTACCTGCGCGGAAAGCATTTGTTAATCGATATGACGGTAGAACGTTAAGGCTTAACAAACATAAAGGTACCGCCTAGATGACATGATATCGGACACTTTTCCTCTTTTGTATTACGGCAAGTTAGGAATTGACAATGGGCGGAGATAGACACAAGAATCGCTATCAACAAGATTAATGGTGGCAAAGCAATATAACAATTGCCCAGTCTAAAGGTCATCATTATTTCTAGGCGGTGAGTTTCAATTTATGTTAAAATAACATGAATGCTTTTTTGGAGGGAATTATGATCAAGAAAATGTCAATAGCAATTGATGGGCCAGCAGGTTCAGGGAAGAGTACAGTGGCTAAAATTATTGCCAGAAGGCTTGGATTTCTTTACATAGATACAGGTGCAATGTACCGTGCTTTTACCTTAAAAGCACTGCAAACAAGGATTGATTTGCATGATGAAAGGGCTCTCTATCAACTACTTCAAGATACCTTAATTCGGCTAAAAACAGATGGTTCTGGTCAAGAAGTGTTTTTAGATGATGAGAATGTTACAGTTGCCATTCGTTCTGCAGAAGTGAATGCTCATGTATCCATTATTTCGGGTCACAAAACAATTCGCTTGGAACTAGTTAGAAGGCAGCGTTTGCTTGGTGATCAAGGGGGGGTAGTGATGGATGGTCGTGATATTGGTACAGTTGTATTGCCGAACGCTGAGGTGAAGGTGTTTCTAGTGGCTTCGGCGGAAGTACGTGCAAGACGTCGTTATCAAGAAAACAGGGATAAGCAAATTCCAACAGGTTCCGTTGAGCAGTTGATTGAGGAAATTAATCGGCGCGATCATTTAGACTCGACAAGGGATGAATCACCACTTGTTCAAGCGGATGGTGCTGTTCGTTTAGATACAACTACGTTATCAATCGAGCAAGTTGTCGACCAGATAATCATTCTAGCAGACCAAAAGTCCATTTAGCTGATGTCTGTAATCAATAAATGTAAAAAAGGGAATTGAGGGAGAAATATGTGGTTCTACAGGTTCGGTCGTGCAGTTGTAAAAGTATATATGCTCGTATTCTATCAGCCAAAAGTAGTAGGGCTTGAAAACATACCAGCGCAGGGAAGCGTTCTTCTCTGCCCCAATCACATTAGCAATATGGACCCACCAATCGTAGCCACAACATGCAAACGAAGTATTCATTTTATGGCGAAAAAAGAAATTTTCGCTGTTCCTGTTCTAAAAACTATTGTTCGTTGGGCGAAAGTAATTCCAGTCAACCGTGGTGCTGTTGA
>JAVBKF010000124.1:0-30475 GCA_031554215.1 Caryophanales bacterium
AGAACCTCTTTATGAATCCAACAGTTACAAAATCTGATTTAATTGCCCTAGGCTATGGTCCATCATTTTCTAGCGAAATAATCAGACTTGCAAAGTTATTGATGGTACAAGAAGGATTCGCTTACTATTCGAGTCGTAAGCTGGGTCGTGTACCTGTTCGTTCAGTTGAATCAGTGCTTGGATATGAACTGCTACCAACTGAATTGCAATAATCTACCTAATTCCTTTTATTATACCCTTTTTTAGAGCAATTCTCTACTAAAGAAATTAGGTACTCGTTTCAAAGAAGAACGCATAAAACCCGTGGGCTTGCGAAGCAAAAGCCCAGCGACAGCGTTAAGGGTGTTGCGTTCTCCGAGCGAAGCGAGGTAACCCCCTTTTTCTAACAGGGGGGTAGGATTCCAGATAAACAAGGTTCCAAAGGTAGGATTAATAAGGACTTATGATGTCACATCAGTAAAAACAATGTCACATGTTGAAAGGAGGTAATAAAAATGAGTTCTGATAATTTCGGTATTCTAATAAAACGTGAAAGAGTAAAAAGAAATGTCTCGCAAGAACAAATGGCCAATTCTCTTGGGATTAATCGAAGAACATTAATAAGAGTGGAACAAGGTGAATCGTATTCCGAGGAAATGAAATCAAAGTTACTATCCTTTTTCTCTGAAAATCACAATAAAATACTCGATTCAATCTTTGACTATGTTCGCTTTCAAATTCCAACACATGATTTGGACAGGATTCTTAATCAGGTTTTAAGAATTGATAAGGCGTTTATGGAACACAAGGAGTTTGGACTGTATGGCTATACTGGTGGCTATTTTCTCGACATGGTTCAGATTTTCTACTCACCAGATGATAGCAATAAAGGATGCTTGATTCAGTTATCTGGACAAGGATGTCGTCAGTTCGAGGGCATTCTGAAAGCGCAAAGAAGAACTTGGAATGATTTCTTTCGGGAGTGCCTTTCCCTTGGTGGTCACCCAACAAGAATTGATCTCGCTATCAATGATTATAAGCGACTGCTATACATTCCAACATTGAAACGGAAAATCAAACGAATGGAGTACAAAACCACTTTCCGTACAACGAACTACGAAGGTGGAAATAATCTTCTAAATGGAGAGCGGAAAGGCATGACCCTTTATATTGGTTCAAAGAAAAGCGATTTTTATCTTTGCCTATACGAGAAGGATTATGAGCAATCAGCTAAGTTGAAAATCGACCGTGAACTAATTGATATAAAGAATCGCTATGAGATACGAGTAAAGGATGCGAAAGCCAAGAATCTCCTAACAATGATACTCAATGACTCAGACATCCACAGGATAGCTCTAGGCGTGATAAACCATCACCTTGAATTCACAAATGCTAAAGGGCAAACAGATCGCAAATGGGCAAATTTCATTGGAGAAGTCGAGAAATTGAAGTTATCTGTTGCGCCTACTGAAAAATTCTATGAAAAAAGCAAAAGATGGTTTGCTAGATCTTGTGCAGCGACTGGAAAAATGATTCGCAGAATTGATTCAATTAATCATACATCTGTATATGCTGATACGCTTATTAACGCAGAGCTGACACCAACACATGAGCATATGATTAAAGTGAATACGACACCTGTTTCTGACATGATACGAAAAGCCAACTAAACCAAAAAGGAGAGGTTTGTTTCTCCCTTACAAGAATCAACAAACCTCTAATGACGTTTCCGTCTTTGATATTTTATCATGGCGAGAAACCTAATTCAATATGATGTGAAAGGAAACTCACCATGAAAAAAACAAGAGAACTTAACTATGACAGATTTTTAGAAGAAACAAAAAGATTAGAAATACTGATAAATCTTTATGAACTAGTAAACATGCTAATTAATAATCCTATGACAACGGAAATTGTCATTCAAGAAGTGTTAGATATTATCGAACGTACGCATCTAACTTCAGAAACAAACATCTACGTGGAAATAGAGTGAGGTGAAAGAATGGCAAGCATTCAAAAGTATCAAACTAAGAACGGTGCCAAATGGCTCTTTAAAGTATTTCTAGGAAATGACCCATCAACAGGGAAAAAAGTTTACACAACCAAACGTGGATTTAAAACAGAGCGTGAGGCTAAGGCTGGAGCAGTGAAAGTACAGAATGCAATTTATACAGGAAATCATGTAGCTGAAAATAAAATCCTGTTTGAGACTTTCATAGAAGAATGGCTAAAGGAGTACGAGCATAGCGGAATCAAAACAAGTACCTTAATCAATCGCAAAACCACATCAATCCCGCATTTAAAAAGGCTACTTGGTAAATCTGCGCTGAATAAGATAAATTCAAAGAGTTTCAATCACATACTCCAAACGTTGCAACAAGAAGGGTATTCTAAAGATACTGTAGATAACGTTTATATCACTGGTCGAATGATTTTGAAAAATGCTTTAGAAAAGGGTCTCATTAGAGAACTACCGATCGTCAAGAAGCCAAAAAAGAAAAAGACATTGGAAGACCTGATGAATGAAGAAGTCGAAAACCATTACCTTGAAAAATCAGAACTTAAGCATCTACTTTCTATTACAAAAGCCCGAGGACAATCTATAGACTATGGTATTTTGCTAGTACTTGCTTTTACAGGAATGCGAATTGGTGAATTGGTTGCGTTGAAATGGGATGATATCAACTATGACAATAAAACAATTCGTATTTGGAAGACGCTTTTCAGAGAGAAAAACACGATTCAGCAATTTGAGCTGACACCACCAAAAACAAAGAAATCCATTAGGACAATTAGCGTGAGTGATGAAGTACTCAATGAACTGCAAGATATTCAAATTCAACAAAATGAGCTTCGGAAAAACTCCGCTCTAGTACTAGATGAAAACTTTGTTTTTATTAAAATGGATGGTGATTATTGCGGATATCCAGAACTCAGTAGAGGGATTGGCTATCGTCTTAAGAAGTATTTAAGACTTGCAGGAATTTCAAAGGAAATATCACTTCATAAGTTTAGACATACCCATATCAGCCTTCTTTGTGAAGCTGGCGTTGACCTTCCAACGATTCAAGAACGAGTTGGTCACGAGAATGCTAGTACCACACTGAAAATCTATCTGCATATTACGAAGCAATTAAAAGATGACTCTGTGAAGAAGTTCAGTAAGCTGATGGATTTGGACAAAGAAACTAAAGCAACAAGGGGGCGAAAGCAATGACCGATGGTTCTAAAGCTGTTATTGCCTATATAAGAGAAAACTTCGATTTGGAGTATTTTAGAATGACCAAGTTCCCCATGTTGCCATCTGGAATTAGATTGCAAGATAATGTATCAGATGAATGTGTAGTGTATTATGATTTGTTTGAAGAGACAGTTAAGGTACTGTTTCCTGATACAAAGTCTGGTTTTGAAAAGCCAAGTTCCATACAGCAAACATCTAACCAAACAGCCAGAATTGAACTGTCATCCGCTGAGTAACTTGTGGTCATTCCGTGGTCAAATTAACGTTTAGAAGGTCAAAAGAAGGTCAAAAACAAAAACACACCGCTTGAATCCCCATGAATAAAGGGTTCAAGCGGTATTTAGTTCTAATGGAAACGGTGGGAGTCGAACCCACGTCCAAAAGCATCTCCACTTTAGCGTCTACAGGTATAGATTACACATTAAGGTTTCGCGAATTCATTTGCCTGTAATCGGGCGTTTGAAATAGCTAGTCTGATTAATCTCTTCCATTGCCCTCAGACGGTGAGCGCCGGCGTATCCTACTTAGTTTGGGCCCTTACCACTTCACATAGGCGATGAAGAGGAAGAGCTTCGCTGTCAATTAAGCAGCGAAAGAAACATTTTGTTTGCCAGTTATATGGCTTGACGTTGATGCGGAGCCGATCCCTCCGACCTGCAACTAAAGCTTGATTACCCCTGTCGAATCCGTAACGTTCCCGCGATAGTAATAGTGCTCATGCGGCAAGTACGAAGACTAAGACCGTGATCTTAGTGATGTTTACTTCATTCATCTTAACATATTTCTAGGTGAATTCAATAGGAAAATGCTGTAAATATCCTCAAATAAACATATCCTGATCCGTCGAAAAACTGTCGTTAGCCTTTCTGCCGATCTCTCAGCGCGCGGTCAATATCTCTCTTGGCGTCCTTTGCCTTCAAGTCTTCACGCTTATCATAATTTTTCTTTCCCTTTGCAAGCCCAAGTAATAGTTTAGCATAACCATTTTTTAAGTAGACTTTCAGCGGTACTAGTGCATACCCCTGTTCTTTCGTTAATCCAAGTAGTTTATCAATCTCTTTCCGATGCATGAGCAACTTGCGTACACGAAGTGGGTCATGATTATAACGATTGCCCTGTTCATATGGGCTTATATGCACATTAATGGTGAAAATTTCTCCATTGATAATTCTTGCATAAGAATCCTTCAATTGCACCCTGCCAGCCCGTAGCGCCTTAATTTCCGTACCTTGTAGCACCATGCCACACTCAAAGGTCTCTTCTATAAAGTAGTCATGCGATGCCTTTTTATTCTGAGCAATCACCTTTCCTACACCTTTTGGCAATATTCTCACCTCCATTTGACATAGATCTCTATTATCCTATTCTACCACAAGCATCCTTTTTGTCGTATTAAATCATTTCATAGGAAACTGCCATTGAATCAAGATGTTGCTTTCGTCATCGTCAAGTCAGAATGGCTAACCAGTATCATAAACACCGATGTCTATATTTGTCCTATCTTTCAATCATCCCTTAATGACCCTCGCTACCGCTTCTACTTCAACGAGGCCATCCTTTGGTAATTTCGCTACTTGTACTGCGCTACGCGCTGGAAACGGGATACAAAAGAATGTCTCATAGATTTCATTCACCGTTGCAAAATGATCCATATCTTTTAGAAAGATGGTCGTTTTCACCACGCTTGACATAGCCGCACCACCGGCTTCAAGCACCTCTTGCAGATTATGTAATGCTTGTTTGGTTTGGTCTGTAATAGTATCTGCGAGTAAGCCAGATACTGGGTCCATGCCTAGCTGCCCAGAACTATAAACCATATCCCCTACAATGATCGCCTGAGAATAAGGCCCAATTGCCCCTGGTGCCAGTGTTGTTTTTACTTCTTCCTTCATATTTAAAAAATCCCCTTTTTGTTAAATCTAAATCCATGAAATCAATATCTCCAACCAAATAAAAATACTGGTTAGACTATAAAACTGTCGATTGAAAATGCTACATCCCAAACCACCACCTAAAAAAGCACACTGTATTCGGGCAACAATTTAACCGAATACTATTTTATCAAACCTCAATAAAAAGGCAACTACAGAAAATTCTTGCATGTAATAGCTGCCTTTACTCGTGGCGTTACTTCTTCTTCCGAGACCGCTTGGATTTAGGTGCATTTTCGTAAAACGGATTCTTCTTGCGCACTGTTTTACTCGCTGGTTTTGTTTTAGAAACTGGTTTCGACTGTTTACTACGACCAACTGTTTCCTTCCCATCAGTGCCCGGCTCAGCATTAGCAACTTGCTCGATAAATCCTGGTGATGCACTTTTGGCACCGCCTGCGCCTGCTGGTCTGCTACCAAGGGACTGACCTGTTGCGCGTCGTTTGCCCTTCCCAGCACCAAATAGGCCAAGTTTTTTATTCTGATTAACCTTAAAAATTTTCGATGCTGGTTTCTCCTTACGATGCGACCCAACAATACCAGTAATTTTAAAATCAATTGTACGCTCTTCAATGTTTACCTGGGCTACTTGAACCGCAATTTCTTCACCAATTTGGTAGACCCTGCCTGAACGTTCTCCAACCATCGTATAGTCCCGCTCGTTAAAATGGTAATAGTCATCATTCATATTGCTGACATGAACAAGTCCTTCGATGGTGTTTGGTAATTCAACAAAGACACCGAAATTGGTAACCGAACTAATGATGCCAGTAAACTCTTCACCAATTTTATCTGCTAGGTATTCTGCTTTCTTCAAATCCTCCGTATCACGTTCAGCCGATACTGAGCGGCGCTCCATTTCAGAACTGTGGTTAGCAATCTCTCCGAGCTGTGCTTCCCATTTCTCTTGCGTATCCTTGTCAACATGTCCTTCAATTAAATATTCACGGATTAAACGGTGAACAATTAAATCTGGATAGCGACGAATCGGTGAAGTGAAATGGGTGTAGAAGTCAGTCGATAGTCCGAAATGTCCAAGACTTTCCGGATCGTATTTCGCTTGTTTCATCGAGCGGAGCATGATTTTCGATACAACCATTTCTTCCGGTTTGCCTTTAATCTCATCAAGAATTTCTTGAAATGCGCGCGGATGAATCCCGTTTGCCGAGCCTCTGACAATGAGGCCAAAATTAAGAATGAACTCAAAGAATTTTTGTAGTTTCTCCTCATTTGGGTCTTCATGAATGCGGTAAATAAACGGCACATCAAGCCAGTGGAAATGCTCAGCCACTGTCTCATTCGCTGCTAACATGAATTCTTCAATAAGCTTCTCCGCTACTGACCGGTCCCGCAAGACAACATCTGTTGGAATACCGACATCGTTTACGAGTACTTTCGCTTCTTTGAAGTCAAAGTCAATCGAGCCTCGTGTCATCCGTTTCTGTCGCAATATGGCTGCCAATGCTTCCATGTCCTGAAACATTGGAATCAGTTGTTCATATTCAGTGAGCAGTGTTTGATCTTTACTTATAAGAATGTCGTTGACATCTGAATAAGTCATTCTTGCAGTCGTTTTGATCACACTTTGAAAAATCTCGTGGGAAACAACCTGCCCATCCATATCAATTTCCATCTCACAAGAAAGTGTGAGCCGGTCTACCTGCGGATTCAGTGAACAAATGCCATTCGATAGTCGGTGCGGAATCATTGGGATGACCCGGTCAACTAGGTAAACACTAGTTGCACGTTCATAGGCCTCTTTATCAAGATCCGAACCTGCTTTGATGTAATAGCTGACATCAGCAATGTGAACGCCTAACTTGAAATGTCCATTATCAAGACGGACAACTGTCACGGCATCATCTAAATCCTTTGCGTCCGCTCCATCAATCGTTACGATGGTTTCATCACGTAAATCTCTTCGTTTAAATAAATCGCGTTCTGAGATGACTTCTTTGATTTTATTTGCTTCTTCTAGTGCCTCCTCAGGAAACTCCTGCGGTAATCCATGGTGATAGATAATCGACAGGATATCCACCCCAGGATCATTCTTATGACCCAAAATACGGGTAATCTTTCCTTCCGCAGTGTGAAATGCATCAGGGTAACGCGTTAGCTCAACGACTACTTTATGACCTTCCACTGCACCAGCAGTAAACTCCTTGGAAATGAGTATGTCTCCGGTCAACTTCTTATCATCAGGCGTCACAAGACAGCCTGCACGTAGCTGAACAAATGTGCCAACCACTTCTTTCTGACCATGCTCAATGACACGAACGACCGTGCCTTCACGCCGATTCCCTTTGGAAGAATGGAAAACCCGGACCATCACAATATCGCCGTGCATCGCATGACCAATTTCATGTGCAGGAATAAAAATATCGTCAGCAGTTTTATCCTCAGGTGCAACAAATGCAAACCCCTTAACGTGACCAATTAGTTTTCCTTTGACCATGTTCAAGGTCTCGGGCAGCTTATACCGATCCGAACGTGAACGCACGACAAGACCATTCTGTTCCATTTGCACAAGCGTCTTCACAAGTGCCTTAAACTCATCAGAATTAGTAATCGTGAGTACTGCTTCCAGCTCGCGCACTGTCATTGGCTCATAATCATCCGCCGATAGTATTTGACTAATCTCTTCCGTCAATTGTTTCATATATGCTTCCATACTTAGCCCCCTTTCAATAAAATTGAATTTATTTTGTCTGTTGTTTTATATAGCATGTCGTTTACTTCCACACTCTTAGCTTATTCAAACGGCTAAAACGAGTCACAGAAACGATATAGAAATTTTCGTTTAACATAGGCTGTATCCATACTCAATTTTAACCGTATACAGATACCTGTATACATCAAAAAAGCCTGACATACGCCAGACTTTCTAACTCAGAAATACTTATGCACTAAAATAGCCGATGGCAATTGTTATGACAAAGAATAAGACTGTTAAAACAATCGTTGCTCGATGTAACCAAAGATCTGCACCACGTGCTTTTTGCTTTCCAAAAAGTTGCTCAGCGCCACCTGCGATAGCACCAGAAAGTCCCGCGCTTTTACCTGATTGTAAAACCACCGAAACGATAAGAAGTAAACAGACTATTACAAGTGAAATAACTAATGCTGTATGCATGATAAATCCTCCTAAAACAATTGAAACTTTTCCGATTTCGTGTAGACAATATTAATATTCTACCATAGATGACTGTGCAATACAAGTCTTGCCGGAAACTGAAGAAAGTCGCTAAATTCTATTCCGAAGCAGTGAAGAATTTCCTCAACTATAGAAACATTTTCATTAATATAAAAAGCCTCCCTACTACCCGAAAGTAATAGAGAGGTTACTGCAAGATTTACTTACTGATGTATTTGATCAAATCAAGAATACGGTGTGAGTATCCTGACTCATTGTCATACCAAGCAACAACTTTAACCATGTTGTCACTAAGTACTAGTGTTGAAAGCCCATCAACAGTAGACGAGGCAGCGTTTCCGTTATAATCTCTTGAAACAAGTGGAAGCTCATTGTAATCCATGATCCCTTTAAGCTCATTTTCTGATGCTGTTTTCAGCGCAGCATTTAGCTCTTCTTTTGTCACACTCTTGTCAAGTTCAACAACTAAGTCAACAAGTGAAACGTTTGGTGTTGGCACACGCATAGCCATTCCAGTGAATTTTCCTTTAAGATCAGGAATTACTAGCTCAACTGCTTTAGCAGCGCCTGTTGTTGTTGGAATGATACTTTGGTTTGCTGCACGTGCACGACGGTAGTCTGAATGCGGCAAATCAAGAATTTGTTGGTCATTTGTTACTGCGTGTACTGTTGTCATCATTCCGCGTTTGATGCCATACTTGTCGTTAAGCACTTTAGCAACTGGTGCTAAACAGTTTGTTGTACAAGATGCATTTGAGATGATGTCATGTTTTGAAGCGTCAAATTTATCTTCATTTACACCCATTACGATTGTGATATCTTCACCGTTTGCTGGTGCAGAAATGATAACTTTCTTTGCGCCTGCTTTAAGATGCTTCGCTGCAGCTTCACGCTTTGTGAAGAAACCAGTTGATTCAACAACGTACTCTACGCCGAGCTTATCCCACTCTAGTAATTCAGGGTCTCTTTGTGCTGTAACAACAATCTGCTTGCCATTAACAACTAGATTGTTTCCGTCAACAGTCACATCTCCTGTGAATGTACCATGCACTGAATCATATTTAAGTAAGTGTGCAAGCATATTTGCATCAGTTAAATCATTCACTGCTACAATTTCAATCTCCGGATGCGCCATTGATGCACGAAATACATTGCGGCCAATACGGCCAAACCCATTAATTCCAACTTTTACTGTCATTTAAATCTCCTCCTATATAGTTGAACAGTCCTGCACTATGTACATACTGATCACTTTAAAATATACTGAACAACCCAATTGCATTTTATTCAAAACAGGCGCATCGCTCTGTGCGATCTATGTTCATTGGTCCTGCAAATCAATTGATGTTTGATCATCAAACGAGTGCGAGAAGCCGGTGCAGATTCTTTCTAGCGCCTTAGATAGTTTAGCGTGATCAATTTGACCGTAGTCAATAATATCGCCAAACACCTCAACAACTGGAATCATGAGCATATATTTCTCCAACCACTTGTCTTTACGATGAATATCATTAATCTGCAGATGAAAATTGTACTGCTGCGCAAGAAGCTTAAGCGTTGGCAGGACTTGATCACATAAATGACATCCTTGTTTTGTATAAAATTTTACTTCAACCTTATCCATTTTGTGTCACCCATATAATTGACAAAATGACCCTAATATCAAAGGCCTTGAAACATGAATAATTAGAAAACCAATTTACAAAAGGCCTTGAAACTATCGCCCCGTATAAAAAGCGTTTTCCCATTCATTAATTATAGCTAAAAGTGAACAATTTTACAAACGCAATTTTGTTTATTTTTTCATAATGGTCATAAAAAGATTGGCAGCATCACAAATAACCGCATCATATTGCAACAATAAAATTTTGCAAACAAATGCGATTATTTAGCCCGAAACATGTAGTTGCCTCTTTTACAGCGTAACAATACAGCAATTTCAATGTGTTGATTGCTCGATTGCATCACTGTAAATCAGGCAATTTTTTTGATTAGTAATGAAATCGTTACGGTATCAATTAAGGACCCATCATCAATCACTGCATCATTTTGTGTGTTGACATTTCTCAGTGTCAGTGTTGCAGGCAGTTGAAAAGCCTCGACGCGAAACAGTGTTTGTGCATGTAATGTACTTGTTGAAGAGATAGCTGTATGCCTAGTCCCTGCTATTTCTTGATCACCAATAAATAGTGCAAGCGTGACGTTCGCTATACGTGGTTGCGCGAAAAAAGCAACCTCATAGACACCACTATCAGTTAGCCTGACGGAACCTGGTGTCACGAAGGAAATGCCACTGAGAAACGCATTGATAATTGGCTCTTGATTGAAAACCACAGTTTTCCCAGGATTCACGCGTTGTTCCCCGATATGACTTAAGAAAATAAAATTCTCAATTCCCTCAACAACAACTTGTGGGCGCTGAATCACAACTGGCTGCGGTGGGGGTACAGCCGCGACCACCTGCGGCACTATTTGCTCAGGTAGAGCGCGCGGAGTCAAAGCAGCGCCAATAACCGGTTGCCCTGATATACTAGATGGACCTGGCGGACCTGGTGGTCCTGGTGGTCCCTGCGGACCGACTGGTCCTTGTGCGCCCTGTGCCCCTTGCGGACCTTGTGGGCCTTGAACTCCTTGCGGACCTTGTGGTCCCGCTTCACCTTGCGGGCCTTGTAATCCCTGCATTCCTTGTTCACCTTTTGGACCGGTTGGGCCTTCTTTGCCTGATTCCCCTTGCGGTCCTATTTCACCAACTTCGCCGCGATCACCCTTTGGTCCCTGGACAATTTCTGGTGTAGCACTGCGTAATTCACTCTCTTTTATATACCGGATAAGATCATAATAAATCGCCATATAGTCGTCAGCACTAAACTCCCCGTCTACGCTATCTTCGCAGCTTAAACGGATGGCATCTAACCGGCGTAATAACCACTTTGCTCGCCTAGAAAAATCGCCAGCGCGTTTATGATCAGCATCTTCTGTAAATGCACTCATGATCCCTTTAGCCACCCCTTTTCTGGCTATCTTATGAGTGAAAGCAGGAAAGTGACACAGCTCAGAAAACTGAATTAGCACCTCCCTAAAAAGACCATCAGCCCATTCCACTTCGCTGACTAAAAATGAATCGAATAAGGACAGCTCTATCTGAAAACGCTTATTAATAGCGCCTAAAAGCAATCAAAACATAGCAATCAAAACGCAAATCGAATAGATTTTTAACAAAGGGGCATATTTTTTGTATCTAAATGATATTCTTGATAGAATAAAGAAACGGCCATTTTCGACAAAAAATGATTTGATGCGACATAGACAATTGTGGCGTGGTTGAAAAGGTTGAAAACAGGGTACTCTATAGTATAATTCCACATTATCAAGGTGCTTACTTGAGAGGAGAAAATACGATGCCAAGGCGCAAAACAAAACCGATTGAGCTGTTTTACTTCATTGATCCGATTAGCCCTAAATGTTGGGGACTCGAACCCATTATCAAAAAGCTTTGGCTTGAGTATGGACAATACTTCTCAATACGGAGAATTCTATCAGGCTCCATCTCAACGCTAAATATCCCTTCACAGCGGCAACATCAGGAACTTGCTACCGCTTGGGACAAAACAGCGATCGAACTAGGTATGTCTTGTGATGGCACACTTTGGCTTGAGAATCCGATTTGTTCGCCATTTAGGGCTTCAATTGCCATCAAAGCTGCAGAATTCCAAGGTATGCGCTTAGCTACAGTCTTTCTTCGCAAACTACAAGAAGCCGTATTTATTGATAGAATTGACATTTCACTGCAAGAGAATTTAATCGCGATTGCCAAGGCTTCAGGCCTAGATGAAAATGAGTTTACCCTTGATTTAAACTCAGATATTGCCGCTAAATCGTTTCAAAGTGATCTTCAGGTGTCAACTGATATGTATGTCGACGAGACACCATCGCTCGTTTTTTTTCATCATGATATTAATGATTGTGGGCTTAAAATTGCCGGTACTTACTCCTATGCTGTTTATGAACAACTGCTAGCTGAACGGATGAGCAAACAACCAAAGAAAGCAAAGCTCCCAGAACTTACAACATTTCTTACTATGTATGACCTCGTAGCTTCACAGGAAATCGCAATCGTTTATAATTGGCATCCAGAGCTAGTCAATCAGAAAATGAATGAACTACGAGTAGCCGGCGTCGTTGACAAAATCCCGGCTAAATACGGTGACTTTTGGCGACTAATAGACAGGCAAGTCATTGGTGATGCGGTTTGACAGCGTTAGGTGCACTATGCATTTTAGTTAAATATGCGATCAATCCTAACTGACGACAAATAGCTCGTCTATCAGTCATTTGGTTCAAAATTTCCAATCACTCACGAAAACAATCAAAAATCCGAAGTCTATTCTAGAGCTTGCCTCCTTATAAATGTAGAAAGCATTTATTTAAGGAGGCAATTATTTTGCGGCAACCACCATTTCTACTCTACCCAATTGTTTTCTTATTTACATTTATACTGCAAGTTTTCGGCTTACTTCATGTCATCCCATTGTGGATTTCCTCGGTGATCCTGTTCGGTGCTGCCTTCTTTTCTATCTTACAACTCAGTAAAGGCCGTCGGTACCGACGTTTTTAACAATCACGACGCTCATCAAAATAAAGTTGGGTCCTCCTCTCTTCATTTAAGCAAAAAGGAGGGCCCAACTTTATTGTCCCATTTACGAACGGTTGATTAATGAAGCAAGCGGATGATCTAGTAACATAAAGCCACAAACCCGGTAGGCATTCTCCTGCTCATCAAAGGCAACAGATTCAACAATCGTTTCCGACTTCAACCGTGACAGCAGTTTCCCCTCGTGAGCACCGATTGCAACATCGTATTTGGTCATTTGCTCAATGACTAACTGTTCAATCGCTAGCAATAATGCCGAGATATCGTCAGGGTTCAGTCCAGAAATATGAATAAGGCGGGCATTAGGTAGAAACGAGAGCCCGGCTAAATCTTTTTTATTATAAACCATGAGTTGCGGCAATTGACCAGCATTCAGACCCACCAGCACATCCTCAACTGTTTTTTCATGCGCAAAATAGTGAGGATGCGAAGAGTCAACCACGTGAAGAATCGCGTCAGCTTCTGCCACTTCTTCAAGTGTTGACCGGAATGCCGCTATAAGTGAAGTCGTTAAATCCTGAAAAAAACCGACTGTATCGCTAATAAGAATCTTAAACCCAGAGGGAAGCACGCATTCCCTCGTTGTTGGATCGAGGGTCGCAAATAACTGGTCTTCCTCAAACACATCAGCCTGTGTAATTTGATTAAACAGCGTTGATTTCCCTGCATTGGTATAGCCAGCAAGCGCTACCGTAAACCGGCTATTGCGCTTCCGACGACTCCGGTAGCGTTCGCGGTGTTTCACAACAACGGACAACTGATTCTCAATCTCAGAAATCTTCTTACGAATGTTCCGGCGATCACTCTCTAGCTGCGTTTCTCCCGGTCCTCTTGTCCCAATCCCACCACCTTGACGTGACAGCTCCTTCCCCTGACCAACTAACCGCGGCATCGCATATTTAAGCTGGGCAAGTTCAACCTGTAACTTTCCTTCATGCGAACGCGCCCGTTGCGCAAAAATATCCAAAATCAGCTGCGTGCGATCAATCAAACGTGCATCAACCAACTTAGAAAGATTTCGTAATTGACTAGGAGACAACTCATCATTAAAAATAATGACATCAGCTGCCACTTCCCGCTCGAGGTTCACCAACTCCTCCACTTTCCCCTTACCAATATAAGTCGCCTGATGCGGTCGATCACGCTTCTGTGATAGCACAGCCACCATCCTGCCACCAGCCGTTTCCGTCAAAGACTCAAGCTCCTGCAGCGAAGATAGGAACTGCTCATCATCATCCTGACTCAACTGGCAACCAACAAGCACCGCACGTTCATAAGACAAGTGTTTCATATAGACACCCTTTCAAAATAACCAATAGCTTTATTCTACCAAAAACGAAGACAGTTCACACAGAGAAAAATTTTATCTATGGTCTCACCTCAATACAATAAGCAAGTGCTAAATCAGCTGTACAGCTTTCAATCAAGCTTGCATGTGTCAACGAAGCAGCGAGCTGTAAACCCGCTCAAGGTCGCGATCAAACAACTGACACAAATTGTAGCATTCACCTTGGGCGTGACGAATATGACAGGGTTACTCGTATTCATTGAAGAAAAACCCGTCAATTCCGTAGTTCTTCACCCAAGGGTTTCCTTGCCATGACACAAACCAGTTTGATACACTTGAGCTGAGCAGAGCAGAGAATAATCTATACACAAAGCACCAAGATGCGACTATTTCACATTTGAAACAACTCAGATCGTTTAATCTCCGTTTACATTCATATTTTAGTATAAAAAATAATTGAAAACAGACTGGAGCACTCATAATGGCCACTATCTTAGTAATTGATGACGATCCTTATATTCGCGAACTGACTGGGACACTACTAACCAATGAAGGTTTCACAGTCTTTGAGGCTACGAATGGGTGCGATGCATTAGACAAACTAGGCAATAGTAAATTCGACCTCTGCGTACTTGACTTAATGATGCCAGAAATGGATGGCTTTGAATTCTGCCGACACGCCCGAAAATACTACGAAGACTTGCCGATTCTGATGCTAACCGCCAAGGGCGAGCTAAGCCAGAAAGTGAAAGGTTTTGAACTAGGTGCAGATGATTACTTAACCAAACCATTTGAAGGCATGGAACTCATAGTCCGCATTAAAGCGCTACTCAAGCGATACCGAATCGCCTCTGCACAAACGGTTCAAATCGGCGTACTAACGCTCGACAAACAAAGCTATACAGTGCAAACCGGCAACACAAGATTTGATATTCCAATGAAAGAATTTGAACTACTATTCTTACTGGGTAGTTACGCTGAAAAGACACTTTCTCGAAACCAATTAATTGAGGAGGTCTGGGGCTATGATTTTGAAGGAAACGAGCGCACACTTGATGTGCATATCGGAAGACTCCGCGACCGTTTTCCCATCGAAAAAAATCATTTTAAAATTACAGCTATTCGGGGTCTTGGTTATCGTCTGGAGGTATTAGCATGAGAAAATCAACCAACTTTATCGTTGGTTCTACACTCGTCATTCTATCGCTCGGAATATGTTTTTCTGCTTCCTATTATCTCACGAACTACCTTTTCAACCAATTTGGGCAACCAAAATCATTCGTTGCTTTTCTATTCACAAGCTTTCTCGGATTTCTGATCTTCGGTATGGGTGTCAATATCGCGCGGTTCATTTTCTTGAAATTCCACAAACACGAACCCCCACATAGCCAACTACTTGATGCTATGACCAAGATGTCACAAGGCAATTTCGACGTATTTGTTAAACCGGATATCCGTGATGAACATGATATCCTAAACTCATTGGCAAGTGGCATCAACCAAATGGCGCAAAGCCTTGGGTCCATGGAAAATTTACGACAGGACTTTATCTCTAACGTTTCACATGAAATCCAATCACCTTTAACATCAATTAGTGGCTTTGCAGCACTTCTGAAGAATGACTCATTGCCACCAGAAAAGCGTGCTCACTACATTGATGTCATTGAAACAGAGAGTAAACGCCTCTCCAAGCTAAGTGATAATTTGCTCAAACTATCTTCACTAGAAAGCAATGTCCATCCGCTTTCGCAACAAACATTTCAACTGAATCAACAAATTGAAAATACAGTGCTCATGCTTGAGCCACAATGGATGAAGAAGGAGCTAGAACTATCACTGTCACTTGAAAGGACAACGATATCTGGGGATGACGGTTTACTTAGTCAACTGTGGATTAATCTATTGCACAATGCGATTAAGTTCACACCAGAACATGGACAGATCAAGATTTCTCTCTCGAATAACCAACAGGAAGCGATATGCCAGATTGTCGACACAGGTATTGGCATATCACCAGAGGACCAGCTACATATTTTTGAGCGGTTCTACAAAGCAGACCGCTCCCGCGACCGGAGTATCGGAGGAAACGGATTAGGACTTTCCCTAGTACGGAAGATTATTAACCTCCATGGCGGAAAGATTGATATGAAAAGCGAACTCGGTGAAGGCACCAATTTTACAGTAACGCTACCACTTCGGTGCCTGGAATCAATACATCAGGCAGATGAAACGGCTTAACTGGGATGTGAATCTCGCCTTGATTACTAGCATTATCTGTCGTGTTTCTAGCTTTAGTAGACAATAGAATAAACAATCCCTATTTCACAGCGCCTGTGATTTGGTAAAGATGAACCGAAAAAAGTATGTGTTTGCAACGACATATCATCGCAAACACATACTTTACACTTTTTAACCAAAAATTTATTTCAATAACATTTTCTCAAGCTCCGTCAAAGTAAATTCAAATACCTTCATAGCTTCTTCAATTGGTTTTGGCGTGTTCATGTCAACCCCTGCACGCTTCAAAACTTCGATTGGGTAGTCACTTGACCCTGCTTTAAGGAAATGATTGATATAACGATCCACTGCTGGCTGACCTTCTTCAAGAATCTGCTTGCTCAGTGCAGATGCTGCGCTGAAGCCTGTGGCATACTGATACACATAGTAATGGTAATAGAAATGCGGGATTCTTGACCATTCAAGTCCAATTTCCTCGTCAATGATCAGTTCTTCACCAAAGTACTTCTTGTTCAGTGCATAGTATTCTGCCGTCAACCATTCTGCCGTCAGCGATTCACCTGTTTGAGCATGTTTGTGAATAATATGTTCAAACTCAGCAAACATTGTTTGGCGGAAAAGAGTGCCGCGGAATGTTTCAAGGTAGTGATTTAATAGGTACAGGCGCTGCTTTTCATCTGTCACCGTTTTGACTAGGTAGTCATGCACGAGTGCCTCATTACAAGTGGAGGCAACTTCGGCAACAAAGATTGAATAATTGCCTGTTTGGTACGGCTGGTTCTGACGCGTATAGTAACTGTGCACAGAGTGTCCGAATTCATGTGCTAATGTGAATAAATTATTAACATTATCTTGCCAGTTCATCAGAATGTATGGGTTCGTACCATATGAACCTGACGAATAAGCCCCACTGCGCTTACCACGGTTTTCATGTACATCGACCCAACGGTTATCAAATCCTTCTTTTAGAATGGATTGATATTCTGCCCCAAGTGGTTTCAAGCCGTTTAGGACATGTTCTTTTGCCAATTCATATGGAATCTCCATTTTCACTTCTTTGACAATCGGTGTGTAAAGATCATACATATGTAATTCTTCAAGACCCAGCACTTGTTTGCGTAACTTCACATAACGGTGTAGCAAAGGCAAATGCTCATGGACTGTGCTGATCAAGTTATCATACACCGATTCTGGGATCGAATTGTGCTTTAATGCAGAGTGACGCGCAGAGTCAAAGTGACGAATTTTCGCATAAAAATTGTCTGCTTTAATCTGTCCGTTTAATGTGCTAGCAAATGTGTTGCGATGTGAGCCGTATACTTTATACATCGCTTTAAAAGCAGCTTCTCGCACTGACTGGTCTGCACTTTCTAAGAAAGTGGTATACCGCCCATGGGTTAATTCAACTTCTTCGCCTTGCTCGTTCTTAATATTTGGGAATGTTAAATCAGCGTTGTTGAGTACGCTAAACGTTTTTGAAGACGCTCTAATAACATCGCCAGCTTCCGCGAGTAACGCTTCTTGTTCAGCTGGTAACACATGTGGACGCATGATATTGAGTTCTTTTAGACCTTGTTTATATACGGACATCTCAGCTTTTTCTTGGACAAACTGATTTAATTTTTCTTCAGGAACCTCTAGTAGCTCTGGTGTCATGTAAGAAAATGTACTCGATGACTCAGTATCGAGTGTGCGAATCCGTCCATCCATTGCTTGATATGTCGTGTTCGCTGTATCCTGATCACTACGCATATGCGCATAGGCATAAAGACGTCCCATTCTTTCATCAATACTATCCTGGAGCTGAAGTGCTTCATATAGGACATCTGCACTTTCTGCTAATCGTCCAACATACTCATTTCCCTTGGGAATTAATGCTTTAACGGCAGCGTATTCCCCTTCCCACGCCTCGTCTGTTGCAAAAATGTCCTCTAGACGCCATGTGTCTTGTTCAGGTAGCTCATTCCGTAATGCTAGTGGTGATTGCTTCTTTTCTGTCATCATATTCCCTCCATTCATTGTGACCATTGTACTATTATATACACTAAAAAACCAATTAATCACTTATTGGTGAGGTACCGTTAAAGTTCTCTCTGGGGGTTCGTGCTACTTTGGTAGCTTTTCATTTGAGAAATTCTGACGTTTGCTATTCTCATTAGCATCGAATAAATTGGGACTGGTCTATTTCCCGGTTGCTTCTACGAAGGCAATTGTGCGTGAAGGAACCAGCGAAGGCTGCGGGGTGGGGGCCTTCATGCTGTCAAAAAAACACTACGCTACAAAGGTTCATTCACCTGTCAGCGTAGTGCTTTGCTATTATAGCCGGATGCTTCTGTACTCAGTATCCGTTATTTTCATCTCCTAATTAACCTGAATTAAACCATAACGACCATCATCACGTTTGTAGACAATGTTTGTATCATCTGATTCAGATGATGAGAACACGTAGAAAGTATGACCTAATAAATTCATTTGCAGAATTGCTTCCTCGGTATCCATTGGCTTGAGTTCAAATTGTTTTGTCCGAACTACTGAAATTTCTTCATCCTCAGCGACTGAAGTATCAACTGCAACTGCGGTAAATAGATTTTCTTTCCCTTTCTCTCTCCATTTACGATTCACTTTGGTTTTGTGCTTTCTAATTTGACGTTCTAACTTCTCAGAAATCAAATCAATCGCTGCATACATATCAGATGTTTTCTCTTCGGCGCGAAGCACAAGTTGTCTCATTGTAATGGTTACTTCTACTTTAGATGTTTTATCAGGGTTAACTTTCATATTAATGTGAACATTTGCGTTTGTAGCCTGCTCAAAATAACGCTCTAAACGACCGATCTTTTTTTCAGTATACTCACGAATAGCAGGTGTTATGGTGAGATTTTCTCCACGAATATTATAGTTCATACTCATTCCTCCTAAATTTGAAGAGTCAAGTGAAACCTACTCTTCACCTAGCTCCATTATACCATCTGACAGAAGTTTCGACCAATAAATACATAAAATTTCATTGAAATACCAAAATTTTGTCCTGTAATCTTTCCGTATTCACCCTCTGATTAGGGTAAAAGAGTGAACCGTGCAGGCACCACAATCTTCCTTCAAAACCTCAGCAGCGTATTGTAATGTTCGCCCAGTTGTATAGATATCATCCAGCAACAGCACCGATTTGCCGCTTACATCAATGGCATTTGCAGAGAAAACTTGTACACCTGCCAGACGTGCTTCGCGGTCTTTCTTCGCCTGTTTCTCACTATGAATACGGTTCAGTGCGACCACCATCTCGGTACCACCTAGCACACCAATTGCCTCTGCCTGATTAAAACCGCGTTCAAGATGCCGTTCTCTACTAAGCGGAATCGGCACAACTACATCTACTTTTCTCAGCTGAATTAAACCAGAAAATATTTTGAACAGTTCGTAGTCACCACGATACTTGATTCTAGCAATGATGTCTTTCAGAAATTCATTGTAATGGAATAACGATGTGTTCCCATCAAGAAAGCATTTTGTACTCATCTTCCATCTGACACAGTCAAGGCAGACACCATCCACCACATATTCCGGTGCCAATCGGTTTAATTCCCGGAAACAAAATGAACAGACAGGACCACTGATTCGCTCTAGATTGGCTTCACATTGCACACAGAGATAGGATTTTTTTCGTTGAAAGAAAATATCCTGCCAACCAAAAGGTGGCATCACCGCGCCAAAACAATTCAGGCATCGTTGTTCTGAAAATAGCGCCATTAATTTATCCTCCTTTTCATTGGTTTTGGTTTTCTCGGAAACACTTATATGCCATGATGGCAAGGCAACAGAAAATGCAAACAAAATCACCAGCCGGCGCGCCATCATTCAACACCCAGCAGTCCCTTTTCTTTCGCCAATTGATTATTACGACGAATATGGTGAATCGCCGAAAGCATTGATTTTGTTTTACCATAATGAAAGAAAATAATCTCGCCCGTTGGATACTGCGGGTTACGACCAACGCGCCCAGCAATCTGCACAAGCGCCGCTTCTGTAAAAATTTGATTCTCAGCACCAATAACAAGCACATCAACCGCTTTAATGGTAATACCACGTTCGAGGATTGTTGTTGTCAAAAGCCCGGCAAATACCCCGTTTCGCAGATCATCAACCTTTTCCTTACGTGCAGGATCAGCGGCATGGACAGACGAGACATGAGGAACTAGTTGCTGTATCAAAGGCAGTGCCTTTTCCATTGCTTCAATATCAGGAAAGAATAGTAAAAAGGGGCGTGACTGCTTCATTAACCAAGCAGTGAGTCGTTTTGGTAACTTCCCTGCTTCAATCATTTTCTTCCAGTCTCCAATCCAGCGCATTGTCGGCACTGGATTCGGATGTCGATGAAAACGAGCTGGAATTAGATAACCATTGCGCTCACCGCTAAAGTACTGCCGCTGCCATTCTCTTGATGGGGTCGCTGTTAAATAGACGGTCGTTGCCTGCGGTTTAGCGGCTGTTTTTGCTGCATATTGCAAGTGCGTATCCATTGAAAAAGGAAAGGCATCTACTTCGTCGATGACAATCATTTCAAAGGCATTTTTGAAGCGAAATAATTGATGAGTTGTTGTTAAAACAAGCTGGGCACAGGCGTGCTTTTCCTCACTATTACCATGAAGTGTTGCGATTGATGTCTCTGGAAATGCTGCTTTGATGCGAGTTTCGAGTTCGAGAATGACATCGACGCGGGGGCAGGCAAGCGCAACACGGTAACCTTGCTGTAAGGCAAACTCAATGCCAGGGAAAATCAATTCCGTTTTTCCAGCTCCTGCAACTGCCCAGAGGAGGATGTCGTCATGTTGCTCAAGCGCAGTAATTATTCTTGCCCCTGCTTCACTTTGCTGTGGTGAAAGTTGTCCTTGCCAATGACAATGTGACGCTTGCCAAAGTGGTGGTTCCCCGCACCACGTGTAGAGCTGTGTGCATACCGAAACACGCCCCATCATAATACAATTCCGGCAATACTGACATTCTCGCTGACACTGGTAACAGGGATACAATGCAAACAGAAAAGGATCAATATTTCCACAACGTTGACACTGTCCATCCTGAATACCCGGCGTATTTTTTACGTAGCCATACGTGACATGGTCAAAAATAACGGAGGCTGAGAAGGGGATTTCACTTTGGAGTAATGCACGTCCGTGAAGATGTTGCTGAAGTTCTACGGAGAATATCAAATACGAGGCACCTCAACTTTCGATTGATTTAAACGATCGGCCAACGCTAGTAGGTCAGGATAAATCGTATCGGTCAGCCAACTGGCTTGCCTCTGCAAAGGGCGCAATGGAGACTTTCATTTCTAGGAAATCATTGTCTGTGGATTTACTACTCGATCATTGGAGTGAAATAGAGAAATCGTCTATGATATAGGGATAGAGGGGATAGGATAGAGCATCTTTAACAGTACCTGTATGTACAAAATAGCGTGTTACTTTAAGAGACTTAGGGGTTAGATACATATTAGCATCATCGCGGATTCATAATGATTAGCTGGGTTAGTCAATGAGAAGATACAAAAGGGGAAGATCGATTGTGTAAACTTGATAGAATCCAAAAGGAGGTAGCCAGAATTGACCTTGTACTGCTTTAAATTATGTTAGCGCGTGCGAAACAACAACCTGTAGTCCGAAGAACTACCTTTTTAAAAGCTTCTGAAAATGGTCCATTTTTAAACGCTAGCGTTCACCTTATACGAATCATATCATGCCTGTACAATGTTAGCCAGTGAATCATACAGCAGTTAGCATCATCATGTACCAGTCTCTCATCACTTGTAACAAGTTTCAACAACTTACATCACTTTTCATGCAATTTTACCGCCAATAATCGTTAAAAATTTTTTTCATATTGAACCAAAAAACAACTCACAATACTGTTACAGATTACACGAAGAAGAACATCATCCACATTCATGTCTTTAATAGCAAAAACCACTAACCATTATCGCGTTCCGTTTCATTACATTTAAAAAACTGATGGACAAACTAAGCATGGGTTTGTAGAATGAATACTAATGAAGTCCCAGAGGGGCGACTCGTTAATTCTTAACCGAAAAATATTTTCAAGAGACAAACAGCGTGATGTTTCGGCTTAGCGCAGTCACCTTAGCACTACTCACACTACACATAGTGATGATCAAACACACATATAAAAGGTCTCGCTCGCCCCGATAGTAAGAATGACGACAATCTTTATCAATAAACATAATGGAGTTTACTATGGCAGGAAATTATCGAACGATTGCCGCAGTTGGTTCGTCTGAAATCGTGATTCAAAAATCACGCTTCATCGCCCATGTAGCTAGAACTGCGACTGAAAGTGAAGCGCAAGCATTTATCCAAGGCATTAAAAAACAATATTGGGATGCAACCCATAACTGCTCAGCTTACCTCATCGGAGAAAACGGCATGATCCAAAAAGCAAATGATGACGGTGAACCTTCAGGTACTGCTGGCGTTCCAATGCTCGAAGTGTTAAAAAAACGGCAGCTACGTGATGTCACCGTTGTAGTGACGCGCTATTTTGGCGGCATTAAACTCGGCGCAGGAGGACTGATTCGGGCATATGGCAGTGCAACTTCCGATAGCATCAATCAGGTCGGCATTGCCGAATGCTTACTCATGCGCGTAATGCAAATCACGGTTGATTACACACTTTATGGCAAGGTTGAAAACGAACTCCTTCAAGCAAACTACACAGTCAAAGCTGTCAGATTTACCGAACATGTCGAGGTCGACGTATTAGTCGAAGAAGCTGAAACTGCGCGTTTTGACCGCTGGATAACGAATATTACTAATGGCGGACTGATTCTCACGCAAGGCGAACAGGTCTACTCAGAACGACCTGCTGAATGAACACCCATTTTGCCCTAGCTCATATCATTGCTAGCGTACATTTTGCGGGTCCATTCCTATCTAAACCAACGAATATACTTCTCTGCAACTTTTGGCAGTATGCCATTAAATAATTTTTCTCGCCAATACAAATCAGCTGTCCGTTGCACTGCAGCTGCATGACTAGGATACGGATAAATGATTTGAGATAGATCACCAATCTTGTGCCCCTTCTTCACTGCAAGTATCACCATTTGCATCCAGTCTCCAGCACCTTTTCCTACCGCGTGAGCTCCAATGATCTTCCCTTTACGATTTGTGATAAGCTTCACCAAACCTGTTGTCGCATGATCCGCCACAAAGCGGTCAACATCATCGAGATTCGCCTTATAAACGACAGGATTAACCCCAGCTACCAACGCTTCCTGTTCAGTCATACCAAAGTGAAAAATCTCCGGACTTGTGTAAATTGTCCACGGAATATGGGTGTAGCGCATCTTTTTCGGCACACCTAACACCGCATTTTGCACAACGGTTTTCCCTTCCTCGCCTGCCACATGGGTGAATAAATAGCGACCATTGACATCACCAATGGCATAAATATGTGGCACACTTGTCCGAAGCTGTGCATCCGTTTCAATAAAGCCACGTTCATCACATCGCACACCGATACCCCGAAGCGCAAGCTGGTCACTATTTGGCTTACGTCCAGCAGCCACAAGAATTTCATCCACAGTCAGTGTCACTATCTCACCATCCCGGCGAAGCTTCACCTGCTTACGGCCGTCAACCAAATCAATCGATACCACCTCAGTATCCAGCCAGATTGTCACCTCATTCTCGATGACCCTCCGGGCCACATCACGAATATCCGTATCTTCACTCGGCAAGAAAGTTTTCGACTGCTCGGCAATCGTTACCTTTGAACCGAGTTTCGCGAGTGCTTGCGCGAGTTCTAGTCCAATAGCACCGGCACCGATGACAAGTAATTCCTTTGGTAACTGAGTCTGCTCGAAAATCGTCTCATTCGTCCAATAGGAGCAGCTATCTAAACCTGATATTGGTGGCACAAAAGGCCTCGTTCCCGTGGCAATCACAATCCGCTTTCCATAAATCTCTTCATCGCCAATCTTCACTGTATGATCAGAACTGAACCTACCTACGCCCTTATACAAATGAACCCCCATCGAAGTGAACCGCTCGTCACTATCATGCTTCTGAATCATTTTAACCGCCAGGCGCACACGATCATTGACTACAGCCAGCGAAATCTCACCATTATAAGCCAAACCAAATTGCTCAGCCGTTGTGCGCGCCGTATGAACCTGGCGCGCGACTTCAATCATCGCTTTAGAAGGCACACAACCGACATGCAGACAATCGCCACCTAATGTTGACTCCTTTTCAATCAGTGCCACTTTTGCTCCCATCGAGCTGGCTCCCGAAGCCACTGTCAAACCACCTGCACCGCCGCCAATCACAATCACATCATATTTCTTCATCTTCGTCTCCCGCCCTTTCTGTGAGTACCCGCTTTGCATCAATCAACCGCTGGGCAGCCGTAAAAAGAATCATAGCGAAAAAAAGCAAAGTAATCGCTGTTAAGTACTGGCTGAATAAAATCATCAAAGAAAACAAGATAAACCCTTCTGTACGCTCCGCAAGTCCAGCTTGATAATAAAATGATTTCTCTCCCTGCTTATTTGAAGTAGCACCAACTGTTAGAAAAATTGTCATTGAAATAATAATCGACGTACTCAGTAATAACAACGCCCATTGTGCATCTGGAAAAGCGGCCGCTAGTCCTAGAATAATGCTAATCTCCACCATTCGGTCAAAAGTAATATCCAGTAAAGTTCCCCATGATGAAGGCTTCGTCAGTCGTGCCATTGTGCCGTCAACTGCATCGAAGAATCCCGATATCCACAAGATCAACACCGCAACAATTGGCAACTCAAATACCACGAATACGCTAGTCGATACCCCGGTGACAAAGCCAATCCAAGTCACTTGATTTGCAGTCATGCCCATCTTCAAAAAAGATTTTGCTGTTTTCTCAATCACTGGCTGTACGTATTTTCGTGCGTGCGTATCTAGCATATATTCTTCGCCCCCTTTCTTGCACCTACACATCAATGACTCATTAGTGGCAATGTCGCTATCGCTAATGAGTCAAACAACTAGCCATGCAGACACACTAGAATCCTGTGATTAGTCCCTAGCAGTAACGAATCAGCCATTAGTCAACTGCACCAACACCTCAATCGCGCTAGGAAAAGCACTACTTACTCCTCTTTATCTTGTATCGATAGGAACTGTTTGATACGATTTCGCATGAGAAGTGGAATAATCGTAATCACAGCGAAAATCACTACTGCTAGTAGAAAGGTTCCTTTATTACCGGACACCGTGCTTGCACCGAGAAACGTATAGGCAAATGTGCCTGGAATAATCCCAAGTACAGTGGCAATCATAAAATGGCTTGTTTTAATCTTCGATAATCCTGCTGAATAACTAATTAAATCAAATGAAAACAAAGGAATTAATCGTAAAATAAAAACGACGACAAGGCCATTCTTTTCAAGAATTGATTGAATTTTCATTGTTTTACTTCCCCACTTTTGCTCAATCCGCTCAGCACCTAGTTTCCTTGCAACAAGAAAGGAAATAAATGCACCAGCACTTGCACCGACAATTGTCAGCAGTGTGCCATACACTGGACCAAACGCCAATCCTCCTGCAAGTGACAGGATCGAGGCAGGGAATAGAATCAATGGACGGAACGCATATAGGAGAACATACACAATCGGTGCAAACACGCCTAGCGCAAGAATCCAATCCTTTATTTCCTCTGGCTCAATATTAAATACCGTTCTATTTAAATAAATCAATCCAGCAATCAGTAGCGCAAGGCAGGCGACAATTAACCATGATTTCTTTTTCATCATCATCCCACTTTCTCTTTGGTCAATCTGTTCAAACTACATTTTCGGTTAAAAACAATTGCGTTCCTATAGGAAGAGGAACCATCGCTGTCATTGTGATCACCTGATTATTTTTCAGTTTCAATAGTAGCTGGTAATCAGCATCTCGGAAATAGGATTCCATCACCTCTGCCTCCCAAAGGCGAGCATCTCCCACCGGTTTTTCTGTTGTGTATGTCAATCGATTGGTGGCAATAAACTGGTCGCGGGTCCAAATACCTGATTGCAGAAACGTTGCCACAAATGCTGTCGCTGGTTGTCGATACAATTCTTGCGGGCTAGCCATTTGCTGGACAGTCCCCTCCGCAAAAATCGCGACACGATCGCCCGTTGCCATTGCTTCCTCGAGATCATGAGAAACCATGAACGCTGTCACATGCTCAGTCTTTAGCAATTGTTTCATCCATCTTCTCGTCTCACGTCTAAGCGCCACATCGAGGCTCGAAAACGGCTCATCAAGTAACAATACCTTCGGTCTAAGCACAAGCGATCTCGCAAGTGCAACGCGCTGCTTCTCTCCTCCAGATAACTGATGAGGAAACCGTTTCTCATAGCCCTGAAGTCCAACCTTATCCAACATCGCAAGCCCGAGCCGGACGCGCTCCTGCTTCCGGGTCTTCTTCATTTTCAATCCAAACACTACATTGTCGATGACATTCATATGAGGAAATAACAATGCTTCTTGAAACATGTAGACGACAGGCCGCTGCTGTGGCGACTTTGCCATAATCGATAATCCCTCAATCAGAATATCACCGCCATCTGCCGCTTCAAGCCCGGCCATTATCCGTAAGAAAGTTGATTTACCAACCCCAGATGGACCAACAATTGAAATGATTTCTCCTTGTTCAATCGTCAAACTGGGTATCGAGAAAACGGATTTTTGATCATAAGATTTTGAAAGACTTTGAACCGTGACATAAGAAATCACTTCATAACACCTCGTTTGTATGGGGTAACAACCCTTAGTATCAACTCAAACAAGAACCAGACGAACACTGGAACCAGTGCAAATAATAATGAATAACTGGCAATCAGTGCGTCATCTGCCGACCCGACAAATGGGAAGTATAAAATCGCCAATGTCGATACATTCCCGCCACCAATCAGAGCCGTCAATAAGTATTGCCCGAGGGAAATCACACTCACTAAGAAAATCACACCGCGAATTGTTGGGAGTAGCTGCGGCAAATAGATGGACCGATAGATTTCATACCGGCTTGCCCCAAGTGTTTTTGCAACCATTTCCTGCTGACTACCGATACTTTCAAAGCCAGATTGGAACATTTTAATGGAATAAGGTAACGTTGGTAGCAGATGAACAATGACAACGCCAATCACATGATTTGCAAGTCCAAGGCGTAGAAATGCAACATGTATTCCCATCACCACCAATAATAGCGGAATTAATAATGGCAATAAAAGGAGCGTACTGATGGTACTTTTACCCGTAAATGAATAGAAAGCCATTGCCTTCGCAGCTGGTATGCCTAGCAAGAAATTGAATAGAATAACGGCAACACTGATCAAAACAGATGTCAAAATTGCCTCACCAAGGCCAGGCATACGCAGGAGCGATTGCCATTCGTCCACCGAAAACGACTGCAAACTTGTCGATACAATCAGGAGAAACGGCACTGCTGACAAACTAGCAATCAGGAGAAAAGCAGTCATTGAAAACCGCGTTTTCGGATGAAAGCTACTTCTAGCACCAGCACTTTGATGAAGATATTGCCGATGTTTCCTCGTGAGTAGCAGCATTAGCCAAACCAGTAGGCAAATCACGAGTGCGGTTAAGATCATTACCGCATAAGCAGCCGGTTGCTTGCTCCAATCAGCGCCAAAAAACCAATCATAGCTTAGTACAGGCACCATTTTCGGATAGGTTGTCCCAAGCAGTGCAGGTACTTCATAAGCCGAAAAGATAAACGCAAAAATAATCACAAATGCTTCAAGCAAAACTGGAAATACATACGGCCACTCAACATAGCGGAAAGCAGCAAACCGCTTCCCACCAAGTGCGGTAACCAGCTCTTTTCTATCATGAGGTAACTGCTCATAAACTGGCAGTAGTAATAAAATGACGAACGGTACTTCCTTCCAAATATACGTAAGGATAATCCCGATTCCCTGTGGATCGTTAAATAAAACCGGAAATGTTGCCGCAGAATCAATCATCCCTAGCGCAATCATTTTATCTGAAATAAACCCAGTTTGCCCGAGCAACAAAAACAGCATGTACCCCCAAACAAAATGCGGAAATAGCATTGGTAACCAAGCAACCAATCGCGGAAACATATTCCGAAGTTTTGGATACGCTGCTCGAACCAACAAGAAACCTATCGAAACAGATAGCATTGCCGATATCAGCGCAATTTTTAGACTATAGACAAATGAATCAATAAACTGTTCCTGCCCTAGCAATTCCTGATAAATCGATAAGCTAAAGCCATCTGGCGAACGGGTACTTTCAATAAATGCGGCAATAGTGCCATACCCAATAAGTAGTACAATCAGCAATACTGCCGGTGATAGCATCAAGATCGGTTTACTCTTCTTGAACCACTTCATTCATCCAGTTCTCCTTCAGCCATGGAACATATTGTGCGTCAATCTCTGGTAGCAAGCTATCTTTCAATATTTCAGCTGGCAAGACCGATTCCCCCCGGTCAATCGAATTCAACTTTGCCACATCTTCATCTGATAACTTCGTAGAATCGAGCGCCATATTCTCGCCCCAATAAATAGGTTCCATCTTCATCAATTGTGCCTCAGGAGATAGCAAGAAATTAATCACGACCATCGCACCGGCTTTGTTTGGACTATTTTCGGGAATCGATAGAAAATGTGCATTACCGATTGACCCTGAATCTAGGACAAAGGTTTTCGTTGTACTCGGGAAAATCCCCTTTTCAATGAGGCTTTCAGCCCTGCCTTCGTTATAGCCCATCGTCATATAAACTTCCCCTTCGCTATAGAGGCGATCAAGCTCTGTTAAATTGTTGGGATAAGTTGTTCCCTCGCGCCATAAATACGGCTCAATATCATTCAGATAATCCCACATTTTCTGGCTATTTTCAGTTGCAAATGCTTCATCAAATCCTTGATCCAGAATATTTTCAACACCACCAGCTGATTGATAAAATAAATGACGTATAAAAGCATTCCCAGTGAAATCTGCTGGATCAGGGTAAGTAAATTTACCTGGATTTGCGATTATCCAATCCCCTAGTTCCGTAAAATTCTTTGGTGGTACAGGTACTTTAGCAGCATCATACTGGAAAACGAACTGCACCTTTCCCCATGGGACTTCCATGCCCTCCGTCTCAGTACCAAAGTCATACACAACTTCAAGCGCATTAGTATCGACATATTTTTCTACATTCGGAATCTGATTTAAAATCGGGCCATACAGTAGATCATTGTTTTTAGCATTATAGAAGTATTCACCGTTCATCCAGACAATATCAATTGTCCCTGTATCAACCCCTGCCTTCTTTTCATTCATTAATTGATTTAATATTTCAGGTGTATCGAGCGGAACGCGCTCAAGGGTGATGTTATACTGCTTCTTGACTGTAGGGATCGCATATTCATCCATATAGCTATTGATTCCCTCATCACCGCCCCACATATACATACGAACGGTGGTCCCCTTTGCTTTCGTTTCGATGTCTGACCAGCTCATATCAGCCAGTTCATCTTCCTTCTTCGTTGTTGCTTTCTCTTCGGAATTTGCGCAGGCTACAAGCATCATTGATGTCAGTACACCCATCAGTATTAATAAAACTTTCTTCATACTGCTTCCTCCAATCTGCCAGCATCTTGTATTGTGTTCAGCCACCATGCTGCAATCAACTGACGCATTCTTCACATGTGTATCTCATATGTACACACCTTCATTCTACACGAATCAACCGCAGGACTCCATTTAATTTCTTCCTATTGCTCGCGAGCTTCTGTGAAGAACCACCTCATTACACGCTGATCAAATGCTCAACAAATCAGATCATCATGCTACATTTTGAGAGTAGCTGATGCAAGGGGCACTTTAAATTCATCACACCAAATGGTGACACGGTTGTAGCCGCTTGGCGTAACATCATTAGGAATAGCATATTGCTGGTCGCCTGATTCAGCTTTCAA
>JAVBKF010000183.1:0-7881 GCA_031554215.1 Caryophanales bacterium
GACCTTCTATTCTTCAAAAAATTATAGTAGGCATTTGGATAAATTTGAAGTCTACGAAACAGCCAATTCAGACCGAATTCATCCTTATTTTTCTCAATAAAACGATAAATATTTAATCGATTTCTTTCGCAAAGAATGCCGTAAAAATGCAATTTCCTTTTCCTGTTCTGCTAGCTTCCTACGTAGCCTCCTGTTCTCTTCATACGCTTTTACTGTTGGATTATAGCGGCATTCTTCGCGGTGTTGTTGTAGCCAGTAGGTTAGCGTTCCTTGGCCTAATTGATACTCCTGTGTTAGGCTTTTCTTTGTTCTTCCTTCTTCCAAATGAAGTTGGATAATTTTCTCTTTTAACTCTTGTTCGTAATGTCTATGTGTTCTCATTTGTAACATCCTTGATTTTTATTTTACCAATTCTTTATACCAAGGTGTTACAACTCTATTGTATCAGGATACTATAGTGAAAATGGAAGAGCAAAAGAAGATATTGATTATAACCATAGCGATGGTGACAATTGTCATACTTTCCCACATAGACATAAATGGGACTGGACTAACCCTGATTCACCAAAAAGAGGTAAGTAGTCTGAAATTAAAAAAATCATGAAGGTGGGTACTAGAAGGTGTGGAAAAAAATTAGCGATGAAATTGACTTAAAGAATTTAATGGATTCATTTGGTAATTTCCATGACAGTTGTCTTAAAGAAATGAGTTTCTCAACAGGTGCTTTTGTGGATACAGATTTATCAATGGCAATGGTAAATAACCCACAAGCAAGGTTTGTTTTTCAGAGACAAAGTGAGAATCCGTCTACCATTGAAATAGTATTTAAAAATGTAACTAGGATTAATATTAGACCTCCTGAAATCAACAATACACCTGAAATATTTTGCGCGAAAATAGTAAAGCATGATGATATATACTATTGGGCGGAAAATGATACTTGGAGCATTGGTGGCGAAAATAGGGATGATTTCACTTGGATATCGGCTACTGAGTTAAGTTGGAGAGAAAGAGAGGATTTGTTAGGGAAATAAGTTTTTAATTGATGGTTTATTTCGTAATGAAAGAAAAGCATACTTTTGTGAAAGTCACTAAGTATGCTTTTTCGTATTTATATCCGTATAAAACAGCATAGCAAAAAGATGTTTAGAACTAGTCCACACTTAGTTCAAGGTTAAAATCTAGTACAATTTTGCTTATATTGCTGAACGCATCTGTATTAAGAGCTTTTAGAATGAATTCATCAGAAAAAGGAAATGTATTGAGCCACAAGGATAGCGATCAGATTTGTAAACATTCACACCATACAGCTTTGAAATTTTGCTAGAATAGAAAGAGAGAAGTGGAGGTAATGGACAAGATGAATAAAGAAATCGAATGGCAAGAAACGCTATCAAAGCAGTTTACTGTTTTCAATGTATTTTTACAATATTATAAAAATGAGATTAAAGATGATGAATGGGATGCTGTTCATGAACTATTTTCTGCCAACATCCATTTTGGTCAAAATGACCAGTTTAAAGAGGGGCTAGAACGATTAGAAAATATTACAGAGGCGAAACTTGGGAAGAAAGTGACCGAGTTTAATCGCCTGTTTATTGGTCCTGACCGGCTCTTAGCGCCGCCATATGAGACGGTTTATCGTAGCAATGCCCGAGTGCTGATGCAAGAAGACACCATGATTATCCGGAATTTTTATGCTGAAGCTGGGCTCGAGGTGGCTAAATTAAATCAAATTCCAGATGATCATATTGTCTTTGAGCTTGAATTTATTTGCTTTTTACTGCACAAACTTTTTACAGGGACGGATGAGCAGTCAGTGCAGAAGACGAAGGAACTATATGAGACGTTTTTGTCAACAAGGTTTTCCAAATGGGTTGGCGCCCATTGTGATGATGTCACCAAACACAGTCAATCGGATATTTGCACTGGGATGGCCTTGGTACTTGGCTACTTCGTTCTGGAGGTAACGAGTCAATTATAAAGTGGAGATGTTTATCTAGCACGACGACAAACCAATAGCTACATGACGAATCACAACGTTAAAATGAGGAGAATAAGCATTAAGTGTGAAACAGTCGGCAATGATGAATGACCTGTAAATAGCTAAAAATGAGCTGAAAAATGACAACTTCTTTTATTTTTCAAGTTGCTGAAACGACAATTGGCGACAAGCGTTGAATCTTGATTTATTCGATCAAAATAGCATCTAGAACCCCTGATTCTTATGGGGAAAAGCATATAACAAGGATTATCATTATTTGTATGCTACACTAAGTATGTCAGAAAAAGTACTTTGTTTAGAATTGTACGATTTGCTTTTTCAGACACGACTTCGGTTTGTTCTACAAATTAGTGTCTATTTAAACAGGAAAAGAGTGATGCGAAATGATTCGAAAAATAGATCATCAACAGATGGGGAGAAGCACAAGTTTAGGCTGGCTAGATAGCCATTTTCATTTTTCATTTGCTGATTATTACAATCCGCGTAATATGAATTTTGGCGTTTTGCGAGTGATTAATGATGACTTAATTGCAGCAGGAAATGGGTTTGGAACACATCCACATCGGGACATGGAAATTGTAACGTATATGGTTGATGGTGAACTGACACATGCTGATTCAATGGGTAATAAAGAAACAATTGGGCGTGGTGAAGTGCAATACATGAGCGCTGGTACAGGTGTTATGCATAGCGAGGAAAACTTCGGTAAGGAAACTGCGCGCTTGTTACAAATATGGATTTTGCCAGATCAACATGGACTGGCGCCGAATTATGGTGATCATCGTTTTCAGTGGGCTGATCGTGTGAATCATTGGCTTCATCTTGTTTCTGGAAAAAGTAGCGATGCACCAGTGCAAATTAGTCAAGATGTAAACATTTACGCAACTGAACTTGAGCAAGGGGTGGAGGCTACATTTGAAGTTGCACCCGGCAGGCAAGCATACCTGATTAACATCGAAGGTGATACGGTAATAAATGGGCAGGAATCATTAACAAAACGCGATGCGGTCGAGGCGGTCGAAGAGAATATTTCACTTCGAGCCGAGACGAAGGCACATCTTCTAGTGATTGAAATGGCCAAGGAACCAGTCACTGCATAATTGTACGATTACAAGGAAGAGGAATAGACGAGGGGTCGTTGATTGACCTCGACATTTATTGAGGCGTGCGAAATTGTACCTAATATCTTAGTAGTTGTTGATGATTGTAGAAAAGATGTTGTCAAATCAATTTTCAATGAATCGTTAGCCGGTTCATTTCTCAGGGAATAAACCTCATCTCATTCAAGGCCAGTTGAATCTCACTAGCGGCTGTACTCACAAAAAAAGCAACGATGAAAAGAACAAGTCAAAGCTTATCTCGATCAGATGATAAGCCTTGGTTTGTTTTTTCATGAAGGTACAGCTATGCCTTAGAATTTATGTAAGCAGACCTCTTGCCTAGAAAAGGCATTCCGCCAGCTATTTCAATATCACGAAAGAGAATGCGAACCACAATCAGCCCAGCGGTTATGTTTAACGGTGCAAAGCTTGTTGCGGCTTTACGCAGTAATTTCTTTAACTATTTATCGACTATCTTTCCCGCTTACGAATGGCAACAAAAGCATCGTAATAGGCAATTCCCTGTGACATCGTTGTTTTCTTTCCCATATCAGTGCTGACACTCGGTATCAATTGGTTAATTGTGATTTGGCTGTTTTTGTGCCACCCTTGATGAAAGAGGAGTACATCCTCTGGAATATCACTTGACACCGCGACATGGACATCAATTTCACCGAGATCATTATAAATTGTAACGGTACTACCAGTTGTGAAGTCATTTTCCAAAGCAACTGTTGGATTAATATAGACCAATTCTGCTCGGTCAACATCCGCTAATCCTTCAATGTTTTGGAATTGCGAGTTCAAACCAAACTGAGCATGTGTGGTCAGTAGCCAAAATGGGAGCTCTTTACTAGTTCGCTTGCCTTTTGTGAAGGTTGCGAAAGGAGGAAAACCGTCAGCTAGTGCCGTATTTGAATAGAATTCAAACTTTTTGCTCTCCGTCTTAAATTGTTTGTCAGCCCAAGCGACTGCTGCCAGTTTAACTTTTTTTGATCCGTTTTGGAGTTCGCTCCAATGAACAATGCCAAGTAATCGATAAATGTCTTCATTAAATTCATTTTCAATAAAATCATGCGGTGTACTGGATGCATTAAATGTACTGAAACCAGGTCTTTTTCGATTTAATGCTTGTGATAATTGTTTGGAAATTTCAAAATCACTTTTAGATTCTTCGTAATTTTCAATCGCTTTTTCGTTATAACTAATATATTGCTGCCAATAACTTGTCACAATATCTTCCTCTTCAAAAAAAGTTGTCGTCGGTAGGACAATATCAGCACATTCGGCAGTCGGTGTCATAAACTGATCGACAGTTACGATAAATTCTAGCTTTTCTAGTTCCAGCTTTAATTCCTGTGGTGCCGGGTCCTGCGTTAAAATGTTGCGACAAGCGATCCAGAGCATTTTGATTGGTGGTTCTGTCTGTGAGTGGAGCGCATGAGTAAATTGATTAATTGGGATCAGCCGGTTTTGGGTTTCTGGGCGTTTCTGGGCATTGAATAACCAAGTGGACATACTGGCGAAATTGACACCACCACCAGGCTCGCCAATGGCACCAATCATTGCTGCGATAGCTTGAATCGCACGAATGTTCTGACCGCCATTACTATGTCGTTGTAAACCGAAACCGAGCCAGAAAAAAGACTGCTTACACGCTGCAAGCGTAGCCGCAAGGTCATGCACAACTGCGCTTGCAACCTCGCATTCTGTACATAACTCATCCAGGTCTAGTGATTCAAGATAATCCTTAAAGATTGGCCAGCCGTGACTATATTTTGTCACAAAATCATGATCGTACAGGTTATTGTTTAGTAATACCTTGGCAATGGCCAGCGCCAGTGCACCGTCAGTGCTTGGTGCAATTTGGATGTAGATATCCGCTTTTTTTGCGGTAATCGTGCGAACCGGGTCAATGACAATGACTTTCGCGCCATTTTCTTGTGCTTTATAAATGTATGGTAATGAGTGGATTGCTGTCCATGCAGGGTTAGCACCCCAGAGGATAACGCATTTTGCACGCTCAATCTCAGATGGATCGGAGGCTGTGTTAGCACCAAAGTCATAGTACTGGGCATCGAGTCCAGCAGACCAACAAGGGGAACCCACGACACGGGTTGTGGCGCCAATGCTATCAAACAGCGCCTCAGTTGTTAAATGCATGAGCCCCATATTCCCTGAATATTTGTTCAGACACAGTGACAGATTAGAGTGGGTACGGTCGTGCAGCGTAAGGATTTTGTCGCTGATCAAATCAATCGCTTCATCCCACGAAATTCGTTTCCAATTTCCAGAACCGCGTGGTATCTGAATCATTGGATGTTTCAAACGATCACGATGATAGACGCTACCTAAATAGCTATACCCCTTAGAGCATAGCTTTCCGTTCGTATAAGCGTTTGCCGGATCACCTTCGACTTTCTCAATGATACCGTTTCGGCTATACGCAAGCATACTGCAAGCGTCGTAACAATTGCGAGGGCAAACATGCCTCGTCACCGTATAAGGATGTGTTTGATTCACCACGTACATCTTCACTTCCTTTTAAAAACCTTCGATTTGTTCATTGCTCAAATTGATATGATTCCATTGTAGCATAGTGATGATTTCTATAAACGCAAGAAATATCTCCAGAAGTCCTGATAGTAGCTTGAAGTAGGGGTGACCGCTATTCATTAGCGGCTATCACCTGAATAATCGACCACTCGTGAGATCTTTTTTATAAATTTTTCACCGAGTTTCTTAACTAGAAAGTAAGATATGTTATAGTAGAATAGAGGGTAGTCAAAAAAGGATTTAAGTAGTGGTACCGATTGATGTAGATGGTAAAATAGTAGCTACTGTTGTATTTCCGAAGACAAACCGTTTAGACAAGACAAGTATTTGAGTCATGACCATCATTTTAACGATAATGAAACTAAAGGTGCGATGAATATGTACAAAAAGATAATTGACACGAGCGTTGGACAAATGATTTTGGTTTCAGATGGCGTATCACTGATTTCCTCAAAATTTCTATACGAAGAAAATGAAACCGTACAGTTTGCAGACGGTCCAATGCAAAGTGACAGCGTTCTAGAAGAAACCGCAAAGCAGCTAAGCGAATACTTTAATGGTGAGAGAGAATTATTTGATTTGCCGTTAAAAATAAAAGGGACTGACTTTCAACAATCCGTTTGGCAGACGTTATTATCCATTCCATACGGTGAAGTGCTCACCTATAAAGAGGTTGCTGAGAAAGTCAAACGCCCGAAAGCATTTAGAGCAGCAGGAGGGGCCTGCCGTGCTAATCAACATTTGGTGATTGTGCCCTGCCACCGCGTACTCGGAACAAATGGTTCATATACTGGGTTTGCCGGTGATAAAATATACATGAAGGAAGCGCTGCTTCAATTAGAAGCGGGTAAAATGGGAGAAATTGTTCAATGATGATGGAGAAAAAAATAGTTAAAAAAGTCGATAATGTTGTGCATCAAAAAATTCCAAAGCTGTTACTGATGATTGCTTTCATGGGGGGACTCACCTATTATCTTGGTTGGCATGGAATGAGATTTCTGTTTCAGTGGTTACCAACTAGTTTAGAGCCATTATTCTGGATTTTGCTGATGGTCATTTCATTAGGCTATCCAATCGGTTTCTTCTTCCGTGCAAAATCGGTTGCACCAATTGGACGCTTCTTTCAGGTAGTTTCTTTTTACTACATGGGCATCATACCGTATTTAGTCATTCTCCTGCTTGTGACTGACGGTGTTGGTCTTATTTTACGCCTATTCGGGGTCGAAATGACCAACTACACGACAATTAGTGGGATTGTACTCATTACATTAGTCACTATTTCAACTGTAAAAGGGATGTACAATGCAAGGAACCATTATGTGCGTAGCCACGAGGTGGTAGTTGAAAAGACATCAGCACAAATGTCTAAGCTAAAAATTGTTGCCGTATCTGACATTCACCTCGGTTACATTGTTGGCAATATCCAGCTACGGAAAATGGTTAAAGAAATCAATGATTTAAAGCCAGATGTTATTTTTCTTGTCGGGGATGTTATTGACCATGACATTGAACCATTCATCAGAAACAAAATGAGCGAAAACTTAGGACAGCTGAAAGCAAAGCTTGGCACTTATGCAGTGCTGGGAAATCATGAGTATTATGGTGGGCATATAGATGTGTATAGTGATGAAATGGCCAGTGTTGGCATCCCAGTTTTGATGGATGAGGTTGTGGAACTAGCAGATTCGATTTATCTCGTTGGCAGAAAAGATTTGGCAGCACGTTCACATGGTGGCGCGCGTAAAGAGATCACTAGCCTGACGGCAGGTCTTGATAGATCAAAGCCAATTATTGTATTAGACCATCAGCCGATGGAATTCGATAAAGACGTTGAAGCAGGGGCTGACATGGTGTTTTGTGGGCATACTCATCGCGGGCAAATAGCGCCACTACATTATATTACGAAGCGGATGTATGAAGTGGACTGGGGATATGTCCTAAAGGAAAGCCTCCATATCTTCGTATCATCTGGTTATGGTACCTGGGGACCGCCAATGCGAACAGGCAGCCAATCAGAAATTATGGAAATTGATGTCGAATTTGTTGCATCAGAGAAAGCGTAAGGCTTTGATGGTTTAAAGCCATTCAAACTGTCGATGATTTTGAATAGACATTAGGTCAATGAGGTTCTGCATCTTGCAGACCTTTTTTGTTGTGCGCTATATTTGACATGGAAAATGGTTATTAGACATTAAATAAGCAATTGATTCAGTATTTCTG
>JAVBKF010000214.1:0-25667 GCA_031554215.1 Caryophanales bacterium
AGATATGAACTGTGTATCAGCCCTCATCTTCTGGCTCTAGTCGCGTGTTGCCACGGATACAGAACTTCCCCAATAGTACGACTACACAATTTTTCTAGCATACCACTATTGTTCAATCATCTCCAGCAAATTCAGGGAGTATATCGATATTTCTATTTCTCTAGCGGTATACAAGTTTATCGTCATTGCACATGATCGTGTATAGACAGCCGGGGGGAGGGATATCTAAAGCAGGAAAATAGCACCAACACAACTAGCTATGCCATTTCACCTTCAAAAAGGCACTACTGCCCTTTGCCGGACGGTAGTGCCTCTGAGCTATAGGATTGGGCCTAGTTTCAATTATACCTCCGATGATGAAGACCTTTGGCATCAGGCCAGAAATCAACTTATTGCTATCAATCATCCATTATCGATTACAAATGCGCTTTACTGTCGCCAAACCCAGCTGCTTTATCTGGTAAAATCAAGTTCAACACAATGCCCAAGATGGCAGATAAGCCAATGCCTTGAATCGCAATTGTTTGGTTTCCGATTTGCATTTGGATCAGCATCCCGCCAACACTGAAAGTGAGTATCGTTGCGACAATGACAAGATTTCGGTTAATCGATAAATTGACATTGCTCTCAATCAGCATCCGTAACCCACCAGAAGCGATAATGCCAAACAACATCAGTGAGACACCGCCCTTGACTGGATCGGGAATCGTTAGAATGAGGGCGGAAAATTTACCAATGAAACTGAAGAATACGGCAAACACCGCTGCACCACCGATTACATAAATACTAAATACTTTTGTCAGTGCCATAACCCCAATATTTTCACCATACGTCGTATTTGGTACACCGCCGAAAAATGATGAAATAATAATTGCGACACTGTCACCGAGAATCGAACGATGCAGTCCTGGCTTTTGGACGAAATTTTTATCGGCAATCTTTCCTAGTAACATAACGTTCCCAATATGTTCACAGATTGGTGCAATGACAACGAAGACAACAGAGAGCAAAATGCCAGCTGAAAATGTTGGTGTGTAATCCACGAAAGGGATTGTCACATTCGGAAGCGCAAACCACTTAGCATCAACTACGGGCTGGAAATCAACAACACCCATGAACGCTGCCACAATATAGCCACCGATAATCCCCATCATAATTGGCACAAGTCCAAAGAATCCTTTGACAAAGTTTGAGAAGAAAATCGTGATGCCTAGGGTGATGAGTGAGATAATCACATACTGCGAATCATACGTTACAACCCCGTCTACAGTCTTAAATGCTGCCATCCCTACTGCTGTTGCTGCTAAACTGAGACCGATGCCAATGACAATCGGGCCAACGACAACTGGCGGCAAGAACTGTAACATTTTCTGATAACCAACCTTCTTAATCACTAGTGCAATGATGCCGTACACAACACCAACAATGAATACGCCCATCATCTGTGCCCCGATTCCCTGCTCTTTCAGGGCAATCAGCGGTGCAATAAAGGCAAAGGAGGAACCTAAATAAATCGGAATTTGTCCTTTGGTAATCAGGATATAAGCGAGTGTCCCAAGCCCACTGGTTAGTAAGGCCACACTTGGATCGAGCCCAATTAAAATCGGGACTAATACGGTTGCACCAAACATGGCAAATAAGTGCTGAATACTGAAAGTGAATAACTTCCCTGTGCTAGGTCTCTCGTGGACATCTAGGACAACATTTTTTCTTTTTTCTATCATTTTGTTTCCTCCTTGTTTTTCAGCTCACAGGCTGATTTTAAAACATTGAACCGACACTTATGATGAATGGCCCAAGCTCATCTATTAAAACTGCTCCAAACAATTGCAGCAGCTAATATTCACTTTTCACTCAAAAATAATGACTCGATCTTCACCGTCAACCTCGTGCATTTTCACACTAATCTTTTCAAGTTTTGATGTTGGAATGTTTTTGCCGACATAATCAGCACGAATCGGTAGTTCCCTATGACCTCGATCAATTAGGACACCAAGCTGGATTTGTGCTGGGCGACCAGTATCAATAATCGCATCGAGGGCAGAGCGTACTGTCCTACCAGTGAAAAGAACATCGTCGATTAGCACCACTTTCTTCCCGGCTACTACTGGAAGGCTTGTGCTATTTACAACTGGATTTCCGTCTAGATTTTTATAAGACAAATCGTCCCGGTACAATGTAACATCCACTTCACCGACCAGCACTGTTTCCCCTTCAATTTGCTCGATTTTCGCTGCAATTCGGTTAGCCAAATAAATCCCGCGCGTCCGAATACCGACTAACACACAATCATGAATACCGTGGTTCTTTTCAACAATTTCATGAGCAATTCTTGTCAATGCACGGCTAAGCGCCTTCTCGTCAAGTAGTACCGCCTTCTGTTTCATCAAAATTCCTCCTCTTGCCCACGTAAATGGTCTTCGTCTTTGCTGGTTCACGCATTTTTCCCTTCCCCAAAAGATCGCTACAAAAAAACTCTCACCTATTTGTAGGCAAGAGGAATAATAGTCAAATAACAGACTGCATCATCCTTCTTAGCCTCACGGGACTATTGTTAAAGGTTTCATATATGTGTTCAAGCATAACTAGATTGTTCAATTCGGTTAATCTTACCCGAGTCATTGCCTGCTTGTCAATCAATTTGTCAGAAATAATTACCGTCAATTTGATGCCCGATGATCGACATCAAGCCTCGCTTGTTTCACGATGAAAGCAACCAACAAGTGAGCAAATTGTCATTCGCAGTATAATACCTAATGACAAAGACCAAAACTACGTGAGATCATGACCGCTTTGTAGTTGATTCACTAACTCAGTAAAGTACACCGGTACAGGCGCAGTAAATTCGAGGTATTCACCTGTTTTCGGGTGCACAAAACCGAGAACGCCAGCATGGAGTGCTTGTCCACCGATACTAGGCGTATGTCTTGGTCCATACTTCGGGTCACCGACAATCGGAAAACCGATATATTTCATATGGACCCTGATCTGATGTGTCCGCCCCGTTTCGAGTTTGCATTCAATCAATGAGTAGGCATTAAACCGTTCTAACACATGAAAATGCGTAATCGCATTGCGTGAATTTTCTTCTGTGACTGTCATTGACTGACGATCTTTTTTATCACGACCAATCGGTGCATCAATCGTTGCATCATCATGGGCAATCACACCATGGACAATGGCTTGGTAGCGGCGTGTGACAGTTTTCTCTTGTAATTGAACGACTAAGCGCTCATGGGCCATATCATTTTTGGCAACCATCAAAAGACCTGTGGTATCCTTATCAATCCGGTGAACAATCCCGGGACGCATGACACCATTGATACCCGATAAATCCTTACAATGAAACATCAATGCATTGACAAGTGTGTCCTTAACATGCCCTGGTGCTGGATGGACAACCATGCCTCTTGGTTTATTCACTACAATCACATCATGATCTTCATAGTAAATATCAAGTGGTAAATCCTGCGGCAATACTTCGAGCACTTCGAGTTCTGGTACATGAATCTCAATAGCATCACCAGTCTTCACTTTATAATTAGCCTTTGTTGTTGCACCATTAACAAGCAAATTCCCTTCCTTCATGAGCAGCTGAATCTGAGACCGTGAAAACGCCTCAAACTGTCCTGACAAGAGCTTATCAATTCTTTCATTGTTCATTTCTTCACGAACTTGTATCTTGTGAATCTCCATTGTTTACACCTTTTTCTTTCTCTCATCAATGATCACGTAAATGATCATGAGGGCAACACCAAACGTCAGTGCCATATCTGCGATATTGAAAATCGGAAAATTAAATAGGGTCGTATGAATAAAATCAACTACTTCCTTCCGAAAGACACGATCAATGAAATTACCAATCGTACCACCAAGAATGATTGCCAGCGAAATCGACAACATTTTACTTGTCTTTCCGTAAGCCTCCATGTAGTAAATCACGAAGCCAACCGTTGCGAGCGTGATAATATAAAAGAACCACATTCTCCCCTCAAGAATCCCCCATGCTGCACCTGTATTCCTGTGCGAGGTAAAGTAGAGCAAGTTATCTATGAGTGGAATGCTTTCTCCCACTGACATCTTCGATACAACTAGCCATTTAGTCAGTTGGTCTAGTAGGATGATAACGACTGTTATTAAATAGTATTTTCTCATGATTCCTCCCCGTACTGCTGCTAAATAAACAACGATACCGCAAAAACAAACCGACGTCTTCTCGCTTTGTTGATTTTATCAAGGGCACGGCTTTTTTCTACAATTTTATCCCTTTTAGACATTTTACAAAAGTGGATATCTCAAAATTAACAGTAGCTTGTACGAACCATTTTTTTGTAACCCCACACAAGGTTCTAGTAGAGATGTGGTAAAAGTCCTCCCCTTTTTCATTCCGGTAATACTGATTGCCAGAGGTAACCGAGAACGCCGCTACTAAAGCGAAAAAGGATGACTATTTTACCACTTCTAAAAGACTACAGCGATTCATTTTGGTCTATTTTCCATTGACAACGAGTGCTGCACAACGGCTACAGAGCGTTGTTGCTTCTGGGTGCTGACCAACCTCTGCACTGATATTCCAGCAACGTTCACAAGTTTCGCCAGTTGCTTTTTTAATTTCTACAGAGAACGGCGTATCCGCTTCGCTTAATAATACCACATCCACTTTAGAGACGATTAACAATTGCTCGAGGCTTGTTGACAATTGAGCCAATAATGCATTAGCCGCTTCGTCTACAGTACAAATCACGTGTGCATTTAGCGATTTTCCGATCGTCTTCGCATTCCGTGCTTCTTCCAGTGCTTTTAACACAATATCACGGTATTTCAGGAATCCATCCCAACGCCCTGCGATCGCTTCTGCACCAGCAAGTGCCTCAACAGCAGGCATATCTGTTAGCGTGACACTGTCAGCTTCCGCATCATTCATATGCCCCCAGATTTCTTCAGCCGTATGCGGCAAGATTGGCGTGATTAGTTTAACAAGTTTCGTCAGGCATGCATGCATCACCGTTTGAATCTCTCGGCGCGTCTTGCTATCTTTCGCATCACAGTAAAGAATATCTTTTGCATAGTCAAGATAGAATGAGCTTAGTTCATTTGAACAGAAATTGTTGACAGCATGGAAAATATCCGAGAATGCATATTTTTCATACGCTGTTGTTGTTGTCTTGACAACGTCATTCAGCTTAATCAGCATATATTGATGTAATTCATTCAAATCATCATAGGCAATTTGATCCGCTCTCACATCGAAATCGGACAAGTTACCAAGCAAGAAGCGAAATGTGTTGCGAATTTTACGATAAACTTCTGCAACTTGTTTGATAATGTTGTCGGAGATACGCACATCTGACTGATAATCAACTGAGGCAACCCAGAGCCGCAGAATATCAACACCGTAACTATTCGCAAGCTTTGCTGGGTCAATTGTATTCCCCAGCGACTTACTTTGCTTCCGCCCCTCGCCATCTAGAACGAAACCGTGACTGAGAACCGCCTTGTACGGTGCTTTTCCTGTTACCGCAACTGCTGTCGACAAGGAAGAGTTGAACCAACCACGATATTGATCAGAACCTTCCATGTAAAGATCAGCAGGACGGCGCAGTGCTGAACGAGCCTCAAGCACACTCTGATGCGATGACCCAGAATCAAACCAAACATCCATAATGTCCACTTCTTTTGTAAAAACGCCATTTGGACTGCTTGGATGCGTGAAGCCTTCTGGAAGAAGGTCTTTTGCTTCTCGTTCAAACCAAACATTTGAACCATGCGCTCTAAATAATGCTGCAACATGTTCGATCGTTTCATCATTGATGATTGGTGACCCATCTTCTCCGTAGAATACTGGAATCGGTACACCCCATGCCCGTTGACGTGAAATACACCAATCCCCGCGATCACGCACCATATTATAGAGACGCGTCTCACCCCATGCTGGCACAAATGTTGTGTCGTTGATCGCTTGCAATAGATCGGTACGGAAGTCATTGATGGACGCAAACCATTGTGCAGTTGCCCGGAAAATCGTCGGCTTCTTTGTTCGCCAATCATGCGGATAAGAGTGAGTAATCATCTCGAGTTTCAGCAAAGCACCTTTTTCCGTCAATTTCTCGGTAATCGCTTTATTGGCATCATCATAGAATAACCCAGCAAATCCTGGTGCTTCCTCAGTCATGACACCCTTTTCATCAACTGGGCAAAGCACACCAATGCCATAACGTTTCGCGACATTGAAATCATCTTCACCATGAGCAGGCGCAGTGTGAACACAGCCAGTTCCCGCTTCAATCGTTACATGATCCGACAGCATGACCAGTGACCTCCGGTCATAGAACGGATGATTCGCCTCAATATATTCTAACTGCTCACCCTTGAGCTCTTGGATGATTTCGGTGTCTTCCCATGCTAGTTTCTCCGTAACAGCTGCAAGTAACGCTTTGGCGACAACATACTTTGCCCCTGCTACTTTAACAACAACATAATCTAGTTCCGCATGGACACAAATGCCTAAGTTTGCTGGTATTGACCATGGCGTTGTTGTCCAAATGATGATCTTCGTATCAGCATCAAGCACGCCCTTCCCATCTGCAACAGAAAATGCCACATAAATAGATGCTGAACGCTTATCTTTATACTCAATTTCAGCCTCAGCCAAAGCTGATTCACTAGAAGGTGACCAGTTGACTGGCTTCAGGCCCTTGTAAATGTAACCCTTTTTCGCCATTTGACCAAATACACGAATTTGCTCTGCTTCGTATTCTGGCTGTAACGTCATATAAGGCTTATCCCACTCACCAGACACACCAAGACGCTTGAATTGTGTTCGCTGCTTATCCACTTGTACTAATGCATACTCCTCACACATTTTCCGGAAAGCCGCAACTGTCATTTCTTTTCTTTTTACTTTGCCACTTTTCGTAAGCGCTTGCTCAATTGGCAATCCATGTGTATCCCACCCTGGCACATAAGGCGCTTGATAGCCAGCCATCGAATGATAACGCACGATAAAATCCTTAATCACTTTGTTTAGTGCATGTCCAATGTGTAAGTCACCATTCGCATAAGGGGGACCATCATGTAATATATACAAAGGTCTTCCGCCTGTCCGCTCCTGCACCATGTGATAGATATTCATTGCTGCCCATTTTTCTTGGATCAGCGGCTCACGAACAGGCAAGTTCCCTTTCATTGGAAAATCTGTTTTCGGCATTAATAACGTATTTTTGTAATCCATTCTTTCGTCTCCTTTTTGTTGGCTCATTTTAAAGTCACTAAAGCAGTGGGTAATTTGCTTTGTTTGGATGAACAGGGCTAAGTCCTTATTTGACTGCGTGCTAAACAGCTGAGAAATAAAAAAAACCTTTCATCCCAGAAGGGACGAAAAGATCATTTCCGTGGTACCACCCTAATTGATTCAGCACAAATTCAGCTATAATCCTTTAGTGTTCATATCGCGAACGAACGCCTTTAGCTACTCACTGTTCACTAAAAGTCTCAGGGATGATTTTCGGTGGCTTCACTAGGTTGGCTCACACCGTTCCAACTCTCTGTTACTAGTTTAGAACCCATCTACTATTCCCGTCATCAATGATGCCACAGTCACTTCGTACTATCAAAGCGCTTTCTGGCTATTTATTTACAAATATCATTTCATAATCGCCAAGTTCTGTCAATCAATCTTCTTTCATCAGCAGTGAACTAACCGGAAAGTAAGATTATTTAGTAAAACTTCTATTTGTTCTAAAGCGAACCTTTGGTTTTGATGGAACACTTGCTTCAGCTTCTTTGGCCACTTCTGGTTCTATGGATACTGACTCAGTCACCAGTTTATTGTTGCCTGTTTCGACTTCTTTTAGACTTTCAACAAAACTAGACAGTTTCTCATCACGCTCACGAATCTGTTGTTCACGGCTATCAACAACTTCAGATTCTGAAAATTCAATACTCTCCGTATCCTCAACATAGTAAGCAGCGATGTCTTGTAAGAATTGATCATCAATCTTAAAGTCATCTACATTTACATCTACCGTTTTCGGTTGTGCTACATTTTCTTCAACCACTTCCGCTTCATGGAGACCCGCCTCAGGAAACAGTAGGCTTTCGATATCTGCTTCACGTTCTGATTCTTTGGCAACACGATCCGCCTCAGCCTTTTTCTGCGAAACTTCCATTTCACTTGTTGTAAGGACTGTACTTTGCAATTCATCCCAAGGTTCATCAGCAATCATTTTCAGCTGTGACTCAACCATTATTTTGAATTTAGAACGATACACATTTACTTGGTTTTTCAGATTCTCATGCTCCAAGGTAATTTTGTTTGTTTTATCCAATGCTTCGCTCACAACGCGATCAGCATTTTTTTCCGCTTCTCGAATAATCAAAGTTGCTTCCGACTGTGCATTTCGCTTCAATGTATCAGCTGCCTCTTGGGCAATAATGATTGATTTATTCAAAGAATCTTTAATTCCTGAAAATTTATTCAGTTTTTGCTGAAGCTCATCATTCTTATTTTCTAAAATTTTCCGTTGTTGAATGAAGGTTTCGTAATCTTTTATAATTTGATTCAAAAATTCGTTCACTTCATCTTCGCTATATCCGCGAAAGCCACGAGCAAACTCCTTATTATGTATTTCCAGTGGTGTTAAAGCCATTTTCGATTCCCTCCAAAAAAAATTCCTACTCTATTCATTATTAACCATCTTTCATGTCTTGTCTACCGTGCATATAGCAATTTTTCAGCATTTAAAGCGATTTAATCTCTTTTTTGTAAAAATAAAAATGTTATTATATCCATTTGCTTCATTTCAACGAAATATTACCCATTTTGAAAAACAAATAATTCTTACGGGCAAACCATTTCTAATTGTTTCACAACCTCAGCCTATAGATGAATTGCCCCATATCGACAGACACAATTGATATCGTTCGTATTGCCTAAAACGCTACCATAGAAGGTGGATAACAGCAACGATTAACAAATTTTTTTGAAACAGCTCTATTGTCTATATTGGACTATTTATCCAAATTTTATAAGTTGGTTCGCATTAATTGAAGTTGTTTGGACAATTCAATACTGAAAAGTTCATTTCATCATCCGTTAGCCTCTGGCATTTCCCCGAAAAATGAACATAATCATTCGCTCTCGCCACTGCTACACTATTACGATTAAATGGGCGATAGAAATGAAATTGAACAAAATCATTCGACCTGTACCATCAGCCGCGGGATCAACAGGATTATCGAACGTAGCATTCATTGAATCAATTTCATACTGTTTTCCTAAGTAAAAAAACGAACGTTCAAGCGTTCTAAAATGGCATATTGATTCATGATGAAATTAGGCATTGGTTTCAAAAGCGTTTTTGCTCACCTTCAATGTATTTAGCTCAAAATTCATGTCCTGTACCTTTTCTACATCAGGCTTTTACATGATGGAATTAATTCATTTAATAACAGTTTGATTCAATTATCGACAAATTTCATCAAAATAATGCTTGACTAAACAATTAACTTATATTACCTTAAAGATATATAATAAATACATCTTTAAGGAGGAATTTTACTATGAATCAAAAAAACATTGACATCGTAAAGAGTACAGCGCCAGTATTGGCAGAACACGGAAAGGCCATTACAACCTGTTTTTATCAGCAAATGTTTACGAATCACCCGGAACTACTAAACGTTTTTAACCATGCAAATCAGAAAACAGGACGCCAACAAACAGCGTTAGCAAACACAATCTATGCAGCTGCTCAGCATATCGACCAATTAGAGGTATTGATCCCTGTCGTTAAACAAATTGCACATAAGCACCGTAGCCTTGGCGTAACAGCAGAGCAATACCCGATTGTTGGGAAATATCTCCTCTTGGCCATTAAGGAGGTTTTGGGCGATGCTGCGACAGACGAGATTATCAACGCTTGGGCAGAAGCCTATCAGGCAATTGCTAATGTGTTTATTCAAGTCGAGGAAGAAATGTATCACGAAACTGAGAATCAAGCTGGTGGATGGCGTTATTTTAAAACACTTCGTGTGATGAAAAAAGTACGTGAAAGTAGTGAGGTCATCTCGTTTTATCTACAACCTGAAGCTGGGGAACATCTCCCCCCGTTTATACCTGGGCAATATATTAGTGTGCGAGTAGCAATTCCAGGTAATGATCATCTACATATCCGCCAATACAGCCTATCAAACGCACCTGGTGAAGAATTTTACCGTATTTCCGTTAAACGTGAAGACTGTCCTGAGAAAGGGCTTGTCTCGAACTTTCTTCATGATTCAGTCGAGGTTGGGATGTCCATCGAAATAAGCGCACCTGCCGGCGAATTTGTTTTGAAACCGGAGAACGAACATCCACTCGTATTGATTAGTGCTGGCGTTGGCATTACACCACTCATGAGCATGTTAAAATCAAGTAAACTAGCGGGCAAAGCACGTGAAATTACATTTATCCATGCAGCAAAAAATAGTGAAAACCACTTATTCCATGAAGAAGTTGAAGCAATTGCCCTATCTCATCCAATGCAGTATCTCACGGCCTACTCAGAACCAACAGAACAAGATATCAAAGATGGTCGGTGTAACAAGGAAGGGTTCATTGACAGAGAATGGTTGAAGGAGCATGCCAACAGTAAAGAGGCACAGTATTACCTATGTGGTGGACCAAGCTTCATGAAGACAATGTATCAGCACCTTATAGACAATCAAATACCTGCTTCAAATATTCACTATGAATTTTTTGGACCCGCTATGGAAATTGCCTAATAACCCTCAAACGCTTCCACAGTCGTCAGAACACTGGCGTGCTATTGGAAGCGTTTTTTCATTAAGTTGATTTAATCGCTATGATTTTGGTGGGGCTGCTCGTTCCCCACGATTCGCAAATGAAGAACCAGGCAACTGTTGGTCATTTAAAATATCCTGCAAGCTGTAATGCTCAAGTTCTGATAGGAAAGCATTTGCAGCTTTTTCAAACACCGGTTTCAATCCACACGAGGCCTTCATCAATGTGCAGTCCCCTTTTTTACGAGGATTGAAGCATTCTACTATAAAGAAATCCTCTTCCATTTGAGAAACAACCTCTTTTAAATTGATGTCCTTTGGCTCTTTTGCCATTGTAACACCACCACTCCGGCCTCTCACTGTTTTGATTAATCCTAGTTTTCCAAGCCTATGTATTATTTTCATTAGATGATTTTCGGAGATATCGTATGCTTCAGCGATTTCTTTGATACTGCTAAGCCCCTTATCGGGCCTCGTAGACAAATAGTAGAGAACTCGCAGTGAATAGTCAGTGTAGTTGGTTAATCTCATATTATAATGCTCCTTTTTATTAGTATAGCGTATTCGTGCAGTGAAGAAAGAAACATTTTAGTCTTAATCCCAGATATTAAGTAATCGGTGTAATAGAACGAAGAAATGAATTGGTGATTTCCCTCTATTATAAAAAAATACTTTTCGATGATTGATGGTATTTTATGATGTATCCAGCTAGAAATGAAGATTGAAACCCTTATATTTCCGTCCGTTGTTGATGCATTTGGAATAAACTACTCTACTCATCTCTATTTCTAAATAAATCATTTTTCATTTATCCACCGTTTTTCAGCAAAAAGAGAAATGACAGCCAAAGCCTCGTTCTGTAAATGAGGTTTCGGCTGTACCATGTTTCATAAAATTGTCGCGAAACATATTGGCATCGCATAAAAGAAAAAGATAATTGTCAAGTATAAGGACAAAAAAATTCCTTCAAATCTAGATAAGGTAGGCTTACCAAAACAAAATTAAATGGAAAATCAAACATGGATAAGGATATTACAAATATCACTCTTTGTGAACTATTTGAGGAAAAAACTAAATGCCATTGCTAGCGATATGCATATCGACAAGTATGTGAAAAAACTAACAACAGAAAAATTTTCCCTGCTGTTTCTGACTTCTCAAATTACTGACCAACACAGTCTTGCACATGATTCTCAAAACACTCTTTTAGAAAGCGCTGTACAAAAGCATGTTGGTTTGAATTCGATTTGTTCTTCTCAGCTCACGAGGAAACAAACGAATTTACCACATGATTTTTTTCGAGAAACTACTTCATTACTTGTTGATTCAAATTCAGGTACACGCCAGAAAATCTCTATTTGTTAGCTACGCTCGGCCTTGAAGGCACTGAAAAAACGTATACAAGTATGATGAGACCTTCGATATCACATTACTAGGCAGTTGGTATATGTTTGAGGATGAGCTGGATTCTTCACGACCGTTCTATGCTATTAAAATAGCTGAAGCTGTTGAATGTAGTGTCTTCGCAGTCGATAAATTCTAAATAACTAGTTATTTAGAAAGTGAAGATGACGTTCAAATAGATTTTGCCGAAGTGAGCAATTATTTTACTGAAAACTGCAACTGAGAATTATGGATATGATCGAGAATTAATTGCTTCTAATCCGGTTGACGGCTTCGATGCTAGAACGTCTCAATCTTTGAAGACGATGTCGATTATTTTGCAACTTTAGTCGATTCTGAAGAGGCAGTTTATACTATGGTTGTTACTGCTGGATCAGACGCTGACTTCGATGAAGTCGCATTGAAGGAAATCACTGATCGTATTGATGTTGAAAAAATAGTTTGTCTATGGTGAAAGAAGTTTTTCTTATCGTGACACGATGGTCAATGATTGTAAATGACTGGATGCTCTGGCAGTGAATTCAGCTAGGGCACCCAGTTTTGGCTTTCGTATGGCTTGGTTATGTGGTATAAATATCCTCTTTCAAGCATATTCTCCCCATTTACTGAACAGTTTTTTCTGAATGAATCGATATGAAGCGTTGCAAATCTTCGATATACAGGTCTATGATACTCTCTTGGTAGCCAGCCTTCCCCACTACACTTAGTTCGCTTACAAGTGTTCCAAGTACAGACTCTTTAAGCCTCACTAGTTTCGAGGTACGTTCCCCGAGATCAGTCGTTGGGTTTGAGTGATGGTAGGACTGGACATCCATTCGCCACAGTTTCCCCATGTGCCCATAGCGTTCCTGAAACCTGACCGCCATAGCAATTCCTTCCGGATCAAAATCGCCAGCATAACAAAGCGAGTGACCAGACTCTACCAGCAAATCCATCAATCTAAGCCCTGCTAATTTAAATTGTCCATGTGTACAAATGAGGGGTACATCTGGTACAACATCAATGAGTGCAGAGAAAACACCAGAATTCTCCACGATGAAAACAGTTGAACCAGCGATGCCTGTCTTCATTTCATCCAGCTTTAATAACTCCCGGAGAGGGAGGTTCAGGACTGAATGATTCGCCATCGCTGCACGTAGGACGGGATTAGCTATCCCCTGTGTATACCCCAACAAATTAGAAGCCGTTACGAAATTAGCAATATCATCCCTCAATAGATTTACTGACAACAGTAAATCATTCATTTGTTCAGTTTGTAGCGTGATCGTCCCTTCATGATCTTTCATCACTTGCAGAAGATGTAACCAAAGCTTTCCTCTCACTGTAGTTAAATCGAACGAATGCGGGTTCCCGGTAACTCTTTGGCTGAAAAATGGGTATCGTTCGAGCGTTTCTGGAAGAGAGCGGTACGCCAGATGAAGCAACTGAACTTCTTCCCTAAATGAACGATCGAGCATCATCCGCCGAACCCAATAAGTATCTGGCGATCGCCCTTCAAGATGACTGAACCATTTTTCAAGTGCAGGGAATTCCAGTTTTAACGCTACAAGCATCACCTCCTGCTGTTGTCTCTTCCGCTCTGCTCGCACGCGTTCTGAACGAATCTCCTCATCAAAGTAGGCTTCAAGCAAAGCATGTAATGTCAACGGTGCAAATCGCGTTTGTTGTAACCGATCTTCAAAATCAGTACATTTTATCCGATTTTTTTCTACTAAATGATGCGCAGAAGTTCCTAGAAATAAAGCAAATTCCTCAATATCATTTTCCGAGAAAAGGGACAAGTCAATTGTCCCTCCACATCGGCCGAGCGAAATCAATTTCTTGCGAAACAAAGTAAATAACTGGTCATACCCACTCTTAGAACGAAAGTAATCTATAGCTTCATCTACCTGAACTCCGCTACTCATGTGGCACCAACCACCTCTGACAGCTGGGCACTTATTTTCTTCCCATCCCACTTATAGCGAATGACAGTCACAAAGTTAGCATTTTTCGGTCTAACCAACTCGCATATCGCCAGAGAGTTCACTGCCTGATAGTCACCCCAAAGCACCTGCGAATTCATAATATAATTAAAGCCAAGTTCCTCTACAATCTCGAACATTTCATTGATATTGTTATCGTCAACACCAGCAAATGCCTCATCTAGTGCAATGATATACGGAGCATCTGGCGCTGCCTCTTGATAACGCGAATAGCATGCAGCAAATAACGGCGTGTACATAGCCATGGCCTTTTCACCACCGCTAAATTTGAAGAAATGATGATTTGTAAGTTCACGCTTTGGCTCATTTGGACGTTCAAAATAAAGAACAAATGAGAACCATTTGCGGTAATCTAATACCATTTTGAGTACCTGAAGCAAAGTCTCGCCTTGCCCCTTTTCTTTCACCCAAACTTTTGCAGCTTGAATTTTCGAGCGGAAGTGATTGGTGATTTTTTCATAATCTCGTTCATTTAGCAATTTGGCATCCTGTTTTAACAGTAAGACAAGCTCTTTTGTGTCTAATTCCTGTTCAGAATCAGCTGTTTTCGGTCTCCATTGAATCGAGAATTTAAGTCCAGAAGACGTATCTCTTGATTCCATGAGCCGCTTCATTTTTTCTGTCCATTTCTCTGCTCGTTGAATCCGGCCTCGCAATTTATAACCAATTGAGTTCAGCAAAATATCCTCGTAAAGTTGCTTATCCATCTCATCAAGTCGATTCTCTTGCATCGTCCATTCATGATTAACCGCTTCATACAGGCTAGTAGGCGATATTTTAATCCCACGTTGATCAAACTCGAGTATCGTTCGGCTAGTTTTCGCTCTCCATTGCTCGACGATTGGCTTCCATTCCTGCTCAGTGATTGCGAGCATCCATTCGCTAGGCTCTGATGTATCTTGGTAACTCCGCATTTTATGCTCGATAAGATCAGATTGTAAACTATGATAAAGTGTTGTCAGCTGCCCCTCTAAAGCAGAGCGTTCTTTAAGCTTTTTCCCCTGCATAAATAGCGCCAATTGTTGATCAAGTGATTCATTGCTTTCAACTGGATATGCGCTTTTTTTCCACTCTTTTTCGATAGTGTCTTCCCAAATCGACGCCATTTTCGACCAAAAAGAAACAGACTTCTGTTTCTCAGACATCTTTTCCGCTGTATTTTCTCGTTTTTCTTTTCGGCGCGGCAACTGCTCAGATACAATCGCTAGTTCCGCTTTAGCAGCCTGTAAATCTGCCGTTACAGTTTGAATTTGCTGACGGATATCCTCAGCATTTTTCAGTTTTAATTGTTCTTCAAGATGAACAATTCCTGCAGTTATTCTTGACTGACGATCCTCTTGAATAGTGAGATTTCCTTTTGCTTCATCCGTTTCCTCATTCATTTCAATGAGCGATTGACGATCCTTTGCAAATTCCACCTGCAAACGAATATAGTGCTCATGCTCACGATGAATCTGATCAAGCGCTCTTTCATATTGCCTACTAAAGGTCACTGCCGCAGCAAATGCTGTCGGTTTTTTTTCTACATAAATGCGATCTGATAGATGGAAAATCTGTGTCTTGATTTGTTGTAAATCTTTATCCATAGCGGCAATCTGAACAGAAATCCGATTCACTTCCTGTAAACGCCACTTCACTCTTTCACCAGCATTCACCATCTCGGTATAACACATTTTAGCATCTGTACTCGTCGGAAAATCCTCCCATGCCCTTTTTGAATCTCCTAGTAATTGGTCGATCCTGTCCCGCTCTTCAGTCAACGATATGATTTGCGCTTCAAAGCCCAATATCTTTTCCTCTAGCGCAGCAATCAACTGACCGCGATAGCGCTTCCGAGCCTCTCTTCCGATAAAATTCACTTGCTCATTTGGTAATGCATGACCATGCAGGCTTGCTATTTTATAGCCGCCATCTTCGGTAAAATGAACAAATGCTTCTCCATTCATCTCAATGCTCTGCAAAATATCCTGTACTTTTTCCAGCGGAATCAGGTTCTGCTGTTTATCTGGTTGAATATAGTCAGCAAGCGTATGAGACAGCAATTGTGGATTTGCGACAAGAATACGATCATGTTGCAAGGAGATTTCCTCTGTACTCACAAGTGCATCTAGAATCCCCGTCTCTGCAAGCGCACTCTCAAGTCGCTTCTGCACCGCCTCTGGCACACTTGGAATAAACTCAATTAGTTGGTAGAACGGTGCAAACCGAACACCATGGTCTGCCAATAATTTTCGTGCTTCAATCGTTGCTTCGTGACGGATTGGCTCAGGGTCATGCTGGGCTTTCTTTTCAGCTAATTCATTTTCAACGGTTAGGTATTCTGCCTTAACACTGGCTACCTTAGCCCCAAGTTGTGATCGCTTGATCCTTACTTGTTCTTCAAATTGATGCACTTGTGTAACAAATAAAGCTTTCACCTGTTCAAATTCAACATGCGTGAAAAGATCATCCACTTGTCTTGCCATTTCCTGCAAACTTGTCGCAGGAATTTGATAGAACTCATTTTCGGTCGTCCAAAGATGAATGTTATTCACTAAGCGATGTCTTTCTTCGCTTAACAATTCATTCCACTTACGTTCTGCCGCTTGGTCCTGATCGCGTGCTTTTTCAACTTCACCCAGTTCGATATTTTTTTCCTGAATCTTGGCCTTCGTTTGTTCCTCTAGCTTCAATTGTTCGAGTGCGTCCTCGAGTCGCTTTGTATGCTGCTGAATTTCACGTTTCCACAGGTCAAATACAAATGGTTCATGAAATCGCTCCTCAAAATCGGTAACATTTTGCTCATGTTCAAGAAACGAACTTTCTTCCGCTTCATAGCCGATATCTTCGGTTAATTGTCGTATCAGTTTCTGTTTGGCTGCCCCACTTTCTTCCAAATCATAAATGGATTGCTGAAGAGCCCTTTCTCGTTTGACAAGTCGATCAATTTTTTCAGTCTGACGGCGGACTTCATTCACTAGTTCTTGCAGTGAATTCTTCTTCTCGTATAGTTCTTGCTCAAGGCGAAAAACTTCGTGAGTTACCAGTCGCGCTTTAGCCTCTTCCAACGTGTCCTGACTCCGCAGTAAGCTCATCTGTTGTGTGGTTAATTGAACAATCTCAGCTTCAAATTCAGTGAACTGTTTCTGCAGATCACTTAGTACCTTCGACTCGTTCTGACTGCGTTGTTTCGTTTGTTGCCAATCTGTAATTTGATCGAAAAGCAACCGCTCATTATATTGCTCGTAGCTATTTTTCAGCTTAGATAGTGCTGAAACCTCTCGTTCTAATTGCTCCATTTGTTGCTTTGTTTGATCCATTTGTTCGACAGTGTCCGAAAGATAGCGTAAATCCTCATCGGTCAATGGTGGTAGCGCTTCCTCAAGAATCTCATGAATTGATGTTGGTTTGTAATCTTTTGACAACTTAGGACTTCTGAGCTGAATTAACAGCTTAATCATATCGTCAAATGCCTCAAGCGTTTCAAACCCAAATACATGCTTATTCACAAGCTCCATGTATTCCTTATTGGAACCAACAACCTCTCCGCCATGACCAATCACCGTATCTAGCTCTATTTGCGAATAGGGAATTTTCTTCTTCTCTCCGCTCTCATTGACCCATTTAAATAAGTCAATGTCCTGCCCGATTCGGCGATTATCCGTCACCACAAACCCCCAAGATTTGAGTGGTTGATTCCGCTTCGCTTGCATGCCAATCCCAGTCGTAAGGAATTGATTCGTTTCTGCCTTTTTATACTCTAAAAACAGATAACCAGTCCGTTCATCACGATCAGAAATTTCTTTCTCACCCAATAAATAATCAACCATTTTCCGTGATTTAGTCCCAAATGGATCAAGCCTGTCAGGCGTCTTCTTACCATCTAATAATACGGGTAAAAAGCTTTGCATTGTCACAGATTTACCAGAACCATTTGTCCCACGCAACAATAATTTCCCATCCTCAAAATCAAATAATTCCTCATCATAATACCAGAAGTTTAATAATCCAGCACGGTTCAATTGCCAACGATTCGTCATACCAAAACACGCCTTTCTTGCTCATAATCAGCCGGATACACTGCCGTAAATCGTGCCACACTTGGACGTATTGTTACAAATCGCGCATCTTCATCAAGCAGTGCCATATCCCAATCTTTCCAGAACTCGGTAACCTGACTAGCCGTTGCTTCTGGCGATTCATCCCGGTGTTTCTTCGCCCATCCATGTCCATATTGCTCTTTTGCCTTCCTCACTAGGCCATCTAACCTCGCTGTTGGCATTCGTACCGTTCCAAGCTCGGTAATCTCAGAATTTTCTACTTCATCACGAATCAGTGTCATTGTATGCAGTGCGACATTACAGATCGCTTTCCGGTCTGGAAACAAAGTATAACGTTGTTTGGGATCGGAAAGAACAAGCATCGCTACGTTTTTGAACACTTCTAGCCGAAATGGTGTGTGCGCCTCAAAATCCTCTCGCAAACGATTTCGATAATTTCGAATATAAGCAAAATCCAAATCGTCTTCCCCGGTTCGATAGACAAACGGCGTCATCATCAATTTTCGATACACTCGTTTCCGGCGGAGTCCATCCGATTGTCGCTTCCATTCTTGCGCCAAAAGCTCATCAACAGTGTGAAACAAAAACAAATCATCAGGGTAAGAACGCATGAAGTAGCGTGCATAAATCGTTACTTCATATAGCACTTCAATCGCCTCATCCTGCATAAACCCATCAAGATTGCCATCAATTTTCTTAATTAAACAGAGTGTTTCCACATGCGATAACGCTCTCACCAAAGATCTACGATCTTGATAATTGGTCCAATCCAATGAAAACTCACCAGGATAATTTTCTCTGATCCACTCTGTAATATCCGATAACAAAAACTGCTCCTCAAGGCCTTTTTGCTCAGTGTACGCAAGCACACAGCAAAATATCGCATAATCCAGCTGCATTTGAAATGAATCAATTCCCATCCAGCTTTGCGGCTCAACGGGGATCTTTTCTAATCGAATAAAATGTTGATTGACAGTTAATTCTAAGCCAAATTTATCATGAATATAGCGCTTCAACTGTTGCTCCCGGTTCCGAATCAAACGATAAACTTCCGGTTCCTCCTCGCGTAAAACCCAAAACTCCTCAAAAAGTCTACCAAGCAGATCAATCGCTTCATCATCAAAATAATCCTCATGCTCATTCATGCCCCTTCCCCCCTCTCAAGATAATGAAAAGTCACCGCAGGCATTTGAATCATGCCATCAGTCGCAACAAGCTCAATCTTCAACGATTTATTTAAATCGACCCGAATCTTATCACCGAACTCTGTCTTAATAACACGATCATGACGAACCATTGCTTTTCCAATCCAGGATAGAAATAGCTTCCGAACAAATGGCTCGATAACAGGCAACTCCCCGAGTATAATCTGGCTTCCATTTCGATAACCATCAATAATTCCTTGTTCCTTTTGTTTTTGCAATAAATAAGCCGTCCTTGCTTCTTCCTTTTGCTCGCTAAAATCATCTAAGGCACTTGCTTTGGACTTCACTCTATAGTCCCGAACACTCGGTGCCCTTTCATACACCGTTGGCGCTTCATCCCAAACATCTGTATAGATATCATCCGTCGGGATATGGTCTGTATAAATATGTTTTGTGTGCACAATTCCAAATACAGCCGCTGCTAATTGATGCGATTCCCCAATCGAAGGAATCCTGAGGAACCAATCTGCTAAATGCAAATAATCCTGCTTACGACTCCGTTGTACTTGGCTCCTCTCCCCTAGCCTCTGCACAATACGAGTGATTCTTCGAATCGCCTCATTCGTCTGGTAAAGGACATTCTCATACTGACTATTCCCAGAAGCATCGCCAAGAAACCATGATTTCATGTTGAGCCAAGTACCCTCTAGTTCTTCCATATAATCCTTCGTTTCAACAGTCATCCGCTCAAAACGAAATGTTCTCTGCTCATGCTCACAAACTTTTTTGAAAAAAGAATCAGTATCATTGTGTGAAAGACCGATCATCGTTTCTTGTATAGCCACAGCTGTTCTTTGTAAGGCAATGATAAAATCGCGTAAGTAAAGAGTAAACTTGTCCTTATATAGGAAAAAAGATTCCGACTTCATTTGTTCGACAGTATTTTCACTACGCAAATAAGCGAAGTAATCTGAAGTATTCTGGGCAATCTTTTTGAAATAAGTCAGCAAATCATCCCAATGCTGATGACACGCCTCTGGACTCGCCACCGTGGATAGACGAATTTTTTCAAGCACCTCATAAAAACGCTCAAACTGCGTTTTTTCGAGTGATCCACTGAATGTTTCACTATTTTGCTCAAAATGAATCAGCATCCGCTCGAACTCAACCGTGTAAGGTGTAATTTGATAACGAAAGCGCCGCTTCTTAAACTCTTCAATTGTCTTCACATTGCCACTTTCCTGCTGGGCATTTAAATTACCCCATTTGACAAGTGCCGTTAAATCATTATGTAATTCTTCCAGACTATACTCAGCAAAATGTCTAGCTTCTAGCAAATGCTGGTGCACCTCCTCTGGAAGAAGAAACTCTTTCAATCTCTCGTGCTGGATGTAAAAATAGCGTAGGATTGCTCGGTAAACATTACTTTTTTCCGTGGATAAATAAGTCGCTTCAGTCACTCGCTTAAATGATGTACTCACGATGGCACCTCTGTTATGGTTACTTTTTCTAATCAATTTTTATTAAGAGCCAAAATTTTTGACTTTAAAAAAATTACATAGTACAAGTTTACCATTATACCCTAAAAAATTGCTGTTTTTTCATTGAATGATTGAAAATGATTGAGATTTACAGGTAATTTTACTTCCTTTCATACAACTGATTTAAAGTTATTTTAGATAAAGACCGATTTCATGCATTTAACTTAGATGGCGAGGCTCACATTTTATTTGGTAGTATTTCCTTAAGAACACCAATCGCCTAATATTAGTTGAATACGTCTAAGCATGCTACTATTTTTAATAAACAACAAAAAAAATCCAATCAATGTTGATTCATTGATCGAATTAATTAACGCTACTAATCCTATTCGGCAAAGAGCCAAACACTACAGTAAATCCATTTTTGTAAACCCTTTTAATTTAGAAAAGTGGTCTTGCCACTAATGACAAAACCACTTTTTATCATTACATTAATCTTTCAATAGCTACAATGGTTGGAGACATTCTTTCCGTTGGTAATCCTTGATGGATGACAACCTTAACAAGATGTTTTATCGGCTGTTGCGTTACAATCGTTTGCTGACAGATCAACATATGGTTTGTCCCGTGTACTAATTGACTACCGCAATATACAAGCGGCTTATAACCTGCACCATCTAAACCTTCAAAAGCTTGCATAAAACTTTGGTCAAATCCTACTGGAAACTCCCCATCTTGAAGAAGAATCGGATTCACATTCCAAGCACCTGTTAATAAACTGTTTTCTGACATAATAACACTCCGCTCCACATTTAATATAAAAACTGAAATCTCGTACCGCCTTATTTTACCATATCGATACGTATTATGACAATAAAAATTAAATTATTAACAAAAAAATCGTTATTTTGGATTTTTACGAAAAAATTATTGTTAGGCAGTTTTCACCTTGGTGTTTTATGAATGGAAGTACTGTTACTAGGGGAAATGGTCAGTTTAGACCTTCGTATTTTTATAGATGTAGTCAGGTGTGACAACAATGGATCAGGGCATGTTTTTCCCTCTACTTTCAGATCTTCTTTCCCATCTGTCCAATCTACTTTGCGTTTCGGCTTACAAACTGCCTCTTCTTCATGCACATCCCATTACACAATGGATTTTTGGCACATTCAAGTAATCTAAGTATTCACAACCAAATCTCCATTGTTTAAAAGATAAACTGAACAAGCAAAAGGTTGTTCTTCTCTTGGTGGTATTTATTTAACCCCCGCACTAACGTCTAACCTACTGCACATACCGCTGTTTGTGCCACGAGCACGTGTATAAGAATTTTTCTCTTTTGTGCAACTGTTTGTTCAATCACTAAAAAGGGGATTTGAAAATGGAAGCTATCATTCAGTCTTGTGCAGGGCTCGACATTCATCAAATAACATTTTTTGCCACTATTATCCATGGACACATTGACAAATATCCAAAAATAACAACAAGAGTTTTCAATCCACAACTTCTGGTCTTTTCGCTCTCTCTGACTGGCTACAACAATTCCATTGCTCGCATATCACAATGGAAAGTACAGGGGGCTATTGGAAGCCTGTTTGGAATATCCTCGAAGGACAATTTGATGTGATACTGGCTAATGCCAAACAAATTAAAAATGTTCCAGGTCGCAAAACCGATGTCAACGACTCCGTTTGGATTGCCAAACTTCTCCGTACTGGACTAATTGAACGCAGTTTCATTGTCGCGGGAGAAACCCTGAACTACCAACAAGTTCATAAGCTAGTCAAAACTTCACTCAAGAAGAAGATTCCTGCACTTCTTGAAGTTATGAATGGGCAAATTCGCTATCATCACAGAAAGATGATCAAGTACCACATTAAAAATCTTGTCCATACTGAACAACTCATTCGGGAAGTAGAAAATGATATAAGTGATATGATTCAACCTTATAAAGAACTGGAAGAACTACTTGTCACCATTCCGGCTATTGGACATGGTGTTGCAGCGGTCATCATTGCCGAGCTTGGTAACGACATGTCTTTCTTTCCCTCTGATAAGCACTTAGCCTCTTGGTTGGTCTTAGCCCTAGTAATAATGAAAGCGCTGACATAAGGAAAAGTTCCTGCATCGCAAGTGGAAACAGGAACTTATAAGCGGCCCTTTACCGAGCCGCTTGGTCTGCTAGTATGACAAAAGGCACACGCTTATCAGCTTTTTATTAACGAATTCGCATTCATAGAGACAATAATAAAACCTCTGTAGCAACTGCTCATCTCATTCTCAGAATTATTTACCATGTTATCGAAGATGGTAAGCCTTACAAAGAATTAGGTGTGAATTATTATAACTATACGCCTCAATCTGTTGAGAATTTGATCGAACATATCACCGCGATTGGCTTCACTGTCTCTCTCAATTAGTTCGTTTCTTTTTACCTGTTATCTGGAATTTTTTTCGCCCTTTACCTAGGGTCCTTGGGGCTCTCTTTTTTTGTTTTAATCGTTTGTTTCCTTCGTATAAGATTCTCGATATTTCGAGTAAGAAATGTTTCAATTGACACGAAAAAGCAAAACCAGCGATGCCCGATCGGGATGGCTAGAAAAGTGTGGTGTGCTTCGCTTTGCGCGCACGAACCACCCCCAAATCGCCGATTGTGGCGATAAAAAACATCGCAGGCTACGCCGTGTGGAAAATGACCAGTAACGATCACTCCATTCCACATAAAATAACTTCACATCAAGCTTGCTCTATAGACATCTACATAGATCATTTGCTTAATTTAAGCAAAAAGTGCTTTTTACAATATCGATTTAAAAAACATAAATCAACAGTATTTTGTTGAAAATCTGCTTCACACTCCTGATAGGATTTCAAAGGAATGTAAAGCAGATTTTTGTGTTTTTATAGCAACAGACTGAAAAGCAGTTCTTTTTTATCTTTCAAGCTGTTTTTTAGCAACCCTCGCCAGAAATCTGGCAATACATTGGTGCGTTGTCTTTGAGTAATCCCTCAACACCACCAACTTCCTTTATCCAATATTCAATACCACCAAGTAACTCTTTAACTGAATATCCAGCTCTAGATAGTTTAGCCGCAGCTTTGGCCGCGCCATTACAGGCAGGTCCCCAACAATAGACGATAATCGGTTTATCTTTCTGGAGCTCTTCTAATAACGCTTCTGGAATGTTTCCACTGGGTATTGATATTGCGCCAGGGATATGAGAATCTTGATAATCCATGAAAGAGCGCACATCAGCAAGAATAAATGAATTCACGCCATTTCGTAGATCAATCGCAAGATCTGCAATATCCGTTTCATGATGTAACTTGTTTTCAAAATATTGTTCAGCAGCTAAGCAATTTTTCCGATGGTTTCTTAGAACCAAAGATGTGTTTACTTGCATTTCCATCACCTCCTAGATCATAATAACTTGAATCATTTATTAGAGATATAGAGACAAATCGATACTGGTTATCGAGATTAATGATAGTTGGGGGTCATGTGTGGAACTACTTTATTTAAAAACATTTTGTGTTTTAGTAAATTGCGGAAATTATTCAGTTACAGCAGAGAAACTAGGCTACGCACAGTCAAGTATCAGCAATCACATACAAAAATTAGAAATGGTGTATGGTGGGAAAAAGCTTTTAGTTAGATATGGCAACAAAATGATACCAACACCAATTGGAAGAACAGTATAGCAGTATGCAACGAACATCCTCAAACAACAGGAAGAAATGATAACAGCCATTTCAACTGGCAAAGTAACAGAAATTCGTGTTGGCATCATCGAAACAATTGCACTCTATTACTTGCCTAAAATCATGGAATCGTTCAAGAAAGTTTACCCTGAGATACTGATAAAGTTAGTTTTGGAAAGTGAAGAAAACCTAATTAAGCTTTTAGAAAATCATGAAATTGATATGACGTTTCTGTTTAGATGAAAAGTATATGCATTCTGAATTTGAATCACTTATTATCAAAGAAGAAACAATTGTTTTAGTTACAAAAAAACAAATCCCTACTATGGACGAAAGAAAATCGTTGCTAAGTGAATTTTCCAATGAACCACTTATTTTAACAGAAACGACTTGTACATATCGAATGGCATTAATGGAAGTTTTTCGCAAAGAGAATTTAGTGCCGAATATATCAATGGAGTTGACAAGTATTGAAATAATTAAGAAGAGCATTAAAAATGGTTGGGGAATTGGCTTTTTACCCAGATTGACAGTTGTGAATGATGAAGCATTTACTTTAATCGAATTTCCACAATTAGCTACGAAATTTTTTACACAAATCGTTTATCCGAAAAACAACTTGGAAATACAACCATTTAATACTTTTATTACTATCTCGAAATCAATGATTGCGGATACAGACCAACCAACTGAAAAGTTGGTTCAGATGTAATAATAATATCACTAAGTAAAGCTAAAAGTAGCCAGTTACTTCTAATTCAGTTATGGCATCATGAAACATAAAGAATCCTACATCAATCAACCAGTAGGGCATCCTGAGAAACATAATATCGAAAACAGTCATAAGTTTTAAGTTACATTTCAATAAACTGGCTATTGTAATGTTTGGGACATGCGTTATAATTAAACTATGATGTTATATATTAGGTAGATAGTTAAGTAGTTGGTATGTAGAGGGCTATGTGTAGCATTTCTAGGGATATAGTAAACCATTTAATGTGCTGTAAATTTCAGTGGTAGCCCGAAGAACTTAGTTGGAGAAATCACAAGAGTCAAAACACTTGTATAGATAAATGCCAGTATAGGAGATGTGAAGATGGGCTATATAGTCAGAATCGCAAAAAAGAA
>JAVBKF010000247.1:0-5564 GCA_031554215.1 Caryophanales bacterium
TCGTTCAGCTGTAGCCATCTGCTGCCCAAAATCTCGGACGGCGCGCGCACGCTGTTGTGCATAGTCTCGTTCAGCTCGCGCTGCTTGAATACCAAAGTCTCTCAAGGCTCGTTCACGCTGTTGGAAGTATTCACGCTCAGCATTCGCCATTTGTTGTCCAAAGTCACGCACGGCTCGTGCGCGCTCTCTGCCATGATCTGCTTCACTCTGAGCCTGTTGCCTACCGAAGTCGGCTTGGGCGCGGGTCATCTGCTGCCCGAAGTTTTGGGCGTCCTGGGCAACTTGCTGATTGTAGTTTTTGATTAGGTTACTACGCTCAGTATTGATCTGTCTGTCTCGTGCAGCTCCTTGCTTGTTGATTTCAGCTATTCGATCCTGGTATTGGCTCTGTGCGCTAGCCAGATCATTATTGAGCGTCGTGGCTTCTTGCAAAATTTGTTGCGCGGCGTTCTGTACAAAGCCGATGCGTTCCATCGTCATTTGTATAGTAATCTTGATGGGCGATACGCGCTGCAAGATTTCAAGTTCGCGTGCAATGGCTCGAATTTGCGGCACGTACTTGATTGCCAACTTAGGATCTTCGGCAGCCCCCATGATTGTATTCAACATCACAAGTTTCTCTTGCAACGCTGAGATGCGAGCCTCTGTATCTGGAAAGTCCTTTTTCGCTTGTTTGACGATGCCAAACGTATCTGTAGTAGCGAGCTTCTGGCCCATTACTTCAATACGAGTCAAGCCCTGTGAGAACTTGATGGCATCTATTTGCCCTTGCAAGAAACTATTTGACAAAGCATTCGTTCGGTTCGTAGCGCCGGTCAAGGCTTGATCGACCGTCTGTATGTTACCGATTGAAGTCTGTAGCCCCGTAAATGCAGGCACAGTCTTTTCGGCATGTGCGCGCATTTCTTCGAGCGTGTAGTTTATCTTCTTTCCAGATTCTTCCACACGTTGCTGTGCGTTCTCTCCTGCTAGCCCAAGGAATTGAAACGTCTTTGTAATCGTACCGATTGGGTTGGCGGGAGCAATCACCAGATCGATTACAAACTTCAGTTTGTTGCTACCGGCTCCTTGCATTTGCTGACCGATAGCCTTCATGTAGTCAGGCATACGTGCATCGCCTAAGCCACGCATACCTTCTAACAGTTCAGCTACATCGTTCTTTGCGCCTGTAATTGCATTACGAAATGCAGTAGACGGACCTTGCACAAAGTTCGCCCAAGCCAATCCAAGCCGCTCGGATGCTAATTCAGAATCTTTGAGGCTCTTAGTCAAGCCTTGGTTACGAGCCTCTAGCACCGCATTAGTCTGACCGAGCTTCGTAAGAACTTGGTCAACTGCCTGAATCGGATCGATACCACTTTCGATAGCATCGCGCATCTCTTGTGCAAATCTAGCAGGCACGTTGAACACCCGCTGAATCGACTGAAGTTGTCCGGCTTGCAATTCTGCAATAGACCGGACAGCGTCGTTGAACGATTTACCAGGCGCACGGCTCTGTAACCTAGCAAGCACCGAGAAGGTTTGTTCAGCTCCGGCTGCACTTGTCTGCATCAAAATTGCAGCATCGGCGGACGCTTCGCCCATTTCCTTCATTGTGAGGCCGTAGCGCCGTCCGAATGCGATGCCTTCCTCGAACGTACTATTAGCTCGTGAAAGACTGTTGAGCATTGCAGCTACACCGCGCTCTTGAGTCTGCAAGCTAGCCTGCAATTGTGTGCCTTGCGCTGCTGCTTCACGTGCAGCTGTGAAGGCTCGTAAGCCTGTAGTCACCAAGGCAACTGGACCGGCGAATCGTGTGAAAGCCGCACCCAACACACCAGTAAGCCCCTGTGCCTGTCGAGTCACAGCGGATTGCTGGCCCATTAGATTATTGTATCGTGCGCTATTTGGAATTGCGTTAGCTAATTCCTGGCTAATCAAGCGCAACGCTGCTGCATAATCTTTCGCCGCCCTCGCTGCACGAATCTGAGCGTCTGCCGTCCTTTCATCCTCGCGTGTCTTGGCCTTTGTAACTTCAGCCATACGCTGTAGGATAGCATAATATTCTCTGCTACCACGCTGCGTCATACCTAACGCAGCGTTGAGACGCTCTAGTGCCCGATTATAGTTGCCTGTCGATGCCGCTACATTAGCGATACCTACGGCTTCCTGGCGACGTTGTGTTGTCAGTTGCTCCCTTATCTTGATCTCTTGTTTGCTAAGCTCTATAACACGCGCTTGATCCCCTGCGCCCTGTGCATTGGTTTTCAGCTTGCCAATGTGCGCTAGTGCTTCGCCTAGCTTGCCTTGCAACACAAGCTGTTGCACATAAGAATCGTTTAGGCTCTTATTGGCAGCGACTTGCTTTCGCACCGTACTTTCATAAGCACGTTGCAATGCCTCCATTGCCTTCGTGTCTGCACCGACCTTCTTCATTGCGTCTGATAAGGTCTTCAACGCAACTACGAACTCTTTACTAGACGCTTGCGACCTAGCTAGTCCAATAGCAGACGAGGCAAGCGCACCTTCCTGTTGTTTCAGGATGGCTGCACCTTGCTGCCTAATTTGCTGTAGCTTCAGTTCGTTGCCAGCAGCGCCACTGATCTGCGCGCCTAATCTAGCGAGCGCAGCATCGTACTGTCCTTCTGCTACAAGCGCATTGATAGTAGCCTGGGTTTCTCGTTGCTTGGCCGCCGTCAGTTGCGTAAGTAACGTCTGCTCCTCTTTCAGGAGTGCTGCCATGCGCGTGTCACGTTGTGCGCTAGGTGCTTGTGTACGAGTCTGTTGTTGATTTTGGCGATTCATACTCAAAGCCGCTTCAAGATCACGAGCCGCTGCCGCCTGTGCTTTCATTGCATCTTGTGCGGCATATGTAGCTTGATTAGCTTGAATCTGAATCGCTTGTTTCCTAGTAAGCAATTGCGCTAGACGTACTTCGTCATCAGTCGTCGCAGTTATTTCAGCTTCAACCTTGGCAAGTGCGTTACCATATTCACGAGCGTTGCGTGCTTCTTGCACACTCGCGTCAGCAGCCTGTCGCCTAGCTTGTTCTAGTTGGCGCGTAACAGCTAGTTCCTCAGTTTTTAGTTGTGTATTGCGTTCTCCTGAGATACCGGGCGTTTGTGCTGCACCTTGGATTGCTTGTAATTGTCCACGTAAATCCCCGCGAGCTTTCGCTTCGCTTATAGCAGATTGTGTGGACTTATCCATCTGTGACGCTAGTTGGCGTTCCAACTCGATGGTTTGTTTAGTTAGGGACGCATGGACTGAGCTACCTTGTATCGAGGCGTTCAGTTCGGTAGTAATCTTAGATAAAGCTAGTGCTACGTTACCTGCACTAGCTGCGCGTGAGGCTTCTGCCTGCGCGCTATTTCGCTGAACCGCAGCAATCCCTTCTTCTGCTACCTGGCGCTGTCTCAGAATCCTGATACCCTCTAGGCTCTTAGCACCGTATTCTGTTTCTACAGGAATCAATGCTTTTAGAGCATCTTCAAACAAACCTGCTGAATTGGCAGCTCTGGCCAATTGCAATGCTTGCTTGAGTGTCTCTTCGCTAGAAGCGGCGGCTGTATCGGCAACCTGCTTGTTAGCTTGCGCTACAGCTTGCTGCGCCTGTGCAGCACCGCTAGAAGCGGCACTACCCGCTCCTTGCGAAGCGGGCTGATTGCGAGGTTGCTGTACAGCAACCTTCATATTGACACCGCCCTGCGCTGCGGCGCGAAGCTCTTTCATCGCCTCGATAGCAATGTTCGCGTTAGCACGAACATCGCTTACATCGAGTACGAACCTTGCGTATGCGCTGTTGCCGATCTGCCCCGCCATACCAACTCCTTGGCTCTGCGCTCCTTGGCACAGAGTTTAGTCGTTCCCCTACGACTTTTTCTTATCTCTGCTACCCTTTGGAATCATTGGAATACTTCTCGGTAGCAACACTTGCTGACCATCTGGGCCTCTAAGCTCAAACGGCTTGTCGTTTTGCACACCCCCCGCTACTCGACTTCCCCCTTGGGGGTTCTCGCTTGATCTTTTTATAGGGTTGCCGTGTCGGTCAACAATCGGCAAACCACTTTGCGGTCGTCTAGCTTCATCTGCTTCCGCTTCTTCTCTGGCTCGTTTGTATGCACGCTTCTCTGCATACACGCCAGCTAGCGCTACGGCTTCATCGAAACAGAATCGTTCGTAATCGGTCCAACCGTCTTCTTCTAGCCGTAAGTAGTTAGAAGGAACAAAGCTATACCGTTGGGCGAGGAAGTCCAGGCGCTCCATCCCATCCAGCGACTCGAAACGGGAGAATGCGTTCCATTGCACCCTCCAAGAACGTGTACACTACCCACGTATAGTCAAAGTCTGGAATCCATGCGGGGTCTATGGTCCCCTGTTCTGGATTAGCAGCTTCGCCCTCCGGTGCTAGCTTAGGTTCCACCAGGACCATACGCATAATTTCAACGAATATATCGGTTTCTTCGATGAATGCAGTTGCCTTCTGCGCGTCTGTCTTTGGCTCGAAACGAGTCTCGTTCAACTCAACAAGAAACTTGACGACCCTTGCGCTTATAGGATTAGGGATCTGCTTTGCCCTGGCAACCATTGCGCGCAATCCGGGCCGTGTCAACTTCACGATTTTACCAGAGCCGGGGAATGTCCACATTTCGCCTTCAACCGCTGAGGTTCGCCATTCAGTTGCGGGCGTGATCGCATATAGTTTCGCCGCAGCCGTTGCTCCTGCTCCGTTCTCTTCGGTTGTAGTCCGTTCCCGTGGTGATGCCATGTACGAGCCTCCTAGTTTGGTTGGTCAATTCTTACAGCGCGATAGTGTAAAAAAGGGTACGTGCTGCAATAGCACGTACCCTGTACGATACCGACTGCCCTTGTGGGGCTCTGGCGAACTAAGCTGTCATACGGTCCAAGTACCAAAATGCGCCGCCTGATGGGACACTTGGCAACGCAATATCGGCAATGTCCGTGGTGGCTTTCTCCGCTGTCAACGTAAGCGAGAGGCCTGCTTTCGTATTGTAAGCGAAGTTCGGCGGTCGCACGATGGTCAACGAGTCTCGCGGCGTGACCAAACGTAATGTTTCAGTCTCGCCGTCTACCGTATTCTCAGCAACCACTGCCGCCACAAAACCTACCTTGACTCCAGCGGTTTCCACGGAATCACCGAAGTAGGTTCGTCCCGCAACGCCTGATGGCAGCCCGGTCGTTACTTCGGATTTCCCGAAGCCTTCCGACACGGCCTTCAAATCCCAGGCGTCTGTGCCAACGTTGACCACGATCCCATTCAAGAAAAACTTTCGACGGACGGTATTATCGCCCTCGAACGCTATATCTTGCTGTTGAACGTCGAAACCAACGTTGTTGATGAGCATCAAGTCATGCTCTGCGATGGTTGCGGGCGATCCGGCTACTTTCTTTTGAAGAGCAGCGTGTTCGCAACCAATGATAAGGAACTTCGCATCTGCTGCGGCCATTTTTACTCCACAGGACCGCTGCCACGTTACACCCCCTGTGTGTTAGGTGACTATGACGGTAATAGTCAACATTCTGAACAGTAAGTTCAATAACGGGTCTTCTGCCTCGCCCCCGGC
>JAVBKF010000074.1:0-3152 GCA_031554215.1 Caryophanales bacterium
TGTTTCCTCACAACGTATTCCCGCCATTTCAGTTATTTGTTTGCCGTAGAGATGGCTTGTTGCGTTTTTTTTGTTTATGAAAGAGGTCATCATTATCAAATAGCAGATTAGCTACAGATGAAAACACAGGCAGCGCAATTAAAATTTCAGTATAAAAATGTGTCTGGAAAACAGCATAGGTGATGACAATGATAAAAACGATGATTGTGACCGCTAATCGGCGTTCGGGACTCAGTTCTTGTTTAGTGAGTGGTTTCTGATTCTGAATCTGTCTAAGCCTACGCATTGCCCGCACAGAACGGTGATGACTTGTTTTGATGATATATTTGAAGATGAATGCATAGCTAATATTAACCAAAAGGTAAACAATATCATAACAAATCACGGGAACAATTTCGTCTGGATATTGTAAAACCCAGTTTGTTAGAATGGGAATCAGTGACAGAAAAAACAGATAGAGCAGGTTGACCCAAATCACGGTACTGGTCACTTCTTCTACATATGAGAAAATCTTGTTGTGCTGGTTCCAAAATGAACCGACTATCACAAAGCTAACAAAGTAAACAAAAATAGAGCGAAGAAATCCTAAAACGCCGTCTAGATCTGTTGTTTCTGGTAATGGAATCCCGAGTACCATGATCGTGATAATGATGGCAATGACTCCATCACTGAATGCTTCAATTCTTTGTTTTGAGTACAGCATGAATTTTTCCCTCTATCAACAAGGTGAATGACTTCACTTGATGTTCCCTCTCGTTTAAATTCGATCGTGTGTTTACAAGCACTGTTGACTGAAAATGCCAAATGATTTTGCTGCAATTTGTCGTTTGTGAAGGTGGTAACTACTACAGGTTTACGCAGAGTGATACCAAACAAACCCTTCTAGCAAAATGATGGTAATTTGGCTTTTCTAGATATGCCCTTGTATAGTATAACAGGGCGCGTGTGAACTGGAAATAACGAATTGAGGCAGGGATGATGAACAGGTGCCGCGCATAAGAAACACGAGTGCCACATAATTGTAATGGGGTCGTCCATGCTGAACAGACGTATTGACTTTTTTTAGGAAATTTTTCTAACCGAAAAATAGTATGAGTGTATTTTAAGATGTAACTGCCTTTTAGCATTGGAGGGCAGCTTTTTGGGGTTCAGAACTGTTAAAAAAATTCAAAACGAAATAGTATAGCAAATATATGTAGCGAAAATAAAATAAAACAGGTAGAATTAGTTTGATAATTGTAAAAAATCTATCATGTAAGGTAGAATTTGTATTGAGCAATGAGACTATAAAAGTACTAGAAAAATGTTTGGAACAAAGCGATCTCTTGACTAGTGAAGCTCCAGCACTACTACGACTGTCAACAAACTTTATGGATGATTGTACATTCCTGTACGACATCTATCGGGCGATGGAGAAAAATGTGGAACAACTGGATCATTTTGATGCACAAGTCTCATTTCGCAAGGTGGGTCAGAATGCTCAAATTGGCTTCGGGAGCAGGGTGATTGAGCTAACCAATGAGCAGCTAAAGCAGTTCTCGCTATTGCAATTAGCGTTTTAGAAAATGTATTACCACTAGGTACGGTAGTCGACCTGAAAAAAGAATACTTTCCTGACTTACGAGAGCAAGGCGTTGATAGAATCCGAATCGTCATTACACACCGCTTTCTCTATACGAATGAAGGGAAACACTATTTTCCTTACGCAGGCGTTGTCTATCCTGTTGGTAGCTTCGGAGGGGAAAACTATCTTCAATTTACACCATCCCTGATCAAGCGAATCGTCTTTCAAGGCTATACAAACGGTCGTGACGGGGAATTCATTTACCAGATGAAGAAAGAATTAGTGCACGAAAAACGAATGACTCATTTTGGTTTCGTAACAGACACTGAGTGTAATGATTACAATCAACAATTGCGGGAGGGAAAATAGTTGTGCAGCAACAATTGAAATCGATCATGAAGCCTTCCAAGCGGGAATTCAGAAAATGGACAGTTCCCTTGAAACGTTCAGACCTTATTCAAAAGATTTCATCGAACAAATGCAAGACAGCCTTGATGGGATGAATGGGGATTTATATCAGAGCTGATTTTTGGATAAAGATATAGACAAAAATTTAAAAAAGAATATAATAATAAAAGCAGGGTTTTCTGCTAACAGTAAATAATAAGTACTTTCTCATTTAGGTATTAATTTAATTAGTACTTCACTTGAAGAGGTACTGGAATGTATTAAAAGGAGCCTTGTTTCGGTGGCAATTAATTGCTCACTTTAACCAAGGCTCTTTTGCTTTTCATTTTACAGCGTACTTCAGGTAATCAAAAATCCTAATTAAACGTCGAATGTTTGTTTTTTCTGGAGTAGTAGCTGTAGACAGGATATCTGCATTTTTCACAAATATCTCTTTCAGGATAGCTTCTAAATCATTTGCGATTATTTCTTGAATTGTTAAATGTGCAATAAAGCTTGTCTTTTTTTCAAAAGAGATTGAGCTATTCCATATCGCAAGCACACTTCTATTAGAAATTCGGATTTTATTGCGTTGTTTTTTAATTGTACTGCTAATAATTTTCTCAAAATCGTTATCCTTTGCGTTAGATGCGCATGTCGGAAATTCTTTAGTTGACTCAGAAAGATACTTATTCAGAGGTAAGATATTATTCTGCTTTATTAAGCTCGGATAAGCGTTCTCCAACAGCTCGTCAGCAGTAAACTCTAGATCGCTAATAATAATATTTCGATACCACTCATCACCCGTTAGTCCCTTCAATCCTTTTAATCCAAAATCAGATGCTTTTCCTATTGCCAAAACGAGTTCATCATCGTCAACCCTAGTATCATCGAGTGTTGCAACTCTCAGGTTTGTAGTAGGTGTGTTTGTCAATGTATAATCATAAAACTCCTGTTTAAATAAACGAAGCATCCTAGCAGGTAGGGCGGATTTTTTTTCATTGAGAGCATCATACAATTGTCCGAAATCAGAAAGGGTAACTTTTGTCATTGATATAATATTCCCATCAAAATTTATAGAATGCGGAGCAATCTCTGGGTGATTGACTTTTTCATCATGTTGAATAAAAATAAATCGGTTCTCTAACTTGTGAGCATTTTCATTTGTCAAACAATTTACAATTGACTTTAATATGTTTTG
>JAVBKF010000080.1:0-4164 GCA_031554215.1 Caryophanales bacterium
GGTATCGACGCTGATGCAACAGCAGTACCTCCAGTAACAGCTGTAGTTCCTCATCTTCTTTTACCAGATGAAGTAGCGGCCATATTTGCTGCGGCTTAAAATATCAAAATAAACTTAAATATTGAGAGGAGTAATCACTATGCTTAAAAAGAAAATTAAATATATAGACTTCGATAATGTTGAAAGAGAAGAGGATTTCTACTTTAACTTATCGAAAGCCGAAGTTATGGAAATGGAAATGGGTACATCTGGCGGAATGGTTCAAATGTTAAACAAGATTATTGCCGAACGCGATAGTAAAAAAATCATTGAGACATTCAAAGATCTTGTACTCAGATCTTATGGTGAAAAATCTGCGGATGGTAAACGATTTATTAAAAGTAAAGAGCTTTCAGAAGCCTTTTCTCAAACAGAGGCGTATAGTGATTTATTCATGGAACTCGCAACGGATGCAGATGCCGCAGCAAAGTTTATAAACGCTATTGTGCCACAAAACATGGGTTTAAAAGACAGTAAATAAAATTTATAAAAAGGAGACGAGACGAATGTTACAAGTTGTAATTCCAGAACAAGAATTCTTTGACGAAAAGACTCAAGAGTTCATCAATACAAAAAACGAGATTTTACAACTTGAGCATTCTCTTGTTTCTATTTCAAAATGGGAGTCAAGTTGGTGTAAACCTTTCTTAGGAAAAAGTGACAAAACGAATAAAGAAATTCTTGACTATGTTCAATGTATGACGATCAATCAAAATGTCTCGAAAGACATTTACAATAACATTCCAGATTCAATATTCGATACAATTACAGAGTATATTAATGCCCCTATGACAGCTACTTGGTTCAATGATCAACCAAATGCCAAATCTAATAAAGAAGTCATTACGTCAGAAATTATTTATTATTGGATGATTGCTCAGAGTATTCCAATGGAATGTCAGAAATGGCATTTAAATAGATTATTAACATTAATTAGAGTGTGTAATCTCAAGAATCAACCTCCGAAGAAAATGGGGAAAAAAGATATGCTATCGAATCGTAGAGCCTTAAATGAATCTCGACGATCTCAATTTAATACGAAAGGATGATATTATGGAAAAGAAAACATGTGTTATCTGCAAAAAAACCATTAACAATAAATGTTATTTCTTCGACATAGATCCAGAAAAACAAAATGGTGATGAAGTTATATGCCCAGGATGTAATAAAACAGTAATAGAAAATATTACGAACAACAAAGGAGAAAACGAAAATGAATAATTCTTCCTTAGTAAATTATACGAGAATCTCGCCAAATAGAAGTTCTCCAAGAAATCATATCATAGATACAATCTCTATTCATTGTGTTGCTGGTAATTGTACAGTTGAAACCATTGGTAATATCTTTGGTCAGCCAGGCCGCCAAGCCTCAAGCAACTATGGAGTTGGATCTGACGGTCGAATTGGTTTATATTGTGATGAGAATGATCGTTCGTGGTGCACATCATCAGCATCAAACGACAATCGTGCAGTAACAATTGAAGTGGCAAATGATAGTGGAGCTCCAGAATGGCATGTAACAGACGTGGCAATGACTTCTCTTATTAAACTTATTGCTGATATTTGTAAGCGCAATAACATTAAGCAACTTCTTTGGAAAGGCAACAAAAATCTAATTGGTCAAATTGATAAACAAAACATGACCGTACATCAATGGTTTGCTAATAAAAGTTGTCCTGGAGAATATCTATATAGTCATCATGATTATATAGCGACTGAGGTTAATAAAATTCTTAATTCTCAAATTCAAAAACCACAACAACAAATCAAAGATGTTGAGAAGACGATCAAAGATGTTGAGAAGACGATCAATGATAAATTTGAACCATATAAAGTTTCGGTTAAAGTTATTGCCCTGAATGTTCGCAAAGGCCCAGGAACAGACTATCCTGTGGTTAAGACTTTAATGAATGACAAAAACGTTTATACTATAGTTGAAGAGGCTAATGGTCCAGGGGCATCAAAATGGTGTAAACTTAAATCTGATCTTGGGTGGGTCTCAAAGGATTTTATGAAGAAGATATAAGAGAAAGGAGAATCAAAATGGCAGTAGTTATTAAAGTTAGAGGCAATTTCAAAAATACTGAAAGGTTTCTTAAAGGTACTAAAGAAATTAATTTCAAAAATATCTTGGATACTTACGGTCAACAAGGAGTTCGTGCTCTTGCTGAGGCTACGCCAATTGATTCGGGATTAACGGCGAGCTCTTGGGGATATGTAATCAAAGGTAACAAGGGCTCGATCTCCATAATTTGGACAAACTCGAATACTGTAAGAGGTATACCAATAGCAATCCTCTTACAATATGGACACGGCACTCGTAATGGCGGCTTTGTCCAAGGGAAAGATTATATTAATCCAGCCCTCCAACCAATATTTGACAAGATTACAGAAGAAGCTTGGCGGGAGGTGACTAGTAGGTGAAATCTATCGACGAACGTATTGTTGATATGCAGTTCAACAATAAACAGTTTGAAGAAGGAATATCGACTAGTATGAAATCTCTTGATGGTCTTAATAAGAGTTTAGACACTACCGGAAAGGGAAATTCTTTAAGTGGACTCGCATCAGGAGTACAATCGATATCTGACAAATTTTCAGCATTGGGAATGATGGGAGTCACCGCCTTGGTAAACATTACTAATGCGGCAGTAAATGCAGGCATTAAACTTGTTAAGTCGCTTACGGTTGACCCAGTTATGACTGGTTTAAAAGAGTACGAAACCAAAATGAATGCCATTACAACAATAATGACGAACACCGCAAGTAAAGGCACAACTCTTGATCAAGTCAATGATGCCTTGGGTGAGCTTAATGAATACTCTGATAAAACCATATATAATTTCGCTGAGATGTCTAGAAACATTGGAACTTTTACGGCCGCTGGTGTCGATTTAGATACCTCAGTATCGGCCATTAAGGGTATAGCTAATCTTGCTGCTGGCTCCGGATCTTCTGCTGAACAAGCGGCTACGGCCATGTATCAACTTTCTCAGGCTTTAGCTTCTGGAAAAGTAGGTCTTCAAGATTGGAATTCTGTTGTAAATGCTGGTATGGGGGGAGAACTATTTCAAAATGCATTAAAAGAATCAGCAAAAGAGCTTGGAATATTTGTTGATGAATCTAAACCATTTAGAGAAACACTTCAAGATGGATGGTTAAAAACAGAAGTGTTAACTAAAACTTTAAATAAATTTGCTGAAGATGAAGCTTTAATTAAGGCCGCGACGCAAGTTAAAACTTTTACCCAACTTATGGGTACCATGACGGAATCTGTTCAATCTGGATGGGCCATATCATGGGAAAATATACTTGGCGATAAAGAGGAATCCGCAGCTTTATTCACCGCGATAAATGATGGCTTTAATGATCTTGTTGGGTCTTCTACCGATGCTCGTAATGCAATGTTAAAATTTTGGAAAGATAATGGCGGTAGAGATTCAATAATAAATGCTCTATCTAATTCGTTCAAAGGGTTAATGCAAATTTTAAAACCAGTGCAAGAATCTTTTGAGCAAGTATTTCCACCAATGACTGGAGAAAAACTTGTCGAGATCTCAAAAGGTATTGAAGCAGTTACTAAGAACTTCAAAATAGGAGAAGATACCGCAGATAAGATAAAACGAACATTTGCTGGTTTATTCGCCATTCTCGATATTGGTAAGCAAGCTTTTGACGCTCTTAAAAATAATGTTATTGAATTAGTGGGAGCTCTTTTGCCTGGTGCTAGTGGACTCTTAACATTTACGGCCAATATTGGAGATTTCTTAGTTGGTCTCGATAATGCTATTAAAACTGGAGATGTTTTTAATAAAGTTTTCGGAACAATTAAAGATGTTATTCTAGCGGTTGTCGAATTATCAACTCCTGCATTCCAAACACTTCAAGAACTTATATCCAAAGCTGCCGATAAAATCAAAGAAGCTTCTGAAAAAATAAAAGATGTATTTAGTGGTTTTAAAGGAATAGATTTAAGTGGGGCTAAATCTTTAGCCGAAGGAGCAGAAGAACATTTTCGTCCATTTACTACTTTAGGGAAAGCCTTATCAAAAGGTTTCGGTATTATAAAAGACGTTCTCGAAAAAGTGGCTCCAATATTTAGTCAATTAGCAAGTATAGTGGGTA